>JAISCU010000295.1 GCA_031265345.1 Bifidobacteriaceae bacterium
GCTCGCCTGGGTCGCCGATCTTCCGGACCTGCTCCACGACCGCGTCCACCCGCTGGCCGGCGACGGGCCGGTACCCCTCCACCCCGGACGACCCGGGCGCCCTCGCCGGGGTGGCGCTCCTGGGCGGGTCGACGCCCGGCACGGCCCAGAAACCGGCCTCCTCCGGCTCGCCGGGCAAGGCCCCCTCCGACCGGTCGGGGCCGCCCGCGCCGGGACCCTCAAAGGGCTCCGGGTCCGGCGTCGACGTCATGGTTCCAGTATATCGTGGAACATCCCTGCCCGCAATAGTTGTTCGACGTTTCGGGACATCATTTTGCCCTCGTTTTCAGTGTTCTCCGTGCCCTGCTGCGGCCTCCCCTCGACGGCGCGGCCGCCCCCGCCGGAAACGGGGGCCAGGCGCCCGTTCCGGGTGCCGGGACGGCGCGGCCCGCGCGACCGACCCGACAGGACGGCATCGGGCGTATCGTCTCGACGCCAGGCCAAATCCGAATCGGCACCTCTGCCCGGCCATGGCCAGCCCGGCGAGAAGCTGAGCCGGTGCGCGCCCGGCCGAGCGACCTGCGATCCCCCGGCCGGAACAGGGGCCTGTCCCGATACCGTTCAGTTTGCGGCTGTGACTCCCTGGCCCGGCCGGCGCGTGCCGTCGACCCGCGGGCGGCCCTTGGAAAACGCAGGATCCCTGACGCTCGGCGCCGACAACCACGGATCCTGCGTTTTCCCGGGGCGCCGTTTCCGCGACTTCCATGGATCCTGCGTTTTCAGTTTCGTGCCCTCTTGGGCGCGGCCCGTTGACCTGCGGTTCCGCCGAAGGCCGGGCCGGGGGCCGGAGGCGAAAACGCAGGATCCCTGACGCTCGCGAGAACCGGGCCCGGACAAAACGCAGGATCCCTGGCACTCGCGCGCGACAACCATGGATGCTGTCTTTTCCCGCCACATCCAGCCCGACACGCAGCCGCGGCCCGCGCCCCCGGAACAGGGGCCTGGCCCCTGTTCTGCGGCGGCCCCCACGGGGTGGTCCAGGGGCCGCACGGGCTGTGTGCGGAGGAAGGAAAAGGGCTCACGGCGGGCGGTTTGACAGGGGAGGACCATGGTCGCTAATCTCCAAGCGTGATCTGCGTTATCGCAGGTCACGGTAGATAGTAAGTTGCAGTACCAAGGATTTGATGGCGTGAATAGGGCTCTTAGTTCCCACCTGTGTCTCGACGCATTCGGCGCGAGCAGGCCGACCCACCTGAGGCGACGGCCGAAGCTGATCTCTAGATAGGCCCCAGGGCGGTGAGCGCCCTGACCAACTCCGGCGAGCCCGGCACCGGCTAGAAGCCACGGCCGCGTCCGCAGGGCGTTTCGCGCGCCCCACCTGACGGACCAAACTCCCCGAACACCACACCCACCATGCCCAGCCGAGGGCTATCACCTTCGGCTGAGTTCCGCTTGCCGCACCCGAAAACGGCCAGCGCGTCCTCCAAAACCCCTACACCAAAGGAACTCCACCATGAACGAGACCCCCCATCTCTCCAGCGGCTCCGACAGGCCCCGACCGGACCGGCGCGGCGCGCGGACACGGGCGCGGCGCCGGATCAACCCCCTGGTCAAGGCTGTCGCTTTGGCGGCGGTCGTGGCCGTCGCCGTGACGGGGGTGCTGGTGGGCGACGTCCTTGGCGGCGCCGAGAGGGCGGAGGCGGTCTCGTACTTGAACAAATGGGACGGCGTGTTCAGTCAGAACCAGCTCTGGTACAAGAACGGGTCGAACAACGCGATCTACGCGGTCGACAATCCAGGCTCGTTGAACGCCATCGAAGCCACCAAGATGACCGCCCGGTTCGACCCTTCCGGGAGGGACCACGGCACACCCGGCCAGATCAGCCAGGACACCGTCGCGGTGGGGCCGGTCTTCAGGCACGCCGGGGATGACACGATCCACATGGTGGCCGGGCGTTCAAGCGGTTCGACCTACGTCTACCAGTCGGTGGTCGAAGGCGGCGTCCGGAAGGTCAACGGGGTTGACTATGGCGACATCACCAGTTCCAGGAACCTGACCTTCGCCCCAGGGGTTGACGAGAGCGCGTGCAGGTCTTCGAGCCGCTGGTCGTCCGAGGTCAACCAGCGAAACGGCTACCTCTACCAACTCGGAGCCGCAGCCGCCAAGCTTCTGAGCGGCAACGCCAAGTCGTGGAGCCTGGACGCGGCGATCTACAAGCTGGGCGAGCCGGGCACCGACCAGGACCCGGTCACTTGCGTCGCCGGCGTCCGGAAGATCGACCCGGGGGACAACGAGACCCTGAACACCCAATGGGCAGCTCAGACCGGGCAGAACTACAGTCCGGCCAACTGGACCCTCGCTTCGGACATGGCGATCGACGCCAACGGCAACTTCTACGCACTGCTCCAAGGCGACGCCACGCATCACGCGCTGGTGCGCCTGGAGGTCCCGCACGACTCGGCGGGCGAGCCGACCTCGAAGGGTTGGACCTTCCGCCTGATCAAGGCTTTCACCGCCGACGGCGGCACGTCCCACAAGTACGGCCTGGCCTTCACTGACGGGGCTCTCTACACGCTCAGCGCGGACGCGAGCCTGCACCGCTGGAACCCGCTCTCAGGCACGGTCGAGAAGCTCGGCACCGCCCCTGCCCCCGCCCCCCACGACTTGGGCGCGGCCCAGGCGGCGCCGGTGATCGAGGGGCGCGTCTTCAACGACCGGAACGGCGACGGCGCGGTCGCGTCCAGCGACGACGGGATCAGTAACGCGACCGTTGAGATCTACCGCAACCTGGGCACGGAATCGGCGCCCAAATGGGCCAAGCAGGGCTCAGTCCTGACTGATTCCTTGGGCCATTACTCCGCGCTGCTGAACGCGACCAAGGGACAGTTCCTGGTGCGCCTGAAGCAACCGAGGGTCGGCGGGGTCAACGCGGCCCAGAGCTACGCCAACGCGGAGAGCTTCACCTACAAGGTGAACGGCCAGACCTCGGCGAACACCGTCAAGCCGTATTGCGCCACCGCCAAAGGCGACTACCAGAGCGTCGATCCGTCCCAGGCGGCCAAAGGCGGCGCGGTCAAGTGCTACGGAGCCCGCGCGGACGGGATCGACCCGCCCAGCCCGGCCGATCCGCTGGCCGCCACCGGCGGCGCCGCCATTGTCAGCCGCGTCGACATGAGCACGGACATGGCCGTGGTCCGGGCTGACTTCGGTGTCACGGCCGCAGCCTCCTGGGGCGACGCGCCGGACGGCTACAAGACGACCAACGCCGCGGGCGGCCCCTACGCGAACCCGCGCCGGGCCGGCCAGCCCTACCTCCATCTGGGCGCCGCCCCCGGCGTCTACCAGGACGGCGACCCGTCGCCGCAGGCCGGAAGCCATCCCACCGACGACGGACTGGAGATCGCCACGACCGACGCGAACGGGCGCCCCACCGGCGGTTGGCTGCCCGCGCAGGGACAGTTGATGGCCTCGGGCAAGAAATACGCGTTCCGCGCCCAAGCCTCGGGCGATGCCGCCGCCGTGGAGAGAGCGTACGTCAAGGCCTGGATCACCGGGCTTTCCAGTTCCGGCGCCGCTCAGGCGACCTTCAGCCAGGCGCTCCTCGGCGCGGGCTCCTGCACGCCGACGCCGGACACGCAGGGGTACGTCTACTGCGACTACACCGCCCCGTCCGGCAGCCCCGCAGGCGGCGTGGCGCCGGTGTTCGTGCGCGCACGGGTGTCCACCGAAGCGGGCGTGACCGCCCTGACGCGGGAGCCGTCCAATCCCGGCGCCTCGCCCTGGATGCCCAGCGGCGAAGTCGAGGACTACGGACTGGGCGTGGCCAGCGGAGTGCTCAGGATCAAGGCCCGCACCCTGGGCTCGGTCCCAGCGCATGTGGGGCTGCGGCTCGGCAACGTCTCAGCGACTTGGCCCTCGAGCGCCACGGACAGCTTGCTGACCAATTCGGCGGACACTTTCATCGCCTCGAACCGGGGTCACGCGCTGACGAGCCGGACCGCGTCAGTGACCTTGACCACGGCGGGGGTCGGGGCGGCTGACGCCACACAGTTGAGCGGTTGGCAGTTGTCGAACCGGACCGCCAACGGAACGCCCACGGACACCTGGTGCCAGGACTCCACCACCGGGACTTCGATCAATGCTTCGGTCGACACGTCGAAAGGCGTGGTCACCATCCCGGCCCCGACCGGCGGGGCCACCCTGCCTTCCGACATCACCTGCCACCTGACCTACGCGCCGCAGGCGGACCTGACCAAGTCCACGGTCGCCGCGAAGCCGAGCGACAACCAGACCTCGCCATTGACAGCCGGAACCGGCACCTCGGAAGTCGATCTCAAAGTGGTCGGCACCGTGCGGGACAAGGACGGCGCGGAGCAACCCAACCCCTCCATCGGCGCCGAAGCGACGTTCACGCTGACCGCGATCGCGGGCACCGGCGCCGAGGCCAGCGGCGCCAAATTCCAGTACTCCGCCGACGGCGGCACCACCTGGAAGGACGCCGGGCAGTCCTATTCCTGCGCGATCAGTTCCAAGGGCGGCTGCGCCGCCGACGTGCGGATCGCCGCGACCAGCCCCGGCGGTTACGCCATGGCCGCCAAGATCGGCACCGACTACGTGCCCTCCAAGACCACCGGCAAGCCGACCGACGCCACCCCGGTGCCGGTCTATTTCAAGGCTGCGGCGGCCGATGAGGCGAAGTCCTTCATGACGGTCACCCAAACCGCTGACCAGGCGGCTAACCATGACGCGCCCGGCTCGACGGCGGCCCAGTGGGGCAAGCAGACCGTGACCGTCACGCTGCGCGACTCCAGCGACGGGCCGTACCAGGACGGCGCCAACGCGGGCGAGTTGACGGCTGCGCCCCCAGCCGGAGGCAAGGAGGGCGTCTATTACGGCCAGACCACGAGCGCTGGGGGAACGGCGGCCAAGCTCGTTTGCGCGGCGTCGCTGGTGGACAGCCGCTGCGTGGACGGCGTCTACAAACTCGAGGTCCACGCGTCGCTGGCCGGCGCCAAGCGGATCACGGTGACCCACACCCCGTCCCAGGGCACGGCGTTCGCGGTGCGCGAGAAGACCTCTCGCGACCCCTATGTGGTGGCGGAGTTCGTGACGCCGCCCGCGGACGCCAAGTCCTCGGTCTTCACCTTCAACGGCGCCGGGGAGACGGCGCCGCAGGATGATCTGGACGATCCGGATGACGATCCGGACGGCGTGGGCGTGCCGCATCCGACCGGATATGTGTTCCATCCCGCGATCAGGGTGTGGGACGCCGGGCGCAACAACCCGGTTGACAAGGCGAAGGTTCGTTTCCGGGTGGACGCGTCCTGCGGGGCGACCTTCGCGGGCGGCACCGCCAAGGAGCATGAGGTGACCACCTCGGCCCAGGGCAAGGCGGAGACATCTCTGCGGTCGGCCGCGGCCGAGTCCTGCAAAGTGTACGGCGAGCTCTACCAATCGGGCCAGTGGGTGGCCCTGCCGGGCGGGGACTCCAAACCGTGGGTGAAGACGGCCACTTGGCAGGACTCCAACATCGATCCGGCCCTGTCGCATTTCGAGGTTTCGACCACCCCGGTGACGGCTGATGGCAAAGACACGGGCAAGGTCACGGTGACGCTGATCGGCACCAACAAGCTTCCCGTCACGACCGGCGCGAGTCGCGTGTCCGCCTACGGCCCGACCGGCGAGGGCGTCAAGGTCTCGGCCTTCACGCATATCGGGAGCGGCGTCTACGAGGCCAGCTTCACCGGCACCGTGTCCGGCGACAAGAAGATCACTGTCAAAGCGGACGGCCAGGACGTGGCCGTGGTGACGGACGGCAATGCCACGGCCCATCTGGTCGCTGGCGAGCCGGTCGCGAGCAAATCATGGCTGGTCCAAAGCGGCGGCACAGCTCTAGCTGACGGCACTGCCCCGATCGCCCTGAGTGTGCGGGCTTTCGACGCCGAGGGGAACGCCGCCACGTCCGGCGAGGTGGTCTTCACCCTGCCCAAGGGCCTCAGCGGCAACGGCCAGGCGGGTCCCGGCACAGTCAAGGTGGCCGTGGCGAAGGGCGAGGCGCGCATCGCTCTGACCAGCACGGTCGCGACCGTCCACAAAGTGACAGCGAGCATCGCGGGCAAGGACGTCCTGACGGTCAAGAACGCCGCCGAGAACACCGTTCTGGCGAACGACGGCAACGCCCTGGCCGCTTTCGTGGCCGGTCAGCCGTCCCCCGCCGATTCCCTGTTGACAATCCCGACCGCTGGGGCTGACGGCAAGACGACAAAGCTGGTCGGCGGGGCCCAGAAGCACCGCGCCGAGGTCAGCGTCGAGGACGCCAAGGGCAACGCGATCAAGGACGGCGCCGCCAAGGTGGTCTTCCGCTACTCCTACACCGACAATTCCGGCCAGCGCAAGACCGGCTCGTCCCAGCCGGTCGCCACCACCGCCGCGGGCGTCGCCGCCTGGGAGTTCGGCTCCGAGGTCGCCACGGTCTGGACGGTCGAGGCGCGCATCGAGGGCACCACGGCGGACGTGGACGGCTCGCCCGCGACGGCCGCCTTCCACGCCGACGTGTTGGACCAGACCGCCACCTTGGCGTCTTTCGCCGTCGACCAGTCGGTCAAGAAGGCCGATGCCGTGGCGTATGCCCAGGCGAAGATGAAGGCCCAGGACCGGTTCGGCAACCCGATCGAGGGGGTCGAGCTGCGTTTCCAGCTGGACTACCAGGGCACGCAGGGACCCGCCTGGGATGATGCGACGACGGGCGGCAAGTCCGAATCGGCCAAGTCCGGCGCGGACGGCTGGGCCTACGCCAAGGCGTATTCGCTGTGGCCGGGCGACTTCGACGCGCGGGGCGGCTACCAGGCGGCGCTGAGCCAAGTCCGCCAGGTCCACTTCTCGAACGTCCCCGCCTCGGCCGCGACCTCACGGTTCGAGGTCGCGCCGAAGGCCTCCAACAGCGCCCATCCGAAAGCCGTGGCGGACGGCAAGGAGGCCTACACGGTCACGGTCACCCTGCGCGACGTCTCCGGAACCGCGCTGAACGCTGCCGGGGCGACTGTGCGGATGACTCCGCGCGGCATCGTCGGGGCGGCTGTCCGTGACTTCCCGGTGGTGTCCGGCACCACCGGCACCAGCAAGACCGGTCAGGCCGTGATCGACCTGACCACCGTCAAAGCCGGTCGCTGGGAAGTGACCGTGCTGGTGGGCCAAGACGCCCTCGGCACCGTGGCGGACCCGGCTGTCAAAGCGGTCTCCGCCGAGTTCGTGCCCGGCGCGGCCTCGGCTGAGCACAGCCGCCTGGTCGCCCCGGTGGGCACGGTCAAGGCCGACGGGAAGGAGCGCCAGACCGTCCTGGCGCAGATCGCGGACAACAACGCCAACGCCGTGACCGGCCAGGCGGTCGTCTTCGCTGTGCCCAGCGATGTCCAGGCCCTCGACGCGGACGGCAAATGGGTCGCTGGACCCGCCTCCGTGTCCCTCACGACCTCTGCCGCGTCCGGCCACGAGGGGGCGGCCGAACTGGTCCTGATCTCGAAGCTGGTGGGCGACTACAGCGTCGAAGCGAAAGTGGGCGGCAAGGACATCGAACAGGGCTCACCGGCCGTGGCTCAGTTCGTCAACGCCGACCTGTCGACGGCGGGCTCGGAGTTCGTCGTGGCGTCCATGCCGTCCGCCAAGGCCGTGGGGACCGAGTTCCACACGCCGCGGGTGACGCTGAAGGACCAGACCGGCAACCTCTACACCCCGTCCGTGGCGGTGACCTTCTATTACAAGGCGCAATCGGCCAGCCTGTGGACCACCGGGCCGACAGTCCAGACCGTCAAGGGCGTCGCGCTGTGGGACAAGTTCACCGTCACCACGGCCGGGTCCTACGACGTGCGGGCGCATGTGGCCCAGGGCCAGATCCCGGACGCGCAGACCACCAGGAGCGCCCTGTTCGCAGCCGGGCCGGCGGACGCGACCCAGTCGGTGTTCTGGGCCTCGACCGGCCAGGTGTCCCCCAACGACAAGGACACCCACGCCGCCACCGTCACGGTCAAGGACGCCTACGGCAACCTGGTCAAGGGCGCCAAGGTGGACTTCGAGCTCCCGGCAAGCGATCCCGCTCATTTCACCACCACTGGCTGCAAGGCCAAGACTTGCGAGTTGACGAGTTCCGAGCTGGGCCTGGCCCGTGTCGAGGTGGCCTCGCCTTCGGCTGTGACCACCCATATCACCGGCGGGATAGCGAAAGTCAAGGTGGGCGAAGAGGATCTGGTCTTCGCCGCCGGGGCTCCCGACGCGGCCAAGTCCTCTTGGACAATCACGCCGACCGGCCCGTTGACGGCCGATGGCGCGCGCGCCTACACCGCCAAGGTGCAGGTCCGCGACTCCTCCGGCGCGGCCGCCCGCGGCGGCACCGTCGATTTCGACCTGCCGGGGGCCGTCAAGCCCTCGCGCGACGGCCCGTACGCGGCCGATTCGAACGGGCTCGTCACAGTCGACTTCACGTCCGAGGTGGCGGGCAAGCACACCGTCAACGCCAAGATCGGCTCGGCCAAGATCCCGGCGGCGGACCAGGTGATCGAGTTCGCGGCGGGCGACATCTCCGACGCCAAGGACCGCACCTTCCTGACCTCGCCCGCCTCGAGTGCCGTGGCGGACGCCAAGGACACGCAAGTGGTGACCGCCACCGTCCGGGACGCCAAGGGCAATCCCGTGACGGACGCGGAAGTCAGGTTCGCGGTGCCAGCCGACACCAAGGCGGTGGGCGCCACGCAAGGCGCTGTCGATTCGTCGGGACAGGCGCGCCTGACTCTGACCTCCACCAAAGCCGACAGTTACGACGTCACCGCCGAGGCCCGCAAGGGCTCCACCGGCTCGTGGATCGCCGTCAAGGGCGGCTCGCCGGCCGTGGCGGTCTTCAAGGCCGGCGCGGTGAACCTGACCAAATCGTCGATCTCGAAGACGGAGACCGGACCGAAGGTGGCCGATGGCGCGGCCGCCTACACCGTGCTGGTCGAGCTGAAGGACCAGCACGACAATCCGGTCAAGGTCGCGGGCACGTCGGTGACGGCGGAGTTCCGTCTCCACGACTCGAAGGGCCAAGCGGTCGCCGGGGTGGCGGCGGTGACCCGGTCGCTCACGACTGACGCGGACGGCGTCGCGACCACCGCCTTCGCCACCAAGACCGCTGGTCAGTGGCGGGCGACGGCGCAGATCGGCGCCGGTCAGATAGTGGGCGGGTCGCCGGTGCCGCTCGATTTCAAGGCCGGGGCGGCCGACCCGGCGGCATCGGCCCTCAAGGTGACGCCCAACAACGTCGAGGCTGATGGCAAGGCGCGTCACCGGGCGACCGTCACGGCGGTGGACGCGAACGGCAACCCCGTGGGCGGCGCCCAGGTCGCCTTCGCAGTTGACCAAGGGGCGCCCGGCGTGACCGGCCCCAGCCTGATCGCGACCACCGGCGGCGGGGCCACGGGCACTGCCACCACCGACTCCGACGGACTGGCCCACGTGGACGTGACCTCGCACGAGCCGGGTTCGTTCATGGTGTCCGCCAAGATCGGCGGCAAGGAGGTCAAGGACTCGCCCCAGCCGGTTTCCTTCGACGCTGGCGCGCCCGATCCGGGGGAGTCGTCTTATGAACTGACCCCCGACACGGTCAAGTCCACGACCGCCCAAGTGATCGCGTCCGGCAAGGCGACCGACGCCTACGAGTTGACGGTTCGCGTCCGCTCGGCGGCGGGCATCTTGGTTCCGAACGCCGCCGTGCGCCTGACCGGGCTCGACACCTCCAAGGTGTCCATCGTGGAGACGGGTGGAGTCTCGGGCGTCACCGCGACGCCGGCCTCGAGCGCGTACGGCCACCACACCTGGCATCTGTACTCCGCCACCGCTGCCGAATTCAGCGGCACCGTCGAGGTGCGGACGGCCTCCGGCGACTGGAAGAAGATCGAGCCCGCGTCGTTCAAGCTGCGGTTCGGCTCGGGGGTCGCCTCGGCGGACCATTCCTGGCTGATCGCCCCCGTCGCCCCGGTCGAGGCCAATGGCGCCGACACCGCCACGGTGAGGGCGCACATAGTCGACGCGAAAGGCAACGACGTGCAGGCCGGGAACGTCCGGTTCACGGTCCCAGCCGGCCTGACCGCGACCGCCGCCGCCCCAGTCGCAGGCGGCGCCGATGTCACCATCGACGCCCCGATCCGGGGCGGTTACGCGGCCGTCACCTACACCTCCAAGGCGGCCAATGCCTACAAGGTCACGGCCACAGTCGGAGACGAAGCGATCAAGCTGGTGAAGGACGCGGGCGAGCAGACTGACAAGGCGACCGACGGCCGAGTCGAGGTGGTGTTCCAACCCGGCAAAGCGGCATCGTCCAACTCTGTGCTGACCGTGACCACGGCCGCCAAAGTGGCGGACGGCAAGGAGAAGCACCGCGCCGAGGTGACCGTCAAGGACGCCACTGGCAACCTGGTCCCAGGCACGCGCGTGGTGTTCCGCTACGGGCCGGACGCCACGCACATGTCGGAGCGGACCGAGGCCGCGGACGCGAAGGGCGTGGCGGCGGTGGAGTTCGCCTCGACCGAGGCGACTGCCTACACGGTCGAGGCCCGGATCGCGGGGGCCGAGGTGAAGGACTCGCCCGCCAAGGCCGAGTTCGTGGCCGGGCCGTTCGACCTGACCAAGACCCTGGCCTCGTTCGAGGTCCAGGACACGACGGCGATGGCCACCGGACGCCACCCGCTGTGGGCGAGGATGCGGGCGCAGGACGCGCACGGCAACCCGGTCAAGGGCGTGACGCTCGGGTTCAAGGCGACCGCGCCCGGCGACGGCCCCGTGTTCGCCCCGCTGGCCTCGGGGCTCAAGACCACCACAGGCGTTAGCCCCTCGGACGGCCTAGTCACCGTCCAGCTGGTGTCGGAGTTCGAAGGCGCTTTCCCGGTGGTGGGCGTGAGCGGCGCGGACCAGACCGCCGCCAAGACCGTCACCTTCGCGAACGACGCCGCCTCTGCCGCCGACTCATGGTTCACGGTCGTCAGGTCCTCCTCGAACAAGGGCGACCCGGCCACGGCGGACGGCTCGGACTCCTTCAAGGTGACCGTCCAGTTGCGTAACAAGGACGGCGATCCGATCAACGGGCTGCCGGCGGTGGTGAAGGTGGCCGATCCGGCCTCCGGGCGCGACCGCCTCCACGCGGTCACGACGGGCCGGGTGGGGACGGCTTCGGGCGTGGCGGAGTTCCTGGTCAAGTCGACCGCCGCGGGCGCCTTCGTGGTGAGCGTCGAGGTGGCGGGCGACCAGCTGTCGCAACCCACCGCTGGGGCTTCTGGCAAGACGGCGAGCGTCGAGTTCGTCCCCGGCCCCGCCTCCGCCGCCACGTCCTACCTGTCTGGCCCCGGCAGCGGCCCGGCCAAGGCTGACGGCAAAGAGCGGCAGGTGGTCACCGTCTACGCGAAAGATGCCCACTCCAACGCCGTGACCACGGGCGATGCCGTGTTCACAGTTCCCGCGAAGGTCACGGCCGTCGGTCTGCCGTCGGGCGCCAAGCCGGTCACGGGCCCGGCCACCGTGACGGTCCCGCTGGGCGTGGGCGGCACGGCCGAGCTGGTCCTGGTGTCCAAGGTGACCGGCACCTACGAGGTGACGGCGAGAGTCGGCACGGCTGGCGCGATGGTCGCTGTGACCACCGGCAGCCCGGCCAGTGCCGAGTTCATCAACGCGGCCGTCTCCGCCTCCGGCTCGAAGTTCACCATCCCGACCGGTTCGGCCGTCAAGACGGTGCGCCGCGAGTTCCACACCCCGCGCGTCGAGCTCTTCGACGTGTCCGGCAACGCCTACACCGCCGCGCCCCAGGACGTCACCTTCCGTTGGCGGCTGCAGGGCGCGGGCGTCTGGGCGGGCGAACAGGTGGCGCGGTCCTCCGGCGGCGTGGCGTTGTGGCCGTCGTGGACGGTGGCCACCGCCGGGACCTACGAGGTCGAGGCGTGGATCGCCTCCGGCCAGGTGGGCTCCATGCTGACGGCCCGCTTCCAGGCCGACCAGGCGTTGCCCGGCGCGGCCCGCTTCAGTTCCTCCTCCGGCGCGCTGATCGCGAACGACGGCAAGGCCGCGCACTTCGCCGAGGTGGCGGTGCTGGACGCCGTGACCGGCGGCAACCCGGTGGCGAAGGAGCCGGTCACGTTCACCGTCACCGGTGGTGCCCAGATCGTGGGCGCGGCCGGTTCCGGGCGGACGTTGACCGTGGACTCGTCCGCGGCCGGTCTGAGCCGGATCGCGATCATCGATTCGGTGGTGGGCGGCGAGGTCGTCACGGTCAGCGCCACCATCCGGGGCGTGGCCGTCGGGTCGGCGTCGCTGGAGTTCCGTCCCGGCGCGCCCGATGCCGCTCGGTCGAGTCTCGAGGTCGAGCCGAGCACCGCTGTGGGGGCCGGGCATCCCGGTGTGGTGGCGGATGGCAAGGACTCGTGGGCCGCCACAGTCACCTTGCGCGACGCGGGCGGAAACCTGGTGGTGGACGGTGAAGTGGCGATAGTCCCCTCGGCCGGAGTCTCGGTGGTGGGCAAGGGCCCGCACAAGACGGACGGTTCCGGCGTGGTGAAGGTGACCCTGGTCACGACCAGGGCCGGGAAGCACTCGGTCCGGGCGCTGGTCGGCGCGGACGGCATCGCTCCCGATCCGGCGCGCATCGAGTTCGTGGCCGGTCCCATGGAGTCCGACCTGTCTTATCTGGAGTCGCCGGACGCGACCGCCGTGGCGGACGGCGCCGCCGAGTTGACAGTGGGGGCCTATGTGCTGGACGCCTTCGCCAACCCGATCATTGGCGCGCCGGTCAAGTTCTCGGTGCCGAAGGGCGTGGACGTGGTTGGTGGGCCGTCAGGCCCGGCGCAGGTCGAGGCCGTGACTGACGCTGCGGGACGCGCCGAAGTGGCGCTGACCTCGACGGTGGCAGCCGTGCACGAGGTGACGGCTGAGTCGAAACCGGCTGGCGCGACCGCCTGGGCCGCGGTCGAGAAGGACTCGCCTGCCGTGGTGGAGTTCGAGGCCGGCGCCATCGACCCGGTGAAGTCACGGATCAGCCGGACCCCGGCTGGGCCGTTGACCGTGGGCGCGGCGCCGGACGGCTACCAGGTGAAGGCGGAACTGCTGGACAAGCACGGCAACGCCGTGAACCAGGCCGGGGCGGCGGTCCAGTACCGGTTCTTCCGCGCCGAGCCGACCGGTTCGGGCGAGGACTACTGCCGCCAGACGCCGGACGCGGACACACGGTCCGCTTCCGCTCTGACGGACGCCAAGGGCGCTGCCGCTGTGCGGTTCGTGACCTCCAAGGCGGGTCCCTGGCACGGCTGCGCGTTCTACGCCGGGGATCGGATCGTTGGCGGCAGCCCAGTGCCGCTGGTGTTCGCGGCCGGGGACGTGGACCAGGCGGAATCGAAGCTGGAGGTCTCGCAGAACCTGGCGCTGGCGGACGGGCAGGCGACCCATTACGCCAAGGCCTGGGTCCGGGACGCCTTCGGCAATCCGCTGGGCGGGCAGGACGTGGCCTTCTCCATCGAGGCCGGCGCCGCCAAGGTGCCTGGTCCGAATGTCAAGGGCGGGAGCGGCACTTCGGTGAAGGTGGCCACCTGCGACCCTGAGGCCAAGTCGAAAGCCCCTGCATATTGCGTGGTCGCGGGCGTGTTCCAGACCGGGCTGGCCTACGTCGAGTTCGCCTCGGAGGAGCCCGGCACGTTCAAGGTCGAGGCCTCCCTGGGCGGCCTCGCAGTCACCGGATCGCCAGCCGAGGTGTCCTTCACCTCCGGTGTGGCGGGCCGCGAGAAGTCGGCCTGGACCATCACGCCGGACACCGCCGATCCAGTGGCCGGGGACTCCGTCAAAGTGCCAGCCACTGGGCTCGTGGCCGATTCGTACGCGCTGAAGGTCGAGGCGCGATCCTCGGCCGGCCTGCCCGTGCCCGGCGTGCCCGTGCGCGTCACCGGCCTGCCCAAGTCGGTCCTGGTCGAGGGCGATTCGTTCGAGGGCCGCACTGGCGATCCGCAGTCCGGGGCCCTCGGCGCCCACACCTGGAAGCTGTTCGCCAACGCCAAGGGCACCCACCACGGCCAGGTCCAGCTTTGGAACGGCTCGGCCTGGGTCAATGTGGGCGCATCGTTCACGGTTCGGTTCGCGGCCGGCGCGGGAGTGGCGGGCGCGTCCTGGTTGGAAGGCCCCCAGGCGGCCGCGACCGCTGATGGCTCCGCCGTGGCCGAGGTCGTGGCGCGCGTCTTCGACGCCCAGGGCAATGGGGCGGACCAGGGCCGGGTGGTGTTCCAACTGCCGGCCGGCGTCTGGGAGGCGGGTCGCAAGCCCACCACCGGCACCAGCCAGGCTGAGGTGGACCTGAAGGACGGCAAGGCGCTGCTCCGTCTCAACTCCAACGTGGCGAAGACCCATGAGGTCACGGCCGCGCTGGAGAAGGCCGGCGGCGATGCCATCTTGACGGTCAAGGACGCCTCCGATGGTTCGATCCTGCGCACCGACGGCAAAGTCGGCGTGACGTTCGGCGCGGGAGCGGTGTCCGGTGAGGACTCCGTGTTGAGCATCCCGAGCGCCGCGAACCCGCAGCCGGTCGGTGGCGCGAAGCACCGGGCCGAGGTCCTGGCGAAGGACGGCCAAGGCAATCTAGTCGGCGGTGCCAAGGTCACCTTCTCCTGGGTGTCCGGAACCGCCGCCGGGCCGTCGGCCACCGGTTGGACCGCCATCAGCCCGGCCGCCAAGACCGATTCCGAAGGCAAGGCGGTCTACGAGTTCGCCGCTCCGGGTCACCGGGCGGGCTGGGTCTGGATCAAAGCCTCCATCGATGACGGCTCGGGCGAGAAAGCCGTGGGCGGCGAGCAGCCGGTCCCGGCCGCGAAGCAGACCGTCAAGGGCGCGCGCTTCGAACCCGGCCCGGTCTCCGCTGACAAGACCGCCGCCTCCTTCGCGACCTACGGCAGCGCGGTGCTGGCGAACAGCACGGACGAGTCCTGGGCGCGGGTGCAGGTCGTGGACCAGTACGGCAACGGCGTGCCGGGCGTGTCGGTGAGCTTCGAGCTACCCGCCTCCCAGACGGGGGCTCAGGGCACGCCGGTGTTCGCCGGGGCGGGGACGGCGGCATCGTCCAAGAAGTTGACCGTGACCACCTGCGCGGCCGACCTGGCCGACGTGCCGGACGCCTGCCGCGTGGGCGGCGTCCACACGCCGGGCCTGGCCCGGGCGCCGGTCGTGTCCCAGTTCGCGGGCACGTTCCCGGTGGTCGGCCGGGTGGCGGACGGCGCGTCGGGGATCGACCTCGGTCCTGAGGACGTGGTCTTCAAGGCCGAGGCGGGCTCTGCCGCCGCGTCGAGTTTCACGCTCGAGCAGACCGATCCGGGGGCGCCGTTCGTGGTGGCCGATGCCGCGCAGTCGCACACGCTCACCGCCGCGGTGGTCAACGGGCTGGCTGGGAACGCCGGTCGGCCGGTGGCGGGGGCTTGCGTCGCGCCGCAGCTTCCCGCCGGCGTCACTGTGGCGGCTCCGCCTTCGGAAGCTGGTTCGGTTGGTGGTTGCGCGGACGGCGAGTTCCTGACCGATGCGGCGGGCACGGCCTCGATGCGGATCGTGTCCACCGTTGCGGGCCGGTTCGACGTGGGGGTCCGGCTGGGCGGTTCGGCCATCCCGACCGAATCCGGCGGCGACGTCTATTCGCGCCAGGCGGTCTTCGTGGGCGGGGCTCCCTCCTCCATGTTGACGGAGCTGACCAGCCCCAACGCTCCGGCATTGGCCAACGACCCGGCTGGGCTGACGGTCACGGCGGCGCTGCGGGACTCGCGCGGCAACCCGGCCGCGTGCTGGCAAGAGGCCACGCAGGTCCCATGCGCGGTGCGGTTCTGGGTGCCGGACGGCGCCAGGGTCGGCACCGGCGCCTCCGCGGTCAGGGGACCGGCTTGGGTGGTGGCCGAAGCGGGCCTGATTGATTACTCGGGTATTGCTGCTGTTTCTGGCGCGGCTGGCGGGACTGCGGGCGTGGCTTCGGTTCGTTACCTGGGCGCCTCTGGCTCCTACGGCGTGACCGCGCAGTTGGATGGCGAGGACGTGCGCCGGGCCGACGGCACCGACTGGTCGCCGGACGCCGCCCGGGCCAAGCTCACGTTCACCGATCCGCCGAACTTGGGCGAACTGGTGATCGAACCGTCCGATGGCTCGACGCTCGACGGGGACGGCGCCGCGCCGGGCGACACCATCACCGTCAAGGGCGAGGACGGCCAAGTGCTGTGCTCCACGACCGTCGCGGACAACCTCAGTTGGTCGTGCGAGTTGAAGCCGCCCGCGAAGGAGGGCGACAACCTGACGATCGTCGAGGAGGACCCCGTCGGCGAAAGCGTCGAGCGTCCCTGGCGCGTCGGCATTCCCCGCCTGAGGATTGGCCAGGCGACCCTCTTGGGCGGCGAGCGTCAATCAGTGGTCGGGGAGAACTTCCAGCCGTCGGAGAACGTGGTCCTGGTCGCAGCCGGGGCGGCTGCCTCCTTGTCCGCCGTGGCCGGTCCGGATGGCGTGGTCCGTTTCGAGTGGGACGTGCCCGCCGCGGCGCTGGGCGAACAAGCAGTGGCCCTGCGCGGGCACCAGTCCGGCGAGGTCACCGGCCGGTTCGAGGCGGTCGTGAAGGAACTCCCCGTGGCCGTGCCTCCAGTCGTGGGCGATCTGGTGATCGAGCCGTCGGACGGGGCGTCCCTCGACGGGACCGGCGGCGCGGCGGGCGGAACCATCACGGTGAAGGACGAGGACGGCCAGGTGCTCTGCTCGACCACGGTGGCGGACGATCTCAGTTGGTCGTGCTCGCTGCGACCGCCGGCGAAGGAGGGCGACACGCTCACGATCATCGACGAGGGCCCGTCCGGGGACCGAACCGAGCGGCCGTGGCGGGTTGGGATTCCCCGTCTGACGGTTGCCGAACCGGTGTTGCACGGCGGCGAGCGCCAATCGGTGGTCGGGGAGAACTTCCAACCGTCGGAGAAGGTGGTCCTGGTCGCGGCCGGCGTGGCTGCTTCCCTGACCGCTGTGGCCGATTCCGACGGCACGGTTCGCTTCGAATGGGATGTTCCGGCAGGAGCGTCCGGCAAGCAGTCAGTGGCGTTGGCGGGGCCCCAGTCCGGCGAGGTGACCGGCGAGTTCGATGCGGTGGTGAGGGCTGCTCCGGAACCGGTCGATCCGGTCAAACCCGATCCGGTGAGGCCGGAACCGCCCAAGGCGTCCAAGCTGCCGTTCACCGGCGCGGAAGGCGTGCTGGCTGTGCTCGGAGCGGCGCTGGGCGTGATCGGCGCCGGGGGCCTGCTGGTGCTGGCCGCCGCTCGCCGCCGCCGCACGGACGAGGCGCGTGGCCGGAAGGCTGGTGGCGTCTCGGAAGCGTGACTATCTGGCCGGCGGCGAAAAAGCCGCCGGCCACCCAAGCTGCCTTTCACTGGGGCCGCGCCGAACAGGGGATGAAGCGGCGCCCGGGGTCGTTGCAGGGCAATCGAGGAAGCCCTGCCGACCGATCCGGCGCGCCGCAGGCGCGGCCGAACACCAGTGAGAGGCATCGAGGAGGTGGGCCTGCCGGGGGATGACGGGCCCACCTCCAACCCCCAACCAACACCGCCCCGCCCGGAACACGGGTTGGCGTCAGACGCAAACCCGTGTTCCTCCCCGCCCGCGTGCCGCCGTCGCCGACCGGTGGGTCGCCAGGCCACTCAGGGGTTGGATTTGGCCAAGCGGCAGACCCGCAGCAGGCGGCGGGCCTGTCCAGGCGTTCGGGTCCACTGGCGCTGCCGCCGTCGTCTTGGCGCGTCGAGTGCCCGCTTTTGCACGCTGGTTTGCGTCGAGTGCCCGCAAATGCACCCGGTTCGGGATCGAGTGCCTCGTTTTGCACCCATCACGGGACGGCTCCGACGCGCTGACCTGCGGGAACGCAAA
>JAISCU010000329.1 GCA_031265345.1 Bifidobacteriaceae bacterium
AACGTGCCCATCGCCACCAGCACGCCGATCGGCGTGGCCAGCGGGATGCCCATGATCGCCAATGCCATCCCGGCGAACAGGCCGTTGGTGACGCCCACGATCACGATCCCGCGCGTGTAGCCGGAGAAGGTGGTCCAGGCGGCCTGCCCGGCGGCATCGAGCTTGGCGGCGGTGCCGGAATGGAACTGCCCCAACGTCCAGCGCCAGATCGAAGTGCCGGAATTGATGAAGAAGACCGAGCAGAACAGGGCCAGTACCAGGCCGGTGAGGACCTCCGCCGCCATCCCGAAGCGGTTGATCACTTCGGTCAGCAGGACCGACGAGTTGCGCTGGATCCACTCCGTCAAGTCGTCCGCGATCTGCCCTATGTCGAAGTCGTCGAACGGGGCGGGCAGGCGCGACAGCATGTCGTTGATGGCATCGATGCCGTTGATCAGCTCGTCTGTCAGACGCGGGATCTGGTTGGCCACGGACACCCCCACAAAAGTGCCGATTCCGCCGATCACAGCCACCGCCGCGACGAAACCGAGTGCCGTGGCCGCCGCCCGGGGCAACCACTTGATCCGGTCCAAGAGGTTGACCAGCGGTCGCAGCACCGACGTGATGACGAAGGCGCCGAACAGCGCGACGGCCACGAGTTGCACCTCGGCGACGATCATGACCACCACATACGCCGCCGCCAGCAGCACGAGCAGCCGCCACGCGTTGCCGGCGGACACTCTCAGCCAGGTCGGGACGCCTCGCGGCTCGACAGTCCGGTTTTCCACCATCCCAGTCTGGCCCCACCTGGGCTCCTGGGCGAACAGGCTGGCCATGGTATCTTGTCTTGGCTACCAGTCCGAGTGGCGGAATAGGCAGACGCGCTAGCTTGAGGTGCTAGTGCCCCTAACGGGGCATGGGGGTTCAAGTCCCCCCTCGGACACTATGTGGGACCGGGTTCTGGGCGATGCCCTCAAGCCTGTTTGTGTGGTACATTAATTGGCGTGGAGTGGCGAGTGGCCGACAAGGCTGTCACCAAACACGGCGTCAGCATCAATGATGCCCGTCACGCGATTAGGCACATCGTGCTCAGCGAGGAATATGCCGAAGGTCCGCGGCGCAAGCTCGCAGCGCTCGGCTTCGACCGAGACGCCAACCTGGTTGAGCTTGTGGCGACCCTGTTGGACGACGGCGACTGGTTGTTCCACCACTGCGACTACGCGAAACCGAGCTTTGTGAGGTGGTTGACAAGATGAGTGAGGCGAAGGCCTACGGTACGGTCAACGGTGTCCCCGTGACCGACGCCGTCGTGGATGAATGGAACGAGGAGGTAGAGCGTCGCTTTCCTGCCGATGCGGCAGGCCCTAGGCGCCGTGGCCGTCCTTCTCTCGGCACGGACGGCGTCTCCGCCGTGCTCAGGGTGCGAATCGACCGCGAGTTGGGCGAGGCGCTGGAGCGTCGTGTCGGGGAGAGCGGCAAGAGCCGTTCTCAAGTCGCGCGCGATGCGCTGCGCGAACACCTGATGCCCGCCTAGGTCGGCCGGGGCTCCCGGCGTCGCCATCGGGCTGAGAGGGTCCGCCTGGCGGCACAACTTGGACGATGCCGCGCGGCGGGTCAACGCGACGAGCGGCCCCGCAGCCGGTCGAGTTGGCGGCGTTCGGCCTTGGTGGGGCGCCCGCTGCCGCGCTCGCGGATCGCCACCGGCACCGCGAGCGCCTCGCGGCGGGGCGGGGGCGGCGGGGAGTGATCCTCATAGGCTTCGGCCGCCAATGGCGCGCCAACCCGCTTGGTCAGCGGCGTGACCACGACCACGATGCGTTCGCGGGGACCGCCCCGGACGTGGACCTCGTCGCCGGGGCCGACCAACTGGGACGGCTTGGCCTTGTCGCCCCGCACACGCACATGACCGGCCTTGCAAGCGGCGGACGCCAACGAGCGCGACTTGAACAGCCTGACCGCCCACAGCCACGAATCGACCCGCACTTTGTCCACGCGAACTATTCCACCATGGAGCGCGCACGGCCACCCAGTCGGCGCACCGTCGAGGCGCGCTCTACCCTAGGAGGATGAAGATTGGTTTCATCGGTGCTGGCAACATGGCCGGCGCCATCATCGAAGGCATTGTCGCCAGCGGCCTGATCGGCCCCGACCAGATCTGCGCCCACGATCCGAATGCCAGCAAGATCAAAGCCCTCGCCAAGACGACCGGAATCGAAGCCTTCGTCGGCAACGAAGAGGTGGTGGCGGCATCGGACATGGTGGTCCTGGCCGTCAAACCGCAATACCTGCCGGGTGTGCTCGAGCAGGTCGGCGGCCAGATCGTGGCCAAGGAACCGCTGGTGGTGTCGATCGCCGCGGGCGTGACGTTGAAACACCTGGACGGCTGGCTGGGGCCCAACGTGCCGGTGGTGCGCGTGATGCCGAACATCAACGCCACGGTCGGCCAGGGCATGGCGGCGGTCGCCGGAAACGCCGTGGCGACCGACTCGCAGATCGAATCGGTGGTGCAACTGTTCGCCGCCGTGGGGCGTGCGATCAAGTTGGAGGAACGCCTGTTCCCGGCCTTCACGGCCGTGGCCGGCTCGTCCCCGGCCTGGGTGTTCCTGTTCGTGGACGCCCTCGCGCGCGGCGCGCTGGCGGCGGGCATGACCAAGCAGGAGGCGCGCGATGCCGCCACCCAGGCCGTGCTCGGATCGGCGGCGTTGCTCCAACAGACCGGCGAGCACCCGTGGCAGTTGATAGACAAAGTGTCGTCGCCGGGCGGCACGACCGTGGTCGGCATGAACGTGCTCGAGGATCGCGGCTTCTCGGCGGCGGTCGTGGCGGCCGTGGCGGCGACCATCAAGCGGGACGCGGAACTGGGCGACCGATAGGGCGCCCCGCCAACTACGACCCCAGCACCACGCTCAGCTTGACCGGGTTGTGATCGGAGAACTCGAACTTCTGATCGATTGTTTGGACTTCCGTGACCTCGACGTTCGGCGAGGTGACAAAGCCGTCGATGCCGAACAACTGGTTCTCGCCGTTCCAGGGGCTGTCGTTGAGGCGGGAAGTCGGGACGGCGGCATCGTGCGCCACCTGCCACCCCTCCGGGAAGACGGACGCGTCGAAGTCGCCGGGCACCCAGTTGGTCGAGACCTTGGGATAACTGACCCCGGGGAAGGACTGGTTGAAGTCGCCGCCCGCGATCACGTAGTTGCCCTTGGCGTACTCGTCCTGCATCAGCTTGACCAGCTGGGCCATCTGCTCGGCCCGGCCGGCGCCGTCCTCGTAGGCCTCCAGGTGGAGGTTGACCAGCACCAGGTCCTTGCCGCCCTCGACGGCGACCCGCTCCACCAGCAGGCAGCGCTTGAGGTTGAACAGGCGGACGGGCCATTTGAACGGCACCGGCAGGGCGATCCGCCGCGCCTGGTCCGCCTCCAGCGCGCTGACCGTCACCAGGCCGGAGTTGACTTTGCCGATGGGCGGCCAGGGGTAGGGCGTGAACATCGACTTGAAATTGAGCGCGTAGGCCCCCGTCCCGCCCAAGGCCGCCTCGACGCGCGCGACCTCGTCAATGCCGAAGGACCGGTGGGAGTCGGAATCGACCTCCTGGAGGAAATACACGTCGGCGGGGTTCGCCTCCAGGGTCGCGACGATCCCGTCGAGGTTGGCCTCGACATCGGCCTTGTCCGGCGGGCGCACCATGTCGCCGCCGTCCATGAAGAAGTCCTGGTCCTTGCCGAGCCCCGCGTAGCCGAGGTTGAAGCTCAGGAGGGTCAGTTCGCTGCCCGGCGCCGGTTGCGGGGAAGTCGCCTTGCCCTCGATGTCGAGCGCCTCGCTCGCCTTGGGTTTGTATTCGGTGACACTGGCGACCGCGAAGAAGCCCACCACGACCAGAACCAGGACCAGGACGAGCGTGCCGATGACCTTGAATAACCTGCGCATAGGATCGAGTCTATGGCCCAAGCTCCTTTCTCGATTCAGACCGTCTGCACTGGCAACATTTGCCGGTCACCGATGGCCGCCGCTGTCTTGGCTTCCTTCTTGGACGATGCCGCTCTGTCGGGTTTGACACGCGTCGGATCGTCCGGCGTCTCGGGGGAGGAGACAGGCAATCGGATCGACCGGCGGGCGGCGCGGGCGCTGCGGCGGCGCGGCTACCTGCCGGACGCGGACCACCGGGCCCACCGCATCACCCGCGACGAGTTGGAGACCACGGACTTGATCCTGCCCGCGACCTTCGGCCATTACCGTTCTCTGATTGGTCGAGGCGCTTCGCCTGATCGGGTGCGGATGATGCGGGAGTTCGATCCGGCGGTGGCCGGGTTGGCGCCGGGGTTCGAACTCGACATCGAGGACCCTTGGTACGGCTCCGACGAGGATTTCGAATCGGCCTTGACCCAGATCGAGGCGGCGGCGCCGGGGGTGGTGGATTATGTCCGCGAACTCGTCTGAGGACGCCGGGCCGACGCCGGCTTGGTCCGCGCCGCCCGGATCACGCGATGGGCCGCCGCCCCCGCCGGTCGGCCCGCGCGACCCCGCCGACCACTGGCACGATTGTCGTTGCGGCGGTCGGCACTGGGGGTTGGAGGGCGCCGCTGGACTGCTGGTTAGCCGCGGGGACGAGGTCCTGCTCCAATTGCGCGCTCCGCGGTCGCATCATGGCGGCACCTGGGGCTTGCCGGGCGGGGCGCGCCAGGCCGGGGAACGGCCACTGGCGGCAGCGTTGCGCGAGGGCCGCGAGGAGGCAGGACTCGATGTCGCTCAGTTGGCTCCCACCTGGTGGTCCATCGCCGACCACGGCGACTGGTCCTACACCACTTTCGCCGTCGGGGTCAGCTGCGGCCTCGCTGACGACATCACTGGAGAGGCTGGCGCCGAGGGCGCTGGCGGAGTGCTGGTCGAAGAGCCCAACTGGGAGACCAGCGCCCTGGCCTGGGTGCCGAAAGCGGAGGTGGGCCGCTACGACCTCCATCCGGGCCTGGCGGCGGCGTGGCCCACCCTCGAGCCTTTGATCGGCCAGCGGGCGCGTCTGATCGTGGACGCCGCCAACGTGGTGGGCTCGCGTCCGGACGGCTGGTGGCGCGACCGCGCCGGGGCGGCCATCCGCCTGCGCGACCGATTGGAGCCCTTGGCCGCCGCCGGCCTGGCGAACATCTGGTCCGAGGCTCCCAACGGGTGGTTCCCGGAAGTGACGATGGTGGTGGAAGGCCAGGCGCGCGGCATCGGGCAAGGTCGAGACGTGCGGGTGGTGGACGCGCCGGGTGAGGGGGACGACCAGATCGTGGCGACCGCGCGCCAGGCGGTCCGAACCGCCCCCGGCCCGGTCCTGGTGGCCACCGCCGACAAGGGGCTCATAACCAGAATCCGAGCCGTCGGCGCCCTCCCCCTGAGGGGACGGTACCTTTTCATGCTCACCGAGCCCGATTCCGAGAGCTAAACCCCAGGTCAGGCCCTGTGGATAACGGGTCCGTCCCCATTACGTGATCATCTCGCGCCCAGGCGGCGAAAACCGGTGATCGAGATGATCGGAAAACGACCCCGCCAGAGCCGGGCTGGTGGCCTAACGCGGGTTTCCACGCAATCGGTCGCGGCTCGCCGCCCGGCACCCGCAACACGCTGACCAGCGACAACACCCGACAAACCGCCGTGGGGCAGTGAGCAACTAGCTGACAA
>JAISCU010000341.1 GCA_031265345.1 Bifidobacteriaceae bacterium
GGCCCGGACGCGGCCAAGCAGTTCGCGGCGCTGGTGGAGGTCACGGTCACCTGGGCAGGAATGAGTCCTGGGACCAAGCCTCATGTCGCCTCATCCCTCTTCGCCCCGCACCGCGGGTCCGCCGCTGCCGCGCAGGCCAACCGGGCGGTCATCGGAGTCAAAGTCGCCGGAACGACTGGGTCGGCGCCGACTCGTCCGGGTATGAAAGTGCGGGTCACGGGCCCAGGCGTGGCGAGCGAGGCCGTCACCGACGTCAAGGGGTGCGCGGTGTTCGAGGTCGTGCCCAGCGCCAACGGGACCAATTACGAGGTGGCGCTGCTCGGCCCCGCCGACTCGGCGATCTACGTCAATCCGGCTGGCGAGAGTCAGCCCTCGGTGACCGCGCACTACCTGCGGCCCGGCGACTCGCGCACCGTCACTTTCGAGGACTACGAGCAGGCGGCCTCGTTGACCGTGACGGTGGACGCCACCCTCGATCCGACCGCCACATCCGCCGCCATCGGACCGCACAGCGGTGGAGCGGGCAACATCCGCGAGGTCCTGCTGGTCGACGGGAAGGCGGAGTTCGATCTGCTGAGCCCAGGCATCTACACGGTGTGGGCGGGTGCTTCCACCCCCGTCTCGGTCACTTTGGGGCCGGGCGAGCACGGCGAGGTGAGCATCCCTTGAGGGGCATCACGAGGGTGAGAAGCACTGAGAAGGCGAGAAGCACTGAGACCGTGAGAAGCAGACCTGCGGCGCAGGCCACGGACCGGGACCGAGGCATGACGCTGGCCGAATTGGTGACGGTCATGGCTATCGGCTCAATCATCCTGGGCATGCTGCTCACGGTCACGTTCTCGGTGGCCAAACACAACGCCAAGTCCCTGGCCCGCCAGGAGCGGGCCGACGGGACCCGTCAAGTCAGCCTCTGGCTCACCGATGCCCTGGCAAACGCCGCGCCCAATCCCGCAGAGAAGAACGGATCGGTTTTCGAACTGGCGCGGGACCGGAAAATGGTGTTCCTCTCCGCGTTGCCCACCACCGATCCGAACCATGGGCCGGTCTCGCGGGTCACAGTCGTCATTGGCCAGCAATGCTGGTCGGGGGACGAGGACCCCGGCGTTCTGCGCCGGTGCGTTCAACGCTCGCAGAAGGGCAACGACGGATCCGCTGCCTTCTGCGCCAAGGACGCCTCGGGATGCCCGGATGACCTGTTCGAGGACTTCGTGGTGGCCAGGAACATCAAGGGCGGTCCTGCGTTCTCCTATTCTCTGGAGACTGACGCCGGAACCGCTAGCGCCGATGTCGCCGAGGTCACCAACGCCGCCCAACTGACGCGGATCGTGGCCGTCGAATTCAACGTGACAGTAGGCGGCGAGCCCGGCTCTGCCAACGAGGACGTCCAGGCCACAGTGATCAAACGCCACGCAGTCAAGGGATGGAGCAGACTCTGATGAGTTCACGGATGATGAGGGCACGCGAACCCAAGGACGCGGGTATCGCGATGGTCGCCATCTTGGCGTCGTTCACAATAGTGATGGTGGTGGTCCTCGGCTCGCTCGCGTTCTTGGTCAACTCCACCAAGTACTCCCGGTTCGAGCAGGATGTCGATCTCGCTCTGGCGGCCGCGGAGGCGGGGATCGCGGACTTGCTGACCGAGTTGCGAATCGACCCGGAGTACTTCGAGACCATCGCGGCCACCAAGGACACCGACGCCGGGTACTGCCGCAAGGACGCCACCGGCGGCCCCGAGGCGGAGGGTG
Source organism: Bifidobacteriaceae bacterium (assembly GCA_031265345.1). The sequence continues at coordinate 1,746 of JAISCU010000341.1, forward strand.
ACGTTTTCGCGGGCCTGTGCGGTTGGGACGCGGCGGAAGCTGTGGGCTGGCAGCAGCTCGGCGGCGCTGAGGGCGGGTCGCGCCAGGAATACCACTACGCCGTGACCGAGGCGCCGGGCACGACGCAGTACCTACAAGTGGTGTCCACGGGCAGGTCGCGGGACGTCTATCGGTCAGTCCGGGCCTCCATCGCGCGGGAAACCGCTCAGCAGTGGGTCTACTTCAAGAACTATGGCATTTCCGACCCGAATGATCCGGTGGTCTACGGCAAGACCACCATCTACGGCGACAACATGACGTCCGTGATCTGTGGCGGCGGCTGGGCGAAGGGGGTCAACATTCCCTACGACTGGGAGGTGTACCCCTACGTTCCGACCTCCGGCGTCAAACGAGAGTACATTGACGCCAGCCTCAACCCCAAAGGATGCTCCCAGGGCTACGCGACGGCGGACAATCCCTATGACGGGCCGGTCCACGCCAATGACACGATCTATGGTTGGGACGCCGTCTTCACGGGCGTTGAGGGCGGGTTCACGACCGCCTATCCGGAGTGCAAGAAGGCCGTCCCAGACAACCCTGCGACTTGGCAGAACTGTGTCAAAGGCACCGCCACGTTCCCCAACGGAATCGCTCCGCAATGGCGTGAGCGGCTCGACCTGGCCAGCGTGGGCAATGCCAAGCTGACCTCCGTCAACGGGCTCGGGTGCCGGTACACCGGGCCCACCCGGATCAGGCTCGAGGGCGACCGCATGACCGTCTGGTCGAGGCAGACGCAGGCCTCGGATGAGCGGCAGGACTGTGGCACCGTGGAGGCGCTGCGGTCCACAGAGGGAGCTCTGGTGCCGTTGCCAGAGGCTGGCTTCGTCTTCGTCGATGCGGCGCCCGAGGTGGCCCCGGTGGAAATAGCGGCTGGGGCGATCGGAGGCGGCTTGCCGTTGGGCGACTGCGATCCGGCTGTGCCCCCGACCACGGCCACGGCGACATGCCAGGGCGAGATCGCGATGAGCGCCAAGGACAAGCGCGACGGACTTGGGAATGTCTGGGTCGAGGGGCATATGACGGGCGGCAATCTCACCATCGCGGCCGACCGGACTATCGTCATAACCGGCGACCTGACCACGGACAATGACGAGGCTGATCTTCTCGGTCTGCTGGCCGGCGACGCGATCGAGATCTTCAGCCCGGTCATGCAGACGGTCCGCGCCGCCAAGAGCGACAGCGGCTTGGTCTGGGACACGGCCAACGCCGAGGCGACAACTTGGGCGCCCGGCTGGAACTTCCCCTCCACCCATGTCTTGAACATAGAGGCGGCTCTATACGCGGCATCGTCCGCTCTCAGAGTCCAGAATTCCAACGTCCGTGGGCTGCAAGGCACTATGAAGATCGTCGGGTCGCTGGCGGAGAACTTCGGCGGCATCACCAGCAGTTTCGATTCGAAGACGGGTATTGCACACTCCGGCTACTTGCAGGAACTTTCCTACAACAAACGTTTGAAGTCAGCCCGGCCGTTGCTGTTCCCGCCGCTCGGGAACGGCGCCTGGACCGTGACTTGGCGCGAGAAGGCGGACACCATTGAGGCGGTCAAGGACTAGACCGTCCGAGCCGCGTCAAGAGGCCCGGAGCTCAACAACAGGCGACGCCACCGATCCTTGCATATCTCCACATACTGAACATTCGGGCCTCCGAGTTTTGACTTTCTGGATGACGCGCCAATAGCGTCTGGTCTGCGGACCTCTCCGCCAGAATTCCCGCCACAAAGGAGCATCCATGACTAATCCTTCAGACTCCCTATTGGTCATTGACGGGCACGTCGATGTGGCGGGTCAGGGTGTCGCCTTCACTTTTCCCTTGGACCAGGCCCTCGCCGGTGGGCTGGCGGCCGCTGTGGTTCCGGCTCGTGCGGGCAGGATCCCCCGCAGCGCTTCACCGGACGCGGGCCTGTCCGAATTGGACGCCACTCACAAAGCGGTGCTCGATGCCATCGAACAATCTCGCGGCAACGCCGAATTGGCCACGACGCCTCAGGACGTCGGAACCAACGCCGCCAAAGGGGTTTTCTCGTTCATACTCGGTTTCCAAAATGCGCGGCCCTTGACCGGCCTGGCGGACATACAGCGGTGGGTCGATCAGGGGGTCTCGATATTCGACTTCGGGTTCATCGGCGACAATCAATGGGTCAAATCGGCCCGTCCCTATCCCAGCGCCAACGTGGGCGGTGAATTCGATGGTATTTCCGATTCGACTGTCCGCGCGATCGAACTGCTAAACGCTCGCGGCGTCATTGTGGACACCGCTCAAGTGTCGGTGCGGGCGCGGCAACGGATCGTCGAGGCCTCGAGGGCTCCGGTGCTGGCTTCGCACAACGGTCTGCGGGCGCAGGCCGGTCAGGCCGACCGGACCATCGCGGACCACGAGATCCGGCTGATCGCGGAGCGCGGGGGCGTTGTTCAACTGGTTGCCTTCGACGGTTACCTGACCGCGCGCGGCGATGACCCGAAAGTCGTGGCGGACGTGCGCGAATTGCGAGAACGTTTCGGTTTGCCGGGGTTCAGGGGACCACAGGACTACTACGCCGTCCTCGATCCGGAGACGGCTAGCTGGGATGAGGAGAAGTTCGCCGCGTATTTCGCGGAATACCACGCCAAAGTTCGCCACGGGTGGCCGCGCAGTGATGTCGAACGCCTGGCCGATGCCGTGGACCATGTGATCGCGCTGGTCGGGGTGGACCATGTTGGCGTGGCCTCCGATTTCAATCACGGCGGAGGGATCGCTGGTTGGCTCGACCATGCCCAGACACCTGGGCTGGTGGCGGCGCTGCGGCGGCGGCACGGCGACCAGGACGTGGCCCGGATCCTGGGCGGCAACCTGCTTCGCCTGTGGGGCGACGTGCGGGAAGCGGCCTCGCGATGACGCGGCGCTGGGGCGTTGGTCTGCGGGCTTGCCCCGGCGCCCCGTCCGAGAAGCTAGCCTGAGAACGCCGCTGGGGCGAAGCGTTCGGGACGGAAATCGGCCAGCACAGGTGACGGTCGGCCGGTGACGAGTTCATCGGCCAGGAGCTCGCCGATCACCAGGCCGACCGTGGCCGCCGAATGGCTGAAGGCGAGAGCCAGGCCGGGGCGATTCGACACCTTTCCCACCACCGGCAGACCCCCCGCTGGGATCGGCCGGGGCCCGACCAGCACGCGGTCGGCCCGCAGCCGGGTCTTCGTGTCCAACAGACGTGACAGGTCGGCCAAAACGTGATCGACAGACGCTGAGGGCACTCGGCCGTTCGCCGAGACGGCGGCTTCCAGGACCGGCGCGACCACGACCAGCCGCCCATCCGGCGTCGGCCTGGCCATGAGGCCGGGAGCTCTCAGGACGATCCGCGGCGGAGCGGGCAGCGGGTCGGTCACCACCGTCACTCCAGTGGTCGTGTCCTGGGGGACGGCGAGGTCCGCAGTGGCGGCCAGGCCGGGAAGCCCAGCGCCGGTCGCTACGACCACTGAGGGAGCGCTGATGTGCTCGCCGCTGGCGGTCTGAACACCGGTGACACGCTCGCCGTCCCAGTCGAGGCGACTGACGGGGCTCTGGACGGTTCGTGCGCCGAGATCCGCCGAGCGGGCGCTGAGGGCCGCTATCAAGGTCGGCAAGTCGACCCAGCCGTCGCTGGCCACGTACAGGACCGGCGCTCCGAGTTCGGCTCCGTCCAACCGCGGCTCAACCCCCACGGCTTCGGCAGCGTTGATCAAACGTGCGTTCTGGCCGGTGTCGGCAAGGCGAACAGCCGCGTCGGAAACGGTTTCGTTGAGGGCCTCCAGGGCGGTGTTGGGTTGTGACTGGAGGCCATCGACCGACCAGTGCAAGCAACCGGAGGCGTGGTAGAACCTGGTCTGGGAACGGTTCTGCGCCAGGGACAGCCTCGCAGCGCCCAGGCGGCGGAGCTGGTGATACGAATCTGGGGCGGGCGCGGCATCGTTCACCCAGCCCAATGAGCGGCTGGAGGCAGATTGACCGGCGGGGCCGGCGGGGCCGGGATCGATCACTGTGACTGGTTGCCCCAAGTCGGCCAGGCGCGCGGCCACCGACCAGCCGATGATCCCGCCGCCCACGACGATGTGACCGGTCTGCGGGCCAGAGGTGTTCTCAGTAGGCATGGACGGCTCCGTTCAACCAGGTCAAAAGGGTCAACACATCCCATACGGGTATGCCGAAGGTCGCTCTCAGCGTGTCGGAGAAGGGCGCCAGATTGGTGCATTCGAGCACCATGGCCCCGATCTGGTGGCCAGCTGGCAGCCAACGACCCACGCCTGCGGCCACTTCAGCGCGTGCTCTGTCAACGTCATAACTGTCGACCCGTTCGGATATGGCGTCCCGCAGATGGGCGGCCCCGGCTAAGTCGCCGACCACCACGCGTCCGCGTTGTTGGCTCGCGACCCCGGCGCCGTCCAGATGATCGGCGCCGACCCCGCCTTCGGTGAGCGTCACCACCAGGACTTGCTGATCGGGGTTCAGGATCTGCAGCACCAACGGGAGCTGGGACAAGGACGACAGCGCAACGGGAATCGGCGAACGCTTGGCGACCTCGGGCTGGTAGCGGGCCAACAGGCCGCACGATGATCCGGCGAGCCTCACGCCATCGGCGGCCAACTGCTCGAGGGCCGCCACGAAGGCGTCTTCGACGCGGGCCGATCGGGGCGCGGACATGTCCGCCGCTCCGATCCCCGGCACCACCTGGTAACGCACCGGGAAGTCGAAACTGCGGGCATTGCCGACGTCCCCTGGCGGGCGCGGAATCCCGGAGTCGATAATGGCGATTCCGGTGGCGGCGCCGTAGAACGGGTAACCGGCTTCGATCGGGAACTCAGCGGACATGTGCGACTCCGATTTGTCTGGTTGCCGGGCTCGGCTTGCGGGTCGCGCCCAAACCTCCCACGGTGAAGACCGCCAGGGCGGCGATCACTAGAACCAATGCGGCCAGACGGGCGGGCGGCATCGGCTCCCCGAAATACAGCGCGCCGAGCAGGATCTGGCAGCTGGCGGAGAGGTACTGGAGCATGCCCAAGGTGGCCAGCTTGGTCATTCTTGCCGCCGAGTTGAACGCCAACAGCGGCACGGCGGTGGCCAGTCCCGTGGCGATCGTCAAGACGGTGCGCAAACCGCTGGGGCCGCCCAGTGACGATGTGCCCAGCGGCGATGCTCCCAAGGCGATCAGCAACGCTCCGGCCAAGGGCACCAGCATGACCATCTCGGCGGTGAAGGCCGCCATGACGCCGACGGGCAGGCGCAAACGTTTCTTGACCAGCGAATAGGCCGACCACGACAGCGGCAGGATGATCGCGACCCACGGGAAACGTCCATAGCCGGCGCCCGCCAACCCGACCGCGATGATCGCCAGCCCCACGCCCAGCCATTGCACCGGTCGCAGCGACTCGTGCAACGCCCAGACGCCCAGCAGAACGGACACCAACGGGTTGAGCAAGTAGCCGATCCCGGCCTCGACCACCCGACCAGTCATGATTCCGGCGACATGCGCGAACCAGTTGACGCCCAGCAGAGCCGCGCACAGCGAGATCCCGACCAGGGCCTGCCGGTCGCGGGCAAGGACGGCCAAGTCGCGCAGACGGCCGCAGGCCGCGAGGATCGCCAGGCACCACACCGCCGACCACAAGACGCGCTGGCCGATGATCTCAGCCGCCCCGGCCGGCGCCAAAGCCGCGAACAGGAGCGGCAGAAAGCCCCAGATCAGGTAGGAACTGCCAGCCAGTACGATGCCGCGGGTCTGGTTCGCGGCGCCGCCTCGGCTCCCGGGCTCGCTCGCCCCGGCGCCGGACAGCTTGTGATTCACGGTTTCCTGCTCTTAGGGGTCAGTTGGTCGGTCAGTCAGTTCGTCAGTTGGGCGTCGTAGAGGTAGATCCGAGACTCGAGATCGAAGGCCACGCCGGTCACCTGATCGCTCACCCCGTAGAATTGAACCAGTGCCGCGACCGGGATCTGGATGGCCCGGTCGATCACGTCACGTTGGATTTCGGCCAGCAAGTCGGCCCGGTCGTCCCAGTCCCCGATCTGGTTTTGGCGGGTCAGCGGCTCAGTCAGCGGATCGTCGGCCGGAAGGTTGGAGCGGTTGCCGTCCAGCGGCGAGATCTGACCGCGCAACACGTCGGGGTCGAGATCGGTGGTGTTCGCGTAGAGGATCACGTACTTGTGCTGAGAGGTGACTTCTGAGTAGTCGCCGGTGTAATCGGCGAAATCGGCGCTGATGCCGTTCGCGTGGAGTTGTTGGACCACCAGTTCGAGCAACGGTTGCGACAGCGAATACGGACTGGCCTTGGTTATGTGGAAGGACAGTGGCTGGCCGTCGCGTTCCCACAGCCCGCCATCGCCCTTTGTCCAACCGGCGCCGCTCAGCAATTCGTCGCCTCGTTTGGGATCATGGGCCAACAACTCAGGTAGCTGGGCCGATCCGGGCAGGTTCTCAGTCAACAGGCCGGCTGCCGGGACCGACCGGCCGCCGAAGACGACAGTGTTGATCTCGTCCCGGTCGATATAGGCGGAGATGGCCTGGCGAACCGCTTCCTCGCTCACCGGGTCCTCTGCGGTGTTCACCTGAAGCCGGAGCAAGACTCCCGGCGTGACTCTGGTTTCGATCGCCACTCCGGCCGCCTGGGCGGCGTCGAAATCCTGAGCCTCGATGGACTGTGCGATCTGCGCCTGGCCCGAGGTCAGCAGGCCGAGGCGCGAGTTCGACTCGGGGACCAGGGCGAAGGTGATCTGATCCAGATAGGCGCGACCGGCATGGGCCGCCCAGGCCGGAGCCGAGTCGTAGTCGGACCGGGCTTTCAGCACAACATCTTGGTTGGGCCGGTACGAGTCGATCAGGAACGGCCCGGTGCCGATCACTCCCGAGGTGCATCTGGTCTCGGCGGCCGTTTCGACTGTCTCCGGCGCCAAAATGGCCAGGAAGTCGCTTGCCGAATGGTTCAAGAAGGAAGCGTTGGGCTCATCGAAAACGACGACGGCTGTCAACTGGTCGACCACTCGAGTCTCGGTGTAACCAGCCAAATAGCTCGGCGCTCGAACCGCCTGCTCCAGAGTCGCTGCTTGGTCGAAATTGGCCTTGACGGCCTGAGCCGTGAGCTCCTGGCCGTTCGAGAAATGCACATTAGGACGGAGCTTGAACGTGAATTCGGTGGCGTCGTCGCTCACTTCCCAGCTCTCGGCCAACCACGGTCGCAAGGTGCCGTCGTCAGGTTCGATCGAGGTCAGCGTCTCCACCACCTGGCGGTAGATGTTGTGCTCGGCGGGGACATCGGTCTGCCAGGGGTCCAGGCATTTCACGGTGCCATCCAAAGCGACCGTCAGGGCGCCGCCGACCGACTCGGACTGGCCGGACTGACCGGGCTGGCCGCCTGGCTGGTCTGAGGCGGCGTCTCCGCTGGCGCAAGCCGGCAGCACTCCGATCGCCAATGCGGTCCAAATGAGCCCGAGCTTGGGAACGAGCTGGCGCGGAATTGTAGACATGATGGGGGTTCTTCCTATCGGGTAGTCGGGACT
>JAISCU010000347.1 GCA_031265345.1 Bifidobacteriaceae bacterium
CCCCGAGGACGCCACCGGCCAGCACCGACGCGGTGACGGCCACTGACGGGACCGGCGTGGGGCCGGATCTTGAACGGACGGCATCGTCCATGTCTATGTCCGATGCCGTCCGGATAGCCCAAACGACCACCTCCGGCACCCAGCGCCACCCGGGAGCGCCTGGCCCGATCACGACCATCGTGTTGGTGCGCCATGGCATGTCGATCGACACCGACCGCGACGTCTTCGCCGGCGGGGTTGTGCCGGGACCGCCACTGTCCGAGGCCGGCCGACTGCAGGCCCAGGCGGCAGCCGCCGAACTGGGGCGGATGCTTCAGGTGCCCTGGTTCGGACTGGAACGGCCGGACCTGCTACTCTCCTCGCCCGCGCGCCGTGCGCTGGAGACAGCCCAAGCGTTGGGCGAGGCCCTGGGGCTGACCCCCCACATCGACGAGGGCTTCATCGAGCAGGACTTCGGACTGTGGGACGGGCTCACCAAGACGCAGGTGGACGCCCGCTGGCCGAACGGCGTGGAGGAGTGGGCCGCCGACACGCGCTATGTGCCGGAGGGTGGCGAGTCGCGCGAACAGGTCGGGCGGCGGATCAAGGACGCGCTCGAGCGGGTGGCGCGGGCGAACCTCGGCAAGACCGTGCTGGTGGCGTCGCATGCGATGGCGGTGCGGGCGGCCATCGGGGCGGCTCTGGGCGCGCCCGCCGAGGCCTGGTTCGGCTTCCGGGTGGCCCCGGCCTCGATCAACGTGTTGCGGCTGTGGGACCTGGGCTACACCGAGGTGGTCTGCACCAACCGCACGGTGGCCATGTAAAGTAGTGGGCTGGACGAGTCGGCTGGACGGCCGCGTCGGGCACCCTTGGCACCTTGTGTGCTGCGGGTGCCCGCCGAGGAAAGTCCGGGCTCCGCAGAGCAGGGTGGTGGGTAACGCCCACCCGGGGCGACCCGCGGGAAAGTGCCACAGAGAACAGACCGCCAGGCCGCTGCGGCGGCACGGTGAGGGTGAAACGGTGGTGTAAGAGACCACCAGCGTCCAAGGTGACTTGGACGGCTCGGCAAACCCCGCCCGGAGCAAGGCCAGACAGGCGGCGTTCGAGGGCTGCTCGCCCGAGCCGCCGGGTAGGCCGCTGGAGGCCCACGGCAACGTGGGTCCTAGATGGATGGCCGTCTTGAATGACAGAACCCGGCTTACAGGCCGACTCGTCCGCCTCCCGCCTGCGCCGTCTCCGGGGCCGGGCGCGACAGCGCGAATCGACCCGGCGGCATCGTCAGGCTGTTGGCTATTCGGCGGCGATGGAGGGCGGCGGCGGCGTGGCCGGAGGCGGGGCCAGGCCCGGAGTGGTGCGCAGAGCCGGGTTGGCGGCGGCCTGGGCCACGGCGGCGTCCTGCCAGGCCAGCACGGCGGCTCCGACAATCCCGGCAGTGTTGCGCAGGGCGGCGGGCACGATCCTCGGTCGCAGGTGCAGCAGCGGCAGGAACTTGTCATGCTTGCGGGAGATGCCGCCGCCCACCACGATCAAATCGGGCCAGAGCAGCTTGTCGATCTCGGAGAAATAGCGCTGGAGGCGGCGCGCCCATTTGGCGTAGGACAGGCCCTCCCTTTCTTTGGCCGACGCCGCCGCCCATTTCTCGGCGTCCTTGCCGTTGATCGTGATGTGCCCCAGTTCCGCGTTGGGCCAGAGCTTGCCGGCGGTGATGAGGGCCACGCCGATCCCCGTCCCGAGCGTCATCACCGCGACGGTGCCGGGATGGTCCTTGGCGGCGCCGAACGCGACTTCGGCGTAGCCGGCGGCGTCGGCGTCGTTGACCACGGTGGTCTGCCTGCCGGTGCCCAGACGGACCGCCTCCGCCAGGTTGACGCCCACCCACGACTGGTCGAGGTTGGCCATCCAGGGGACCACTCCGGACAGTATGGGGGCGGGGAAGGACACGCCGACGGGCACCTCGTCACCGAGGTCGAAATGTGCCAGGAGCTCGCCGATGACGGAGACCACGGCCCTGGGCGTGGCTGGCTGCGGGGTGAGGATCTTGAAGCGTTCCTCGGTCAGTTCGCCGGTGTCCAGGTCGACCGGCGCGCCTTTGATGCCGGAACCGCCGATGTCCACGCCGAACGCCATCTTTCCCGCCATGGTGCGCCTCCTCGGGCTCGCGTCTCGTTAGTCGGTGGGCCGTGTCCTCCGCCGGGCTGCCGCCCTTGGCGAGGCTTCGGGTGCGGCATCGGCGGCTTGGCGGCCCGTGCCCCATCTTCGCACACTGAGAGCCCAGCGGGCTGGGCCGCTGGGCCGGTGTCTGCGTTGTGGGCGAGGTGCGCTTGTCGGCGCGGCACGTTCGGGGTCGGTTGGGGTGGCCGGGCATGGGGCGCTTTGTCGGGATTCCGCGCACGATGCCGTTCGCGCGTCTGGCTGCCCCGCGCCAGGTTTCACGGGTTCGGCTCTGGCGTCGCTGAGGCCGCGGCAGGGGGCGGAGGCCGTCCGGCGGCGACGAAATGCGACTTTGGCGGGTTCGTTGCCAGGTCAACCGGTACCCTGGGCCGGTGCTGGTGACCATCGACGATCCGCAGGACTCGCGCCTGGAGATGTACTTCAACTTGACGGACGTGGCCCTGCGCCGCCGTCTGGAGCCGGAGCGCGGGTTGTTCATGGCCGAATCGGCCGAGGTCATAGGACGAGCCCTCGACGCCGGCCTGGAGCCCTACTCGTTGTTGATGGCCCCGAAATGGGTCGAGGTCCTTGATCGATTGCTGTCCAGACTCAATGATGACGTGCCGGTCTGCGTGGGGTCCGACGACCTCCTGCGCCAGGTCACAGGCTTCCATGTCCACCGGGGCGCGATCGCCGCCATGCGCCGCCCGGAGTTGCCGGCTTGGACCGAGCTGGTGGCGGGTGCGCGTCGCGTGTGCGTCATCGAGGACGTGGTGGACCACACCAACCTGGGCGCGATCTTCCGTTCGGCGGCCGGGCTGGGGGTCGATTGCGTCCTGATCACGCCGCGCTGCGCCGATCCGCTCTACCGGCGTTCGGTGCGGGTCTCGATGGGCACGGTCTTCCAGGTGCCTTGGGCGCGTATCGAGCCTTGGCCCCGGAGTTTGGAAGGGCTGCGGCGCGATGATTGGCACGTCGCGGCTCTCGCCCCCGCCGCCGATGCCGTGCCCCTGGACCGCTTCGCCGCCCATCTCCCGGAGCGGTTGGTTCTGCTGCTCGGAACTGAGGGCGACGGCCTGACGGCCCATGCTCTCGACCTGGCCGACTCGGTGGTGACCATCCCGATGGCAGCTGGGGTGGACTCGCTGAATGTGGCGGCGGCATCGGCGGTGGCGTTCTGGGCGACCCGCTGAGACGGGGTGCTGGAAGGCCCTGCTCTAAGTCGGTGTCGCCTGCCTGCCGACCCATGCGCGGATCGCTCCCGGGCCCCGGGTGCCGGCCATAGCAAATGGCACAAATGTACCCATCTGGGCTGCTGGGCGGGTCATTGAGGGAGTGGAAGAATAGGGCCACCCGCTCCTCGGCGAACCGGCTTCGACTAGGACGCGGAGATTCGGAGGAGACTCCGGGTCCACTTCAACGGTCGCGGGCGGCGGACCGTGCGGCAAGGTGATCAGGCCGGGATGCCCGACTCCCGATTGCGCCTCGTCCAGGCAGTACACGATGGGACCACGTTCGAGAACCACCGAACAGCCCATGCCGACTCGGGGATCGGCGGTGGTGAACCGAGGCGCCATGTCCAGGGTCAATTCGACCAAGTCGGCTTCGTCCCAAGCCCTGGCCAGCCGTGCGAAGCCATGTGCCAGGGGCGCCTGGAAGGGCTCGCCGTTGAGGCGCAAGGACCAGTTGGCGCGCGACCAGACGGGGACGCGCAGCATCAACTCCCACCTCCCCCCGGTGCACGGGAAGACAGTCACCGCGATGCCTCCGCCGGACGGATAGCTTGTGGTCACTTGGAGACGGCCGAATGCCGTCAGGACACGGCCGGAAGCGTACTGGTGGAGTTGAACGCCAGTGTCGTTCTCGGTGGCCACGAATTGGTTGAGGATGCTGATGGTCCGCATGGCGTTCGGTGGGCAGCAGGCGATTTCGAACCACTCGCGCCGCGGATGCGAGGAGTGGACCTCCAACGGATTGGTGTAATGGTATGAGCGTCCATCCGGCGCGACCGCTGGCAAGATTGCGTTGTAAACCGCTCTTTCGATGAGGTCGCCGAAGGCAGAGTCAAGCCGTGTGAGCTGGAGTCGCCAACTCCACATGATCAGCCCGATCGCGGCGCAGGTCTCCGCGTAGGCGGCGTCCGCCGGCAACTCGTAGTCGTCTCCGAACGATTCGCCGAGGTGACGGGCTCCGATTCCACCGGTGATGTACGTGCGGGCTCGGAGCACGTTCCGCCACTGGCGGTGCGAGGCTTCGACAAGGGCCTCGTCTTGATTGTCGACTGCCACGTCGACTGCGCCCGCCGCAAGGTACGTCGCTCGCACGGCGTGCCCGGACAAGGTGTCCATGCCAACGTAAGGAGTGTCGTCCTGGTAGTACGAACCGCCGAAACGCCCTGGCCCCAAGAACCCGTGCCCCCGGCGTGCGATCAGCGTGGTGGCGAGCTCGCGGTAGCGGCCCTCGCCGGTGAGACGCGAGAGCTCCACCAGGGCCATCTCGACGCAGGGGTGGCCGCAGACCGCCGCAG
>JAISCU010000367.1 GCA_031265345.1 Bifidobacteriaceae bacterium
AAGGAGATGGACCGGCTCAAGAAGGAGGGCATCCACGTGCCCGCCGCGTGGCATCCCGACTGGAACTACACCATCAGGCCGCCCGCCCAAAAGCGCAATAAATAATCGGCGCGTCCTTACGCTCGGAGCGGTTCCCGGTCACGGACACGAAAACCTGCAGAACGTGGCACTCGGCTCTGGGACGCTTCGACGAAACCTGCATATGGTGGCACTCGCGCGCGACAGCCACGGATCGCAGGTTTCTCGCCAACGCCACCACCGCATCGGCCAGTCTGACCGAGCCCAGTTCGTCATCACGTTCGCTAGCCTCTCGTGTCCCGCGAAGCGCGACTGTTCCCGAAAAGCCGCGTGCCGTGAGCGTTGGTGCCGAGAGAGCCCCGGATCGCAGGTATCTTCGGGACGCCAACGGCTCGCGCCAGGACCAGAGCCGTCGCCTTCACCCGTTGACGGGGCCACCGTCTGGTCGACTCAAACGCGGCACCGTCCAGCACCGCCCCAGGTGTGGGAACGCCACCAGGCACCTGCTACCAGTGAGAACCGCATGTGCGGCAGTGCTGTTGGCAAGAGGTGCGAGACATGACCCTCGAATTCGGGTATGGTTGGCCATCGGGGAACGGGGAATCGGGGGAATGTGAGTCCGAGAGACCGATCTTGAATTGGAGAGCCAGTGGCCAGCGACAGGCGAGCGGTGTTCGTTGTTAGTGGGCGAAATGAAAAGCTGCGACTATCAATGTTCGACTTTCTCCGGGCGATCGATTTGCGACCAATGGAGTGGAGCGAGGCCGTCAGCCTGACGGGGGAGGCCTACCCGCATATCGATAGTGTTCTCGACGCTGCATTCGCGCGCGCGCAGGCTGTGGTCGTGCTGTTTACTCCTGACGAGATGGCCCACCTTCGGCCCGAGTATGCAGCGGACTGCGCCAACGACCCAGATACCGAGCCTGCGCCGCAGGCTCGCCCGAATGTGCTGTTCGAGGCTGGGATGGCAGTGGCGCGCTATCCCGAACGCACCGTCATCGTCGAGATCGGTCGCACACGCGGGTTCTCCGATATCTCGGGTCGGCACGCTATCCGCTTCGACGGCACGGCCATAATGCGACATCAACTGGCCAATCGGCTCCAGACTGCCGGCTGCGCAGTAAACACCCGTGGGAGTGACTGGCTCGCGGTCGGCGATTTTGAGGCGCCTTCACCTGGGACGCCACCTCTCGTGCCTAAGCTCGCACCCGCAGCGCCAAACCCGGGCGGTCCGCCAAGTCTGCCACCGCCAGCGTTGCCCCACGGCCTAGTTGTTGTCGATCCGGGGACAGCGCCAGTGCTCGACCCAGTCAGCGGGAGGCATGCCGAACTGACGGTCAGGCACCGATTCTTGATCGGCAGTTTGCCAGTGACACAGGAAATGTATGCTGAAGTCTTGGGCGATAGGCCCAGCTACTTCACCGGCGATGATCTGCCGGTCGAATCGGTCACCTGGTACGACGCGCTCCTCTTCTGCAATGAATTGTCGAAACGAGACGGTCTAGAGTCGGTGTACCCGGGCGTGACAGAGCGGACCCTCGGGGCACCCGATCTTGATGCCGACGGATATCGGCTGCCAACCGAGGCAGAGTGGGTGTTCGGGTGCCTGGGCGGCGCTAAGGGAGGGCGGTTTCCGGCCGAGCTTGCCAAGTCAGCCTGGTACCACGACAACGCGGATGGATCCACTCACCCGGTGGGAGAACTGGCCCCGAACGGCCTCGGACTTCGCGACATGCTGGGCAATGTCGACGAGTGGTGCTCGGATCGGTATGCGCGTGGCTTTAGCGCTGTCGGTCCACGGGGAGGCCCCCGTGCCGGCAGGGACCGAGCACGCCGCGGCGGATCGTGGAACGACTCGGCCCGAGATGTGTCTCCGGAGTCTCGGTCCGGTATGTACCCCGGGCTGCATGATAAATTCACGGGCTTTCGGGTCGCCCGCTCTATGAAGTAACTGCAAGGAGAACCCAACAAATGTCCACATCTTCGTATGTTCGCCGTCACCGAGTGCTGATGATCACGACGGGCGGCACAATGGGAGGCCAAGTCGCGCGAGACGACCCCCTCCGGCAAGTCATCGACAATAGTCCACAAGCTGTCGAAATCGCTAAAGACGCTAATGAGTTCGTTAAAATAATCGGGCCGACTCTCGCGGTACTCCGTGAGCAGCTTGATACCGACATCGAAATGATTCCCCATCCAGTGGCCGAAATCGACAGCTCCAATGTCGATCAATCACTTTGGGTCAAGCTCGCTGACACCATCAAGGAACAGTACGATGACTTTGACTCATTCTTGATCACGCATGGCACCAACACACTTGGCTATACTTGCGCGGCACTCTCTTTCGCAATTGCAAACTCGGGCAAACCGATCGTCGTCACCGGATCGCAGGTTCCTTTCGGATTGCCTGGCAGCGACGCCCTAACCAATCTGGAGAACGGCGTGCGAATTTGTGTTGGTCAGGGCCAACGGGACACACGAATCGCCGGGGTGGTGGCGGTGTTCGGCAGCTTCATCATCACGGGTACGCGAGTCAAGAAAGACAGGGAGTTCGACTACGACGCCTTCAAGTCTTTTGGCGCAGGCGCCATTGGTAGGATCGGCCGAATCATCAACATCGACCCCGACAACCTGGCAAAGCACAACGGATACTTGAGTACTACGCGGTACCCAATAGCCATGCGGGGGCGCAATCTGCGCGTGGACTCGGGATTTGACATGCGCATTGCGTCCCTGACCGAGTTCCCTGGCATGGACCCCGGCATTTTTGAACTCCTGATCCAGAAAAAGGACACTAGGGGATTTATACTGCGCGCAGTGGGGGCAGGCGATCCGTCCGACTCTCTGCAAGAGGCCTTCAGGATGCTGAAGGACAGGCAGATACCGATTGTCGTTACCACGCAAGCACCCAACGGGAACGCCAACTTCCAGGTCAATGAACCAGGCCAATGGCTGCGCGATAATCAAGTGGCGATCCCGGCCTATGATATGAGCATTGAAGCGCAAACCGCGAAATTGGCGTGGTTGCTGCACCAATCTCGGGAGCGTGGCTACAGGTATGGCGAAATCTGCGCAAGAATGCAGGAAGATCTGAGAGGCGAGGTCAACGTCATGTGGGAGGTTGAGTAGACGGTGGCCTGTTGGGGCCGGTTAGCTGACGGTAACCCAAGTGGTGATCGGCCATTTGCCTGGCCAGGGCACTCAAAGCGTCTATGACCACCTTTCCATGGTCGACCTCCATTTTGTCCTTTATCATTGGATTATCGGCTAGCACCACCGACAACTCGGTGAGTGCAATCACGACCGTGTCGGTTGAGGAACCGGTCAATAGCGCCTGTGTCACCCTTTGGTAGAAGCGGGAGTCCTTGCCCTTCTTGGCCTTTACGTCCCAGGCCAGTTGAGTGATGGCTTGCGTGGCCCTCTCGGTGGGAACGGTGATCTGGAATTCGTCGGCCAATCGCCTAAAGTCACTCCAGTGGTTGACGTCTACCACCGGCCCAATGCCGATCAAGTCAAAGTTCTCGGAACCGAGGCGATTGAGTTCTAGGCGAACTGCGTCAACGAGTGACATGAAGACAGCGCTGCGCTGCTCGCAACGAGTGCGAATCTCCTTGGAGAAATGCTGTGTGGTGTTGCATGCGATCCCAATGAATGTCGCGCCCGCGTCCAACAGGCTATCGATCCCGTCAAGCACTGTCTTACGGACCTCGTCCTCTCTGTCCGCGATTTCCATCGACATGCCCATGCCTGGGCGCGATACAACAATCACGTTTGGATAATCGGCATCGCCCTGGAACGGTGGTCTCCCTTCATGGACGACAGTGTTGATACGCCGCCAGAGCTCCATCCCAGACTCAGGCCCGTTGCCGGTCAGAATACCCAGGACCGGGACCCTGAGGTCTGTAAGGGGAGAAGGCGTAGCCACTCGGCCCACCTGAGCGTTGGAGAGATGCTCCACCAATTGGCTTGGGAAGAACTCGATTCCCCAAGCCGGATCGCCCGCATTGGTCATCATGGTATATGGGGAAAGACGACGCGACAATACGTCCTGGTCGAACAATTGGATGACGTCTGCCCGGCCGTCGAGTAGGAACGGGTTCACCAAGCCGTAGGCCATGCCGAATTCCGTGGAGAGTTCTTCGGCCGCAAGCCAAGTGACCTTGGCGCCAAGGATTTCGGCCGTCGCGTCGGTATTGCAATCCTGGTGTGCACGGTAGTGCACCGCCACATAGCGACGGCCTTCAGCAGACTCATAGGAGCCCAAATAGGTCTGGAGCTCGTCACATAAGGGAATACCTTTCTTGCCCAGCCGCTGGCGGGCATTCGCCGCTTCGCGGCAGCTCCACGCGCGCCCAGTATTGGCGGTTATCTTGTGCCAGACGCGGTCCGTTGTTAGCTGAGCGTCAATCCGAGCCACCGGGTCAGGCCAGGGCACCGATGGGGACGATGTGCTATTTAGAGAAAACGATGAGGCAGAGGACATGTCAAGCCTTCCATCGCGAGACTATAGTGGCAAGCGATTCCCGCTCGGCCAGAAGCGCAAAGCTGGGAACATCGATGTAGCACATGCTCTTAGGAATCTGTCGGCTGTCGTAGGTTGACCACATCGCGACCGTGTACCCGCCTGCGTGGCCCACGACCAGGTGGTCGCCCGGCATCACGCTAACCGGTAGAGGGACGTCCCGCCCAAGGTAGTCCCCGGAGAAGCACAGAGGGCCGGCCACATTGAACGGGGAGGTGTCTCCAGTGCGCAGTTGGCCGTCGCCCGTCAAGACGAGGACCTCGTGTTGCCAGACGCCAGGCTGATAGGCAGTTCGCACAAACAAGTCCGCCCCGACGTGTGTGATCAGCGTTCCGCCTTGAGCGTCATCGTCCAGGGCGTATTCGATCCGCGAGGCCACCCAACCGTTGTTGGCATGCATCGACCGTCCGAACTCCGTGATCAAGGACAGATCGCTCGACCACAGTTCTGGGATCGTCCTCCGCAGGGCCGCGGCGTACTCGGCGTGGCTTGGTGCCGCGTGACCATCGCGATAGGCAACAGGCAGGCCGCCGCCTATATCCAGGATCTTCAAGCTGGGAATGGTCTCACGAAGCTCCGTAAACAGGCGGTAGACCGACCCGCACGCGGCCACCAACTGTTCGAGGGACATTCCTTGCGAGCCGACGTGGACATGCGGGGCATCCAGGCGTCCGCCTTGTCGGCAGT
This sequence comes from Bifidobacteriaceae bacterium, assembly GCA_031265345.1. The sequence goes on from JAISCU010000367.1 coordinate 5,228, forward strand.
ATTCGGCCACGACCGAACGGACAGCGCTTATGGGAACGCCGAACTTTGACCGCCGGGTGGCGGTGCTTGTGCGACCGATTGTGCCGGCGCCAATCGTCGGATTGACCCGCAATCCCACCCGTGCCCGCGGGCCTGTGCTACAAGCGGCGATTCGTTGCAACTCGGCACCGGAGTTGGCATTCAAGAGTAGCGGGCGGCGCAATGCGGCTTCAATCTCGCGCTCAGTCTTGGCTGGCGAATCGAAGACGGTCAGCGCGAGGTCTATTGCTGCGGCTTCGGCTAGCGCCAGCTCGCCCGCCGATGCGACTTCGGCGCCCATTCCGGCTGCGGCCGCCTTTCTAAGCAAGCCAATCGACGGATTGGCCTTTACCGCCAAGGCGTGCAGCGTTTGGGCGGGGAAGGCATCTTGGAGTTCGGCTATTCGGTCCCCCAAGCGATCAAGGTCATAGAACAAGACGGCATCGTCATCCGGTCCGAACACGTCGGCCTGGATCGCTGCGGCGACGACCGCCGCATATTCTTCCGGTTCGATTCGTCGAGTCCGTCCAACAACGGACGGCACGGGTGTCTCATCTGGTGGGGGCTTCAGCGTCACGCTGCTTCCTTTCGTGGGCGTAGTCGGCCCGCTCCCCCGTGCCTGGCCTCTCTTGCGTGGACCATACGTCCAGGCCCCGCATCCCCTCACTCGAGCGGTTCGACAGCCCGTGCGAAAGGGCATGCTGGAGGACCATGACAAACACGCCGGGGAACAGTGTACCCGATAATGCCAGGATTGGGCTCACATCCCGCTTCACGCCTACCTAGTCGATCTATGACCGCACCGCGCGGTCGCGCACAAGCATGCACGGGCGCGTCTGGCCGTCCGTGGCCAGGCCGACCGAGCGGCATCGCGCATAGTGCTGGCAGGAAGGCTGGAGAACCGCGACGGCACCGTCGGCATCAAAGCCGGCCACCTGCACCCGCTCTACCTCAGCGTGCCGACCAAATCGCGGGATTTCCACTGAGGCGATTGGGCGCGGCCGCGCGGCACCCGGCGCTCAGTGCGCGCGGTAGACGTCGGCGCGGTGGTCGACATGGATCAGGACGACAAGGAGCTGCTCGTCGCGGATCTCGTAGATGATCCGATAGGGGCCGCGCCGCGCGCCCCACAGCCCCTCGAGCTCGCGCCGCAGAGGCCTTCCGACGCGCTGCGGGTTGCGCGCCAGGTCGCCATAGGCGAACTCGATGATCGCCGGGATGATCCGGGGCGGCACGCCCTGCAGGTCCCGCCGAGCCGACCCCGCGAACTCGACCCGGAACGCAGGTGGCGGCGCGTCGCTCACCGGCCGGGCCGCCGGGGCTGCTCGAACTCGGCGCGGATCTGCTCCTCGTCGAAGGTGACGCCTGCGACGAGTTCTTCGCGGGCTTGGGCCACATCATCGAGGATTCCGGGCCGGGAAAGCCAGAAGAGCGTCTCCTGGAGGGACTCCCATTCCTCCGCGCCCACCAAGACCGCCGCCGGGGCACCATTCTTGGTGATCGTCACCTGTTCACGGGTCAGGGAGACGGCGTCCACGAACTCGCCCAACCTGTCTTTGACCCTGGATATCGACAGCGTCTGCATGGAGACCATCGTAGGCCGAAATCACGGCCTGTCAACGGCCCAAATCGCACCCCTCGCGCGTCGTGTCTCAACGCGGTCCGACGGTTATGGTCATTCCGCCCACCAGCACGCCCGCCTTGAATCGCCGCCCGAGCTGTCGCCTGGTCAGCTCATGCGCGGTGCCCGCCTCCTGTTCTAACCGGATCGAGGGCACTATCCCAACAGATGCACGTGAACCTGCGGAGCGCCCGACGAGGGGTCATCGTCGCCAGTCACCTGACCGCTCAACTTGTCCTCGCCGTGAGGCTTGGACAAGCGAACCGAGAACCGTCCCCGCTGGTCGGAGACGTTCGTCACGACCCAACCGTTCTGTTCCGCGAACTTGACTATTCGGCGGCCGTCTTCGGCAGCGCCCTCGGGTCCGGGGGTGAA
>JAISCU010000385.1 GCA_031265345.1 Bifidobacteriaceae bacterium
TGGATGGGCCGGGAGGGGTTGGAGCGGGCCGCGGGGCGGCATCGGGCAGCGTTGGCGGAGCTGCCGCGCAGCGCCTTGCGGCTGTCCGATGGCGAACCCGCCATCCCCACCACCCTCACCCAAGCCTGGCGGTCGGCCGGCGCGTGAGGCGGGCGCAGCCTCAGTCTCGACCCTCACCATCCCCGCCGGGGCGCAACGAGCTGTAGATCGCCTTGCAGGCGGGGCAGACCGGAAACCGGGATGGGTCGCGGCCGGGCACCCACACCTTGCCGCACAACGCAATCACCGGGCGCCCAGAAACCGCCGAGGCGAGGATCTTGTCCTTGCGCACATAGTGGGCAAACCGTTCGGCATCGCCGGGCTCCGTCAGCTCGCGAACCTCTTCGCGTTCCAACAACCCGGTGCCGGGGACAGCACGGGGTGCCGAAGGCCGAGCGGGTTCGCTCATGGCGCTAACCCCCCACTCGTTCGAGGACCAGCTCCCGGACGCGGGCAGCGTCGGCCCGGCCTTTGGTTGCTTTCATCACTGCTCCGACAATCGCTCCGGCCGCAGCTACTTTGCCCGCCACGATCTTGGCGGCAATGCCGGGGGACGCGGCCAGGGCCGCATCGACGGCGACTAGGAGAGCGGCATCGTCGGACACCACCGTCAAACCCTGGGCCTGCGCCACAGTCGCAGGACTGCCCAGCCCGGCCAGGGTTCCGGCCAAAGCCTGGCGGGCCAGCTTGTCGGTCACCTCGCCGCGGCCGATCATTCCTTCCAACTCGGCAATATCGCCTGGGGCGACGCCCAGGCCAGCCAATTCGGTCTCGCGTTCGTTGGCGATGCGGAGCAATTCGCCCGTCCACCACTTGCGGGCCCCAGCGGGGCTGGCACCGGCCGCCACGGTCGCCCCCACCAGGTCGAGCGCACCCGCGCCGGACACGTCCCGCATCTCAAGGTCGCTAAAACCCCATTCGGCTTGAAGCCGGCGGCGGCGGTCCGCGGGAGGCTCGGGCAAAGTGGAGCGCAACTCAGCAACCCAGGCGGGATCCGGCACCACGGGCAGCAGGTCGGGCTCGGGGAAGTAGCGGTAATCCTCGGCTTCCTCCTTGGAGCGTCCGGACGTAGTGACGCCGGTTTCCTCGTGGAAGTGGCGGGTTTCTTGGGTCACAGTCAGGCCGGCGGCGAGCCGCGCGGCTTGGCGTCCGATCTCGTAGCGGATGGCCCGTTCGATGGCGCGCAGCGAATTGACGTTCTTGGTCTCCGTCCGCTTGCCGAACGGAATCGCGGCCTGATCCTGGCCTGCCGTGGCGCGAGGGCGCAGTGACAGGTTGACATCGGCGCGCAGCGAACCACGGTCCATCCGTGCGTCGGAAATCCCGAGCGCCAGGACCACGTCTCGCAGGGCCGCCACGTAGGCCCGCGCCGCCTCGGGGGTGCGCGCGCCTAGGCCGGTGACGGGTTCGGTGACGATCTCGATGAGCGGCATCCCGCCCCGGTTGTAGTCCACCAGGGAATATTCGGCGCCGTGGATGCGACCCGTGGCACTGCCCACGTGGGAGAGCTTGGCGGCGTCCTCCTCCATGTGGGCCCGTTCGATGGCGACACGCACGGGCGTGGAATCGGCCAACTCGAACGCAAGGTAGCCGTCGTGGACTATCGGTTCGTCATACTGCGAGATCTGGTAGTCCTTGGCCAGGTCGGGGTAGAAGTAGTTCTTGCGGGCAAACCGTGAACTCGGAGCGATTGCGCCGTTCAACGCCAGACCCAGCCGGATGGCCGATTCGATCGCTTTGGCGTTGACCACGGGCATCGAGCCGGGCAAGCCAATGCACACGGGGCAGACCTGCGTGTTGGGCGGGGCGCCGAACGTGGTTGGGCAACCACAGAACATCTTGGTTGCCGTGCCCAGTTCGACGTGGACCTCAATCCCGAACACTGGGTCAAACCGTTCCATCGCCTCGGCGAAACCCATCAGGGGCTCGGGCCCGCTCACGGCATTCCCCCTTCGCTCAGTCCAAGCGGCGGCACCCGGCGCAGCAATCCGCCGCCCCAGCGCTCGGTCAGCACACTCTCGAGCGCGGCCGCCACCCGGTACATCCACGCATCCGCCCGGGCGGGCGCCAGCACTTGCAGACCCGTGGGCAGCCCGTCCTCGGCCAGTCCGGCCGGAACCGATATCCCTGGCGTGCCGGCCAGGTTGGCGGGGATGGTCGCGATGTCTGACAGGTACATCGCCAATGGGTCGTCGATCTTCTCCCCCAGGCGGAAGGCCGTTGTGGGACACGTGGGGCTGACCAGCACATCCACGGTCTGCCAGGCCCGGGCGAAGTCCTCTTGCACCAGTGTGCGGACCTTCTGGGCGGAGCCGTAGTAGGCGTCGTAGTAGCCGGCCGAAAGCGCGTAGGTCCCGAGGATCACGCGCCGTTTGACTTCCGCGCCGAACCCGGCCTCACGGGTTGCCCCCATGACGGTCTCCGCTGTGACCGGCGGTTCGCCTGGCTCCACCCGTAGCCCGTAACGCATGGCGTCATAACGAGCCAGGTTCGAGGATGCCTCCGAGGGCAGGATCAGGTAGTACGCCCCGAGTGCGTAGGCGAAGTTGGGGCAGGCTACGGTGCTCACCTCGGCCCCGAGGTCCTCGAAGATTCCGAGTGCCT
>JAISCU010000389.1 GCA_031265345.1 Bifidobacteriaceae bacterium
GCGGGAGGCCATGTTCGGCCTGCAACGCAAGCTGGTCCTGGCGTTCATCGCGTCGAGGTAGGCCGTGGGCTCGGTTCCGTGGTGGGTCTTGGCGGCCACCGCCGTGGGCGGGTTGGCCCTGTCCTTGCTCAGCGCGGCCGGCGAGGCGGCCCTCCAGCGCCTGGCCCTCACCAGCGACGACGATTTGGAGGACGTGCCCCCCGCCCGCCGGCGCCGCATCGCCAAGTTGCTGGCGGCCGCAGGCACGGTGGTGCCCTCGTCCGCGTTCGCGCGGGTCTTCTTCCAGCTGGTGGCCGGGGCGTCGCTGGCATTGCTCGCGGTCGGCCTGACCACGTCCGGCACTTCTAGCTTGGACGATGCCGCCGACTCGCCAGACGCCTACACGCGTGGTTGGTTGGCGTTCGGCCTGGCAGCCCTCGGCGCGATCCTCGCGGCGGTCGCGGTGGCCGCGCTCAGTCCGCGCGCCCGCGCCGCCGCCGAGCCGACCAAGACAATGACACTAGCCGGGCCTTGGCTGGTCGCCGTCCATGTGCTGGCGGCGCCCCTGCGGCCGCTGCTGCGCCGCTGGGCCCCGTCCGCTCTCCTGCTCTCCGCTGACGAACTGGCCGATCTGGTGGAGAACGTCTCGACCACCGACGAGATAGCGGAGGAGGACCGCGAGATGCTGTCCTCGGTGGTCGAACTGGGCCAGACCCTGGCCCGCGAGTTGATGGTGCCGCGCACGGAGGTGGTGGCCCTCGAAGCGGACAAGCCGCTGCGGAAGGCCATGACCCTGTTCTTGCGCTCGGGGTACTCGCGAGTGCCGGTGGTGGGGCCGGACGGGTTGGACGATGTGCGCGGGGTCGCCTACCTGAAGGACACCGCCCTGGTCCTGCAGGCGCGTCCCGAGGCCGGGGACGAGCCCATCAGCACGGTCATGCGACCGGCGGTGTTCGTGCCCGAATCGAAGGCCGCCGACGAGGTCCTGCGGGAGTTGCAGGCGCTCGGCACGCACCTGGCCCTGGTGGTGGACGAGTACGGCGGCGTGGCCGGGCTGGTGACGGTCGAGGATGTGCTGGAGGAGATCGTGGGCGAGTTGACCGACGAGCACGACCCGCACCCGATCGAGATGGAGGCGCTGGGCGACGGCGTCTACCGGGTCCCCGCCCGTTTCGAGTTGGACCAGCTGGGGGAGGCCTTCGGCCTTGAGATCGATGACGACGACGTCGATACAGTGGGAGGGCTGCTCGCCAAGGCCGTTGGCCGAGTGCCTATCTCAGGCTCCCAGGCCGAGGTCCAGGGCCTCGTCCTGACCGCCGAACGAACCGAGGGGCGGCGCAAACAACTCGCCACCGTGCTGGTCAGACGCTTGGAAAGGCCCGTCGCCGAAGATGAAGAATGAACCGACCGTGACCGCTGCCGCACCTGACGGCGGTCGTGTCCCACCGGGCGATGACACACCGCAGGGAGGCGCCGACCCGCAGGGAGGCGACCACGCGCCAGGCGGCAGCAACCCGCGCGGCGAAGGTGCCCGGGCCGGCGAGAGTGGCGCCCAGGTTGTTGGCGAGAGCGGGCCGGGCGGCATCGGCGGCGAATTCAGATCCGGTTTCGTGGCGGTGGTGGGGCGCCCGAACGTGGGGAAATCGACGCTGACGAACGCGCTGGTGGGCGAGAAGGTCGCGATCACGTCGAACCGACCGGAGACGACCCGTCGGCAGATCAGGGGGATAGTCCACCGCGACGGCTACCAGGTGGTGCTGGTCGACACGCCGGGGCTGCACCGGCCCCGGACGCTGCTGGGCGAGCGGTTGAACGACATGGTGCGCGAGTCGCTGGCGGATGTGGACCTGGTGGTGGTCTGCCTGCCCGCCGACCAGGCCATCGGGCCGGGCGACCGCTTCTTGCTGAACGCCCTGCCGTCGCGACTGGCCAAGGCGGCGGCGGTCACCAAGACGGATCGGGTGCAGCGTCCGGCTCTGATGGAGAAACTGGCGGAGGTCGACGCCCTGGCAGACTGGCGCGCGGTGGTGCCGGTCGCGGCTGGAGGCAGGCACACTGGAAGCGACAACGGCCCAGGGGTGGAGGAGCTGCGCGCGGTGCTGGGCGCGGCCTTGCCCATGGGGCCGCCCTGGTACCCGCCCACCGAGACGACGGACGAGCCGACCGAGGTCAGGATCGCGGAACTGGTCCGCGAGGCGGTGCTCGAGCAGGTCCGCGACGAACTGCCGCACTCGGTGGCGGTGCTGGTGGACGAGTTCGAGTTGCCGAAGATCCACATCTCGCTCTACGTGGAGAGGGATTCGCAGAAGGGGATCGTGATCGGGCGGCGCGGGGCGCGGCTGAAAGCGGTCGGATCGGCGGCGCGGCCCCAGATCGAGGCGCTGGTGGGACGCAAGGTGTTCCTCGAGATCCACGTCAAAGTGGCGAAGGAATGGCAGCGCGACCCGAAAGCTCTGGGAAGGCTGGGCTTCTGATGCGACGCGTCCGCTGGCAGCCCCGGCCCGCGCCGCCCATCGCCGTGACCACGGCAGACACGGCCTTCGCCGACGCGCCCCCGCTTGCCGAGCACCCGGTGGTGCGGGAGTTGCGGATGGTCACGTTGGACGGCGTGCCCACCGTGGTGCAGGTGACCAGGCCGGACGCGCCGGGGCGGTTCCCGGTGATGGTGTTCGGGCACGGCGCCGGGACCGGCAACCATGTCGCCTTCGACGAGCACACCGAGATTCTGGCCCGGCGTGGCGTGATCGGCCTGGTGGGGGACAAAGACCTGGCGGCCTACACCACCATCCGGCGCGACTACGGCCACATGGCCCGCCAGTACGCCGACCTGGCCCGCTGGGGGCGGCGCCAAGAGTGGGCGCTGCCCGGCCGGGTCGGCTACTACGGGGAGTCGGAGGGCGCGTGGGTCGCGCCGTGGGCGGCCTCGTTGTCCGGGGCGGACTTCGTCGCCTTGGTCTCCGCTCCCGTTGTGACCGCCCGCGAGCAGGGGCTCTACGCGATCGGCAGCTACATGACCGCGGTCGGCGCCCCGGCCGCGATGTTCGACGCGGGGATGCGGCTGGCGGGCGCGACCATGCCGCGCGGTTGGTTCGAGTACCTGGACTTCGATTCGACCCGCTATCTGCCCGGCCTCGAATGCCCCGTGCTGGTGGCCTACGGGGCGGCGGACATCTCGATGCCGATTGTCCAGGGGGCGCAGCGGGTCATGGCGGAAGTGGCTGGCCCGGTGGCGGTTCGCTACTACGCTTCCGCCGACCATGGGCTTCGGCGGGGGCCGGACAAGCACGTCAGCCGCACCTTCTTGAATGACCTGGCCGGATGGGTGCGTTGCCTGACACCGTCTCCGGCCGTGGCCGGGGCCGAGCCGGACCAGCCCTTCGCGGCGATCCCGCCGCCTGATTCGGGGGTGATCGCGACCGATGGCTACATTGGCGTGGCGGCGTTGGCGGCGTTGGCGGCGGCCGGCCTGGGGGCGAAGGCGGCCTCGCCGCGTCTGCGCTGGCCGCTGGCGCTGCTGAGGGCCGGGACCGTTGTGACGGTGGTGGCGCACTTGCGTTACATGCAACTGTTGTTCCAGTTGGCTGCGAGCTACCGGACCGATCCGGTGGCGGTCCGGATCGGTCATCGAATGGTTCGGGCGCTGGGGCTCGCCACCGTGGCGGCGGGCGGGATCGCGGCCTTCCGGGTGCGCGAGTCGCGTTCGCGCCGGGCCGTGGCGGGCGCTGCGGCCGGGCTGGGCGGAGCGGCCGTCCTGCTCTCCCTGATCTCCAGGTGGGGCGCGTTCGGTCCCCCGCCCCCGCCTCCGGCGCGGTGACCTGCGCGTCCGCCCTCGCCGCCAGGACCGGCGGCTTGGGCCCGCAGCCGGGCGTGAACTGCGATTTCCGGGCCTTCGTGGCGGGGTCGGGATCGGCCGGCTCGGGCGTGATTTTGCCGAGGTCCGCGGCCGCGCACGGGCCAGGGGCGCGCGGATTCCCATTTGGGGCCCACCAAAGTAGATCGAGTGACCGAACTTGACGAACGCGCTGAGGGGTACAAGCGTGACGCGGCTATCTTTGCCGCCCTCGAAGCGGCTGGCGAGGTGCCGTATCCGGACTTGGAGGGCATCTTCGAGTACCAAACCTACGACCTGGACTGAGGCGCGCTCAGTCAGATCGGCTGGCAGTTTCACGAAAAGACGAGAACCCTGGATGTCGGCGCCGAGGTCCAGTGGATTTGTCTTTTCGCGGCACTGGTTTTCATCGAGGTCCAGTGGATTTGTCTTTCTGAAGCGGTGCCCGTTCTGGGACAACCCGATTGACCTGTGGTTTCACGTCCGAGCTCGTCGGGT
>JAISCU010000042.1 GCA_031265345.1 Bifidobacteriaceae bacterium
CGGGCGGCGCGCGGCGGGTGGCCGAGTTAGCGGCGTTCGAGTTGGTGGAAGGAGACTTGGTGGCGCGAACGGCTCTCTTGTTCGATGCCGACGGGTTGACGGAGGGGCCGGGCTGGGCAGCGCTGAGTCGGCGCTTGGAGCGGGCGTGATGGCTGGCGGAGGGTCGGAGAAGGGTCGGGTTTGGGCAGCGCCGAGCCGATGGCTGGGGCGCATGTGATGCGCGGGCGGTGGGTTGGCAGGCAGGCCGTGTTGGGCGGCGCTGAGCGAGCGTCTGGAGCGGATGTGACAGGCGGCCGACGGGTAAGAGGCGAGGTGAGGCGCGATCCGCGCCCGGCCCCGGACGCAGCGTGCGATCTTGAGTCGTTGGCGGAGGCGGTCGAACAGGTCGGAGCCTTGGCGCGGGCGGGAACGACCGGCCCGGAGCTGTGGCGGCCGTTATTCGGCCGTGGTGCTGACGTCGACGATCTGGCCGCTTGGGCCAGTGGCCTGGAGGGCTCGGCGGTCGGTCCCTTCGCCGGAGCTGTGGTGGCGGTCCATCGGGTGGCCGTCCGTGCCGGTGCCTCCACGGCCACTCTGCTGGCTTGCATCTCCGGAGCGCTGGCTGAGGCGCAGGAGACGTCTGACGCGCTGATCGCCGCGATGGCCGGGCCGAAGTCCTCCGCGCGGCTCCTGCAATTCCTGCCTTTGCTGGGCATCGCGCTGGGGATGGGAATGGGTGCGGAGCCGCTGCAGGTCTTGTTCGGCGGTGGCGCTGGGACGGTGGCGCTGGCGGTCGGCTTGGGGCTGTTGGCCGCGGGCAAGGTCTGGACCGATGTCTTGATCCGCCGGGCCTCGCGCCCCCCCAGCACTGATCCATTGGTGGCCGCTGTCCTAGCTGCGGCGCTGCGCGCGGGACTGGTCCTGCCTGCGGCGCTGGTCGAGGTGGGAACGGCCTGGCCGGGCCGGTTGGGCGGGGCGTTGGAATCCGTCGGCCGGTCCTTGGCTGCGGGGCGGAATTGGGACGAGGCTTGGGATCAGGCTCTGGCTAAGGGGCAAAGCGCCGGGTCGGCTCGGAGCGGCCGGACCCCGCCGGGGTTCTTGGAGTCCCTGCGGCGGTCCCTGCGCCCAGTCTGGCAATCAGGGGCCGAGGCCGGGCCGCTGCTGGAAGGAGTCAACCAGCGGGCCGCGCGAGCCGAACGCCGCCGCCTGGCCCAAGCCGCCGGAAAGCTCGGCGTGCACCTGATGGCCCCCCTCGGCCTGTGCTACCTGCCCGCCTTCATCGCCCTGGGCCTGGTGCCCGTGGTCCTGTCCTTCGCCGCCGATCTGCTGCCCGGCTTGTAAGGAGGGTTGGACGGTGCCTGTGCAGGATGACGCGCGTGAGCGCGAGATGATCCAGTTGTTCAACTTGACCGTGCCGGCGGACCGCGGGAGGTCGGATGTTGACGCGCACCTGTCCATCGACGGAATGGTGGTCGACTTCGAGTTGAAGTCGACCACTGGGAAGTCGGTGTCCACGGTGCGCGACTTCGGGCCGGAGCACATCCGCAAGTGGCGCTCGGATCTGCACTGGCTGTTCGCGTTCTACCACAAGGGAGGCACGCGGCTCGACCACTGCGTCTACGCGTCCCCGGAGGACATGGCTCCTTGGGTCGCGGACAAGGAGCGATACATCCTGCCGGACGTCAAGCTGGCCGAAGGCTTGCCGGGCTTGGTGACGGCGGACATAGTGGTGGGGATCCTGGGAGACAAGATCTCATACACGTTGGCCGATGCCAAGTGGATCATGAAGAACCAGTGGCGCAGGGAAGACTATCTGCGCCACCGGGACCTGAACGGCGGGTACTCCCTCCAAGCGATGGTGGAGATCCTGAGTCAACGGGCGCGGTACGTCATCCTGCGGGGCGCCACCTTGAACAACCCGCATATCGAGCGGTCGTTCTTCGACGGCCTGGAGCGCATCACCGAGGAGCACGCGGTCAGGCTGCGCGAGTTGGTGCGTGCCTACTTCCGCAACGCCTCGGCCACGGAACGGGCCACGGCGTAGCCGACGGGCGGGGCGACGGCGTTGCCGATCTGCCCGAGTCGCATGTAGACCGCTCCTGCGAACTCCCACGACTCGGGGAAGCCTTGGAGCAGCGCCACGTCTGGCACCGCCAGGCGGAAATGCCCGTTCTTGGCCACGAAAGCGCGAGCTGCCTCACGGGTGGCCGCGACCCCGTTCGGCCACACCTGGAGTCCCTCGAACTTCTTCTTCGCGGAGACGCTGTTCAGAATGGAGGTGGTGTGCCTGGGGCCGGTGAGCCCGCTGCGAATCGTGGGGCACACGTCGTCCCGGCCTATGTCCGGCAGGCCGAGCGCACGGCGCAGGCCCATCGTCTCGGGGCGCCCGTCATCCAAAGCGCCGATGGCGCGGTGCGTCGGCGCTGGCGCGCGCCAGCGGGCCGCCGTCTCGGGCGACTTGAACCCGACGAACACGATGCGGCGGCGCGCTTGCGGCACGCCGAAGTCATAGGCCTGTAAAGCCACGCGCCGGACCGTGTAGCGGGCGCTCAACGGCCGCATGATCGTCTCGTCGACGTAGGCGGCGAAGCGGTTGGTGGCGAGCGCGGCGACGTTCTCGGCGACGAACGCTTCCGGGCGGGACTCGAGCACCGCCCTGACGAACTCGGGCCACATGTCGCGCGGGTCGCGCGCGCCGCGCTGTTTCCCAGCGTGGGAGAACGGCTGGCAGGGCGGGCCGCCGTGCACGACGGCGACTTGTCCCCTGAAGGGACGCCAGTCCATACCGCGCACGTCCCCGTTCGCGCCGCCGTGGACCTCCCAGGCCGGGCGGGCGCGACGGAGCGTTTGCGCGGCATCGTCCAAGATCTCCCAGGACCCGGCATGGTCGAAACCGGCGCGGTCGAAACCCAAGTCCAGGCCACCGCCGCCGGAGAACAGCGACAACGCGGGCAGGCCGTTCGCGGGCCGCTGCGGCATCAGGCCGAGTGGGTCGAGCGTGGGGACGTTGACCTCGTGGACGGGCGCCTCGCCGAGACCCTTCAGTGCAGCCTCACGCGCGGCACGAGAGGCGCGGGAACGCTGGCGGAACACCTCGCGCTGCTCGGCGGTCAATACCCACGGCTCGTGCAACGGGTCCGTCGATTTGATGCGGCTGGGCACGAAATCCACCGAACTGGTCACGGCAACAACCGTAGCCCGGCCCACCGACACTGAGGTTTTCTCACCAGGGCGGGTTGGTTGGTGTGTGACTGGTGGGGTTGACCTGCTGGTTCGCGGCGTGGCGCGGGCGGATGCGGGGCCCCTGGCCGGGAAGCTGATCGTGTAACAGT
>JAISCU010000047.1 GCA_031265345.1 Bifidobacteriaceae bacterium
CCACCAGCGCCCCCCAACCCAGAACCTCGAGGGTGACAGGCCGCGACACCAGGTCCGGCAGGCCGCGCGGCACGGCCACCAGAGCCGCGATGGTCATGCCCAGGGCCAGGCCGTCGCCGCCCTTGAAGACTCGGCCCACCCAACGGGCGCAGAGGATGTAACCGGCCCAGGCGGCCCCGGCCATCAGGATGAAGACCGTGCCCGCCACCTGAGTCCCGCCGAAGTCCAGTCCGGACAACATTGCCACGCCCGCCAGCGCCAGAGCGGCCCACAGCCAGGCCCGCCAGCGCCGCGCCAGCACGACAGACAGCACCAACGGTCCCAGCATCTCGATGGTCACGGCCGGACCGACCGGGAGCAATTCGATCCCCTCGTAGAAGAACGAGTTCATGACCACCATGGCGAGCCCATAGGCGACCGCCGCCGCCCATTCTTGGCGGCTGCGTCCCCTCAGGCGCGGCCGCAACGCCGCCATCAGCACCAGCGCCGACAGCCCGTTGCGGAACAGGACCATCGCGGCCGGACCGGTCAGTTCGAAAGCCCTCACCGCGAAGCCGGAACTGGCGTTGACCGACAGTTGCGCGGCGATCGCCAACGTCAGCGCCAAGCGGAGGCTTACCGGACGGGCTGGGGGCACGCCGTCAAGCCTACGGGGTCCGGGGTCGCGTCAGTCGAGTTCCACGCCCTCCCAGCGTTTCCCGATGCCGCGCACCCACGCCGTCCGCATGGCCTCTGGGGCGCCGCTGGTGATCGCGTCCTGCCCATGCGCGACCTGGCCGGCCGCCCTGTCGCCCGAAGCGCGGTCACCCGCCGCGCCGCCGAAAGAGCCCCGCGCTCGGTCCAGATGCACCTCCAGGCGGTCCTCGGCCAGGGCCTCGGCCAGCCCCGCGCCCCATTCGACCACGGTCACCGCGTTCTCCAACTCGGTGTCCAGGTCGAGGTAGTCCAACTGCGCCAGACTCTCCAGCCGGTAGGCGTCGACGTGCAACAGCCCCGGCCCGTCGCCGAGCGGCGGATGGTGCCGGGCGATGATGAAGGTCGGTGAGGCGACCTGCCCCCGCACGCCCAGTCCTTGCCCGATCCCCTGGACCAGAGTGGTCTTCCCCGCTCCCAACTCGCCGGACAGGATCACCAGGTCGCCGGCCCGCAGGAGCCCCGCCAAGCGCGCGCCGAGCCCCCGCGTGTCGGCGGCGGCCGGCAGCGCCACTGAGACCTGGCCGCCCAAAAAGTCGTCTGGAGACTTATTGGTTGAGTTGGCGGCGGCATCGGGCAACGCCGACTGGGACGACCGGACCACGCGCGGCGCACCTGGACGCGGCGCGGGATAGGGCGAGGCGGGACCAGTCACAAGGCACCGGCGTCAACGGTCGAATCCACGTACACGCGCTCCAGGTGGGCGGGCAGGCGGGTGGTGATCTCGTAGGAGATCGTCCCGGTCGCGCGAGCCCAGTCCTGGACGGTGGGCTCCCCGTCCGCGCCCGGGCCGAACAGCACCACCCGGTCGCCCGGTCGGTCCGCCGCGCCCGGCCCCAGGTCCAGCACGAACTGGTCCATGCAGACCCGTCCGGCGACTCTTAGGTCACGCCCGCCCACGCGCACCGGCCCGGCGTTGGAGGCGGCGCGCGGGATGCCGTCGGCATAGCCGAGCGGCACCAGGCCGATCCGGGTGCGCTCACGAGTGACGTACTCGTGTCCGTAGGAAAGCCCCTGACCGGCTGGAACGGTCTTCACCAGGGACAGGAAGGACTCGAAGGTCATGGCCGGGCGCAACCCCAGTTCCGCCGAACCGGCGACGTCCGGGATGGGGCTGAGCCCGTAGATCGCCAGGCCGGGGCGCACCAGGTCGTAGTTGACCGGGAGCCCCGTCATGAGGGCCGCCGAATTGGCCAGGTGCCGCACCTCGAAGCGGGCCCCCAGCCGTTCGGCGACCGCCAGGCCGTCCGCGAAGGCCTCCATTTGGGCGGCGATGGTCGGGTTGCCAGGATCGTCGGCGTAGGCGAAGTGGCTCCAGGCCCCGCGCGCCGCGACGGCCCCCTCGGCCTGCAGGGCCAGAGCCCGGCGGACCAGCTCCTCCCAGCGGTCGCGCTGCGCCCCCGCCCGCCCCAGTCCGCTGTCCAGCTTCAAGTGGACCTTGGCCGTCCGGCCCACGCTCCGGGCCGCCGCCGCGACAGCCTCCAGGGCTCCCGTCGAAGAGACCCCCAGTTCGACATCTTGGACGATGCCGCCGCCGAAGTCCGCGTCCGGCGCATAGATCCAGGCCACGATCCGGGCGTCGCCTCGCCCAGGGCCGAGCGCTTCCGCCACCGCCAAGGCCTCGGTCAATTGGGCCACGCCCACATAGGTGGCTCCGGCCGCGAGGGCCGCCCGCGCCACCGGCACCGAGCCGTGGCCGTACCCATTGGCCTTGACCACGGCCATCACTTCGGCGCCACCCGCGGCCTGACTCAACCGCTCCGTGTTGGCACGGATGGCGGCCAGATCGATGATCAGCCGGGACCGGCTCATAGCACCTCCATGACGACTCGGGCCGCCCTACCGGCGCAGCAGTTCGGCGATGGTGTCCGGCAGGGCGTCGATCACGTCGAGGGCGGCGATCGGCTTGCCGATCCGGCCCGTCCCGCGTTCCTCCCCGCAGGCGTTGACGGCGGCCCGCCCATGGACCATCGCGCCGAGCGCGGCCAATTGGGCGGGCAGCTCCGGCACTATCGCCACCGAGTCGCCGTGTCCCGCCAGCAGCGCCCCGATCAGCCCGGTCAGGACGTCGCCGGTGCCGGCGGTCGCGAGCCATGGGGTGCCCTCGTCCTCGACGTAGAGCGAATCGTCCTGGCCCGCGACCACGGTGGACGGTCCCTTCAGCAGGATGGTCCCGCCGATCAGTTCGGCGGCCAGTTTGGCGTAATGCACCGGCTGGTGCTCGACTTGCGAGCGCTCGGTGGGCACCCCGCGGTCGCTCAGCAAAGTGGCCATCTCCCCCGCGTGCGGGGTCAGGACGATCCACGGGTCGAGCCGCTTCGGGGCGCCGGGCAGGAGTTGGAAGCCGCCCGCGTCCAGCACCGACGCGACCCGTTCGGCCTTCGCCCACTTCAGCGCGCGGCCGATGCGCGAGACCTGGTCGTCCGCGCCCGGCGCCACGCCCGGTCCCAGCGCCCAGGCGTTGACCCGGCCGCCGCCCGGCACCACTTCGGGGCGCCGCGACAGCACCCGCTCGATGGCTCGGTCGGGTCCGAGGTACCGGACCATGCCGACGCCGGTCGCCACCGCCGCCGCCGTGGTCAACACCGCGGCGCCGGGGTAGGTCTCCGACCCGGCGACCACGCCCAGCACGCCACGAGAGTACTTGTGGTCGGTGCGGCGCGGGACCGGCCACAGCTCCAGGGCGTCCGAGGCCTGGATCCGCCGTGCTGTCGGTGCCCCCGTCTCCCTCAGGTGCGGCATCAGTCCCAGGTCGATCAGCTCGATCCGCCCGAACAGGCGCGACGCCGGCGGCAGCAGCGCGGCCGGCTTGTAGGCGCCGAAGGTCACGGTGATGTCGGCCGGCAAGACCTGGCCGCCCACCGAGCCGTCATCGACGCCGATGCCGCTCGGCACGTCTATCGCCACCACCACGGGTCTGGTCTGGCGCCGGTAACGCAGCGGCGCCTCCAGCCCCGCCTCCACGATCAGGGTGGTGACCAGCGCGGCCGAATGCCCCGACAGAGGACCGCGCGAGCCGATCCCGAGCAGCGCGTCCACGATCACGTCGCAGCGGCTGGCCTGGTCGGCGATCTGCTCGATCGGCGCGTAGGCCCCCGGGCCGCCTTCGGCCATGGTCCGCAGACGCCCTCCGGCCGACTCGAACGCCGCCCGGCCGCCGGGATGGACCCGACCGCCCACCGCCACCGCTGTGACCGCGACCCCCCGGCCAGCCAGCCGCGCGCCGGCGAACAGGGCGTCGCCGCCGTTGTTGCCGGTGCCGACCAACAGCACCACCGATCCGCCGGCCGCGTTGCCTCGGCGTTTGCGCAGTTCACGGAGGATCACGTTGCTGGCCGCCTGCGCGGCCCGGGCCATCAGTTCGCCGTCCGGCAGATCGGCCATAACGGCCCGTTCGGCGGAATCGATCTGGGCGGCTGTGTAACTAGCGATCATCGCCTCTAAGCCTATTCGGTTTGGGTCCGGAGTGGATCAACCGAATTGGGGCCTCTCCCCATTACGGTTGAGAATCGTTCTCACAGGGGGTCCATGGCTCGGGCCTGGCCGGAGGCGAACGCCTCGCAGGCGGCCTCGGTCACAGGACCGAGGGCGCCGCCACCGACCAGGCGGCCATCGGCGGCCACGACCGCCTGCACGTTGCGGCCGGACGAGGTGATGAAGACCTCGTCCGCGTCCCACAGGGCGGACATCGGCACCGAGCGCTCGACCGCTTCGGTCCATTCCAGCAGCAGGTCACGGGTGACTCCGCCGAGCGGCCCGTCGCTCAGCGGCGGAGTCACGAGTGCCCCGTCCAGCACCAGGAAGACATTCGATCCGGTGCCTTCGGTCAATCGCCCCGCCGTGTTCGGGAACAGCGCCTCGGAGGCGCCCGCGGCCTGGGCCAGCGACAGCGCGAGCGCGTTCTCCGCGTAAGAGGTGGTCTTCAGCCCGACCAGCGCCCCGCGCTCGTTGCGGCTGAACGGCACTGTGATCACGGATGTCGTGGCGGGCTCCAACTCGTGGCTGGTGACCAGCGCGAACAGCGAAGGCCGTACACCGGCCAGACGGCCCGACCCGATGGAGCCGCGCCCAGCGGTCAGAGTCACCCGCAGGACATCGACCGGGCCGGTCAGCAGTTCGGCGTTGGCCGCGACCACTGCGGCCACGGCCTCGCGCACCGCCGCCTCGCCGGGGAACGCCAGTCCCAGCCCAGCCGCCGAACGCTCCATCCGCCGCAGGTGCCGCGTCAACGCGAAGACCTGGCCGTGGACCAGCTTCATGGCCTCGAAGACGCCGTCGCCCACAGTGATGCCATGGTCCAACAGCGGCAAGGCGGCCTGCCCAGCCGGAACCAACTCGCCGTTCACCCAGGCCAGGGCGGCGGCATCGTCGAAAGTCATGGGAACCCCCTACTCCACCGTGACGGACTTGGCCAGGTTGCGCGGCTGGTCCACGTCCAGCCCCTTGGCGGTGGCCAGCGCGCAGGCGAACAGCTGCAGCGGCACCACCGCCACCAGCGGCGCCAGCAGGGTCGGCGTCTGCGGCACCCAGAAGACCTCCTCGGCGTACTCGCTGACCGCAGTGTCGCCCTGCTCCGCCACCACCAGCGTGCGGGCGCCGCGAGCCCGGATCTCCTGGATGTTGGACAGGACTTTGTCGTGCAGGACGCCCCGGCCGCGCGGGCTCGGGACCACCACGAAGACGGGCTGGCCGTCCTCGATCAAAGCGATGGGGCCGTGTTTGAGCTCCCCGGCGGCGAAACCCTCGGCGTGGATGTAGGCCAGCTCCTTGAGCTTCAGCGCGCCCTCCATGGCGACCGGATAGCCCACATGGCGGCCCAGGAAGAGCACAGAGCGGGCGTCCTTCATGCGGGCCGCCAGCTCGCGGATCGCCGCTTCGCCGCCGATCACCTCGCGAATCTTGTCCGGCATCTGGTCCAGTTCGTTCAGGACCGCGCGGACCTCGTCCGGGAACATGGTGCCGCGCGACTGCGCCAGATAGAGTCCCAGCAGGTAGGTGGCGGTGATCTGGGCCAGGAACGCCTTGGTCGAGGCCACCGCCACCTCCGGCCCGGCATGGGTGTACAGGGCGGCGTCCGACTCGCGGGCGATGGTCGACCCCATCGTGTTGACCACGGCGATGACCTTGGCGCCCTGCTCGCGGGCGTGGCGGATGGCCATGATCGTGTCCATCGTCTCGCCGGACTGCGAGATGGCCACCACCAGGGTCTTCTCGGTCACCACCGGGTCGCGGTAGCGGAACTCGTGCGCCAGTTCGACCTCCACCGGGATGCGGCACCAGTGCTCGATGGCGTATTTGGCGACGTGTCCGGCGTAGGCCGCCGTGCCGCAGGCGATCACCACGATCTTGTCGACCGACCGGAGCAGGGGCTCCGAGATGCGGAGCTCGTCGAGTTGCAGATGGCCGCCGGCGGTCATCCGCCCCAGCAACGTGTCGCGCACGGCGGCGGGCTGGTCGTGGATCTCTTTGTCCATGAAGGTCGGGAACCCGCCCTTGACGGCCGCCGAGACGTCCCAATCGACCGTGAACTCGCGCGGCTCGACTGGGCTGCCGTCGAAATCCGTCACCGTCACCGAATCGGGGGTGATGGTCACCACCTGGTCCTGGCCCAACTCCAGGGCCCGGTCGGTGCAGGCGACGAAGGCCGCCACATCCGACCCGAGGAAGTTCTCGCCCTCCCCCAGGCCGACCACCAGCGGGGACGTCCGCCGCGCGCCCACCACCAGGCGCGGGTTGTCCTGGGCCACCGCCAGCAGCGTGAAGGCCCCTTCGAGACGCCGGACCACGGCCCGCATGGCGTCCGGCAGGTCACCGATCTCGCGGTACGCCCGCTCCAACAGCTGGGCGGCCACTTCGGTGTCGGTCTGGGACTGGAAGGTGGCGCCCGCGTCCGTCAACTCCCGGCGCAGCTCCTCGTGGTTCTCCAAGATGCCGTTGTGCACCACCGCCACCGTCCCGTCCTGGCCGAAATGCGGGTGGGCGTTCGCGTCCGTCGGGGCGCCGTGGGTGGCCCAACGGGTGTGCCCAATAGCCGCGCTCGCCTCCGGCAACGGGTTCGCCGCCAGGGCCTCTTCGAGGGCTGACAGCTTGCCCGCCTTCTTCGCAAAACTCAGGCCCTGCTCGTTCGCCACCACGATCCCGGCCGAGTCGTAACCCCGGTATTGCAGCCGCGCGAGGGCCTGGTGGGCCACCTCCAGGGGCCTCGCCGAATTCGCCTGGCCCACGTAGCCGATGATTCCGCACATGCCCAATACGGTAACAGCGCCCTTGGCCGCAGCCCGCATCGGGCCGATTCGGGTGGGCCGCCTGTACGATGCCGCCGCCCCAGCCCGCCCAAAAAGTCGTCTGGAGACTAATTGGGCGACCGACCGCCCCTCCAAAGCCGTGACCGTTTCGTTACCTTTCTCCCGAAATCAGGCCGACAGCCCGGCCCTAAGCTAGAGGGCATGGCGCACACCCGTAGTTTCTACGCGGATTTGTCCCCAGACACGGCAGTGGTGGCCGCCGGTCGACCCGAATGGGATCAGGGCGAGCCAGTCAACCCCCCGGTCCTGTTCAGTTCGACTTTCATCTCGCGGGGCGTCCCCGGCGAGCGGGAAGCCAGCTACTCGCGTTACGACAATCCCTCCAACCATCCCGCCGAGCAGGTCATCGGCCTGCTCGAGGGCGCGCCGGGCGACGGCGTGCTGTTCGCCTCCGGCATGGCCGCGATAGACGCCGCCCTCGCCCTGGTCCCGCCTGGCGGACGCGCGGTGCTGCCGTCGCACGCCTACAACGGGACGCTGGCGTTGGCCCGCGACCTGGCCACCGAGGGGCGCCTGAGGCTCTCGTCCCTGCCGATCGACCAGACCGCGGACGTAATCGCGTCCCTGGCCGGGGGCGACGGCTGCGCGCCAGCGGCGATGCTCTGGATCGAGACGCCGACCAACCCGTTGCTGGAGATCGCGGAC
>JAISCU010000082.1 GCA_031265345.1 Bifidobacteriaceae bacterium
CTTTCTGTTGGGGCCCGGCAGGGCCTTCGTGGGGGGGCCCCACCGGCCCCCAAACCGATATAAGCCAGGTCCCCGCGCTGGGCCAGCCGCGTGCCCCGGCGCTGGCTGTGGCCCGGCGCCCGCGCCTGGTTGGCTAGCGCTGGCGCCTGCGCTAGGGTGGGACGCGCTGCTCGCGCGCCGGCGTTGCTCCGGCCGCGGGCGGTCCGCCACCTTAGCTCAGTCGGTAGAGCGATTCACTCGTAATGAATAGGTCAAGGGTTCGATTCCCTTAGGTGGCTCCCAAAGTTGCAGGTCAGAGGCGGTTTTCGTGAGAGCGAAAGAAGCCAAGAAGTGGCCAAGTCATCAAATTGTCATCACATTGGGCGCCGCCCGTGCGGGGTCCGCAGCCCCCTCCTCCAGCTAGTTGCGGGCGTTTGCGGTCCCTCCGGCGGCCGCAGCGCACCTGCCCGGCATGGAGAACACCAAGCACCACGCACCCCCCGCCGGGCGCGGCCTGGAGCCGCTGCTGAGCATCGCGGAACTGTCCGAGTACCTCGGCGTACCGCTGTCAACCATCTACGACTGGCGGACCCGACGGGAAGGACCGGTCGCCCACCGGTTCGGGAAACACCTGAAGTTCGCGGCTTCGGACGTGGCGTCCTGGCTGGCCGCGAAGCGCGAGGGGGCGACCGATGAGCAAGGTTAGGCAGCCTGTCGGCACATTCGGGGAGATCCACTTCAACGCCTGCGCCTCCGGGCGGGTCCGCGCCCGCTGCCGCTACAGGGACTGGGACGGGGTCTCCCGGCTGGTGCAAGCCACCGGAGCGGACAGGAACCGCGCCGCACTGGTGCTGAAAGCCAAACTCGCCGCCAGGGAAGTGGACCGGTCCGACTGCGCGGAGCTGACCGCGGACTCGACCTTCGGGCGGCTGGCGCAGTACTGGTTGGCGGACCTGGAACTGGAGGGACGGCTCGCCAAGCAGACCATCACCCTGTACGCCTCCAACACGCGCCGCCTGGTGCTGCCAGCGTTCGAACACCTGACGCTGCGGGAGATCGGGGTGGCCCGCTGCGACATGCTCCTGAAACAGTTGGCCAACAAGTCCCACTCCCGCGCCGCCTCGGCGAAGGTGGTGCTCCGGTTGGCGTTCGGGCTGGCGGTTCGCCACGAGGTCATCGTCCGCAACCCGATGGACGGGGTCGCCCGCCTCCACAAACCGGCCCGCACCCCGGACGCGCTCACCCCGGACCAGGTCAACCAGGTCAGGGCCGCGGTCCGCGAATGGGAGGCCGCCCCGGTCGTTTCGGGCCCCAAACCGGACGGGCAGCTGTCCGCGATGATCGAGGTGATCCTCGGCACCTCGGCCCGCATCGGCGAGGCACTCGCCATCCGGCGGAGCGACCTCGACATGGCCTCCGACCCGCCGACCGTCGCGATCACCGGCACCATCATCACCCGAACCGGGGAGCCGACCTTCCGCCAAGACCACCCGAAGACCGCCAAGTCGCAGCGGGTGGTAGCCATCCCGTCGTTCACGGCCGCGGCGATCCGCCGCAGGCTCGCCGACCTCGACGACGCCCGCCCGGACGCGTTGCTGTTCCAGTCCCGCGCGGGCACGCCGTTGATCACCCACAACGTCCGCGGTCAGCTGCGCCGCGTGATCGCGGGTGCCGGACTCGGACGGGTCACCCCCCACACCCTGCGCCGCACCGTCGCAACCGAGGTGAAAAGGTCGGCCGACGTCGACCTCGCCGCCGAACTGCTCGGACACACCGACAAGAAGATCACCATTGAGCACTACATCCGCCCCGACGGGATGGTCGACCCCTCCACCGCCGGCATCTTGGAACAGGCTCTCAAACCCGACCAGTAGACCGGCGCGAGTCCCGCGCGCCACAAAGCGGGCCCCGCCACCAAACGCATGGGGGCGGGGCCCGCTTTCCTCTTGTATGGGCGGACCCACTACCGGGAGCCGCGCCGGATGGCTTCGGCTTGGTCGAGCATCTCCTGGTAGTGGTCCTCCAGGTCGCGGCGGCGCCCGACGTGCCATTCGACGTAGGCCAGGAAGTCGTCGTACCGGTCGAGGAGGTTGACGGGCGGCGGCTCGTCGGCCGGGTCGGGGGCTGGTTCGCCGGGCCACAGGGCGAGCCGGTGGGGCCGGTCCCTGGCGATCCCGGTGCCTGCTTGGGCGACAGCTTCCCGCATCCTGAGCTGCCACTCGTCGAGGTCCCTGATCCACCCGAAGGGCGCGGAGGCGTGCTGGGCGGGGTCGTACGCGCCGAGCCAGTGGGACCGCAGAGCCGACAGGTGCTCGCGGAGCTGCGGGTGGCGGTGCCAGTACGGGGGGATCACGTTCGGCGGGATCGAGAACAGGCGGCGCAGGTCTTCCACCCACTCGTTCAGCGCCAGCCATTCCCACTCGAGGTCGTCGCTAGACAGGGCCGCCCACACTATCGGGCGGGCCGGCCCGTCCCCGTCCTCGTCACGCGGCCACCCGCCGGGGCCGAGGTCCCCGCCCCACGGATCCGCGCCCGGGTCCGGCTCGGGCTGCTCCAGGAGGCCGCCTGCGCCGGCTCCGGGCGGCGGGGCTTGGTTCTTGTTTTCGGTGTGGTTCGCGCTCATGGGCGCCTGCCCGCCTTTCACATTCCCGCCGCCGGCGCGGCGGTGATCCGGTCCTGGCGCGGGGCGCGCGGGTCGCGGCCTTGCGGGCCGGCCCCGGTCTGCGCCGCCTGGGCGGCGGCGGGCGCTGCGTGCTGGGCGCGGCGCGGGGTCCGGTCCACCTGGTACGTGGTCATGGCGGCGTCGTGGCCGACGCGGCGCGCGTTGAACTCCTCGCGGTCGGTTTCGGACCCGTCCGGGCCGGTGTGGCGGCGGGTGTGGACGCGGCCCTCCGCGAGGAACCGGTCGCCTTTCCTGAACAGGGTGGCGGCCCTCTCGGCTTGCCTGCCGAAAACGACCATGTCGTGGTAGGACGGCTCGCCCTGGGTGAACGACCCGTCCTCGTTCGGGGTGTAGTGCTCCTGCCCGACCCGCATGTAGGCGCGCGGCTGCCCGCCCTCCGGGCGGGACAGGACCGGGTCGGTCACCACGAACCCGCTCATCGATGCCTGCGTCTTGATTGGCCTCACTGTTGTCTCCTCGACTCGTCTGCCCGCCTGGCTGGCGCCGGCGGCTGTCGACCGTCAAGTGCGCGCCCCCGGCCCCGTGCCCCGCTTGGCGCGGGCGGGCCCGCCTGGGGGCTGTCGCGTCTTGCCGGGTCGGCGCCGGCCCGGCTGGCGGCGGCGAGCAGGAACAGCCGGCGGCGTTGATGAGGCGCCCCAGCCAGGCTGGCCGGGAAGCCCGCCCACACGCAATCAAAGCCCAGTCGGGCCAGATCTGCCGCCAGGGCGCCTGCCGCCCTTCCAGGTCCGGGTGGCCACTCGCCCAGCACCCCCTGGCCTGGTCCCACACCGCGAACGGTGGCGCCTCCGGCGCACGCTTCGCCGTTCCGCTGCCCATCGTCTCGTCCTCC
>JAISCU010000097.1 GCA_031265345.1 Bifidobacteriaceae bacterium
CGATTCTTTCAGCCCGCCCGGCACAGCGGTCGGCGACCTCGCCACCACGCCGGGCTCGATCGAACG
Organism: Bifidobacteriaceae bacterium; assembly: GCA_031265345.1. The sequence goes on from JAISCU010000097.1 coordinate 67, forward strand.
GACCGAGGCGGTGGTGGAACGTTACGGCGACACGGTCTACGGCGTGGCTGTGACCCACACCAACTGCCGGGGCGATGCCGACGACGTGTTCCAGGAGGTCTTCCTGGCCTACCACCGCGCCCAGCCCCGGTGCCGCAGCGAGGAGCATCGCAAGGCCTGGCTGCTGCGCACCACCTTGAACATCGCGCGGCGAATCGCCGGTTCGTCATGGCGCACGCGCGTGGTGCCGCTGACCGCGGACGACCCACCCGCGCCGACCGCCGCCAGCTTCACCTTCGCCACCGAGCGCCAAGACGCCATCTTCCGAGCCCTCAACGCCCTGCCAGAGGGCACTCGCACAGTTCTGTACCTGTTCTACTTCGAAGACATGCCCATCGCCCAGATCGCCACGACGCTCGAACTCGAGCCGGGGGCGGTCAAGATGCGCCTGTCACGCGGCCGAACCGAGATGCGAGACCAACTCCGAGAGGAATTATTCGATGACTGACGAGATCTTCCGCGCCATGCGCGAGCAAATGAAGCCAAGCCCGGAATTGGTCAACCGCTTGAACGGGCGGCTCCAGGCCGAGGCCCTGGGGGGAGACGGGCGGGCGGCATCGTCCAACGGCGCCCAGCCCAGCCAAACCCAGCCCAGCCAAACCCAGCCCGGCCATGTGCCGCCCATCAAGGCCCGCCGACGCGCTGCCGGGGCCCGGCCGAAGCGCCGCCGGTCGACCACCTGGCTGGTGGCCGCCGCCTCGGTCGCGGCGGTCGCGCTGGTCGGCACCGTGGTCTACGCGACGGTCCGCGGCCCCAAGCTGGACGCGACCAAGCCCGCCGTCGAGCCGGTCGAACAACCGTTGGATTACGATGCCGTGTACGCGGCTTTGGAACGGACGTGGCAGGACGACGGGGCTCGGGGCGGCGGATGGGGCGTCACGGAAGACAGCGCTGCCGCGCCTGAGGCGGCCGCCGGGGCCATGGACGCGGACGCGTACACCAGCCGAACAAGCGGTCAGAGCGACTACACCGGCACGAATGTCCAAGTCGAGGGCATAGACGAGGGAGACATCGTCAAGACTGACGGCGAGACCATCTTCGTGGCCTCGGGCACCGAGGTGGTGCTGATCAAGGCCGACGGGGCCGCCACCAAGGAGATCGCGCGGATCGACACGGTCGCCTCCACGGACGCCGCCACGGACGCCTCCGCAGACGCCACCGGGCAGGAATCGTGGGCGGCGATCTCCGACCTGATGCTGCACGGCTCGACCCTGGCAGTGGTCCTGGGCCGGACCGAGTACGTCCCGGGGCCGGTCACCCCCGTCGAAGAGGATGGTCGGCTGGTAGGGGTGCCGGATCCATACTGGTCCTACGAGGAGTCCACCACGACAGTCGTGCTCTACGACGTCTCCAGGCCGAGCGAGCCCCGCCAGCTGACCAGTTTCGGCCAGGACGGGTCCTACCAGGCCTCGCGTCTGGCGGACGGCAAACTGTACCTGGTCTCCAACTACTGGGTCGGCGACGAGTCCACCACCGACCCGGCCGACCCCGCCACCTTCGCGCCCTGCCTCGCCGTCGATGACGAACAGGAGGTGATGGCGCCCAGCGACCTGGCCATCTGGGAGAAGCCGAACGGCGCCGAATATGTGGTCATGACAGCCATCGACCTGGGCAGCCGCGAACGGATCAGCGAGCTGGCGGTTCTGGGCGGCTCCGAGGTCGTGTACATGAGCCAGGACAATCTCTACTTGGCCTCGACCGAGTGGGAGGCCGAGGGCCTGAACGCCTTCCTGGAGCAGTTCGGATTCAGTGGCGGCTCGTACAGCACCGTCACCCACTTGATGCGGGTCTCCTTGGCGGACGGCCAACTGGCCCTGGCCGCCCAGGGCTCCGTGCCGGGCCGCCCGGTGGACCAGTTCGCGCTCGACGAGTACGAGTCGAACCTCCGCATCGCCACCACGGTCGACGGCGACTGGGAAGGCGGCACACCCACCCACGCGGCCCTGTTCGTGCTGAACCAGGACCTCACCATGGTGGGCGAGATTCCGGAACTGATGCGGGACGAATCGATCCAGTCTGTCCGCTACATGGGCGCCACCGGCTACGTGGTGACCTTCCGCCAGACCGATCCGCTGTTCGCGATCGACCTGGCCGATCCGGCCGCCCCTCAAGTCATGAGCGCCCTGAAGATCGACGGTTTCAGCGCCTATCTGCATCCGTGGGGCGAGGACCGGTTGGTCGGCCTGGGCTATGCCGGAAACGCGACGGGGTTGACGGGCGGGATGAAACTGGCCGTGTTCGACATCTCCGACCCCTTCGACGTGACCGTCAGCTCCAGCCTGCCGGTCGAGGCCGAGTCCTCGGCAGCGCTTGACGACCATCGGGCCGTCTACGCCGACCCGGCCCGTTCCATGATCGGCTTCCCCGCCCTGAGCTACGGGCAGACGGACGTCGAGTGGGGATATCTGGTCTACGTCGCCGACTCGAACGGCGATTTCGAGCCGAAGGCGAGCCTCGACCTGACCGGGATGTGGACCGAGGATTGGCCCAAGGGCGAGTTGCGCGGCCTCAGGGTGGGCGACCACTTCTACGTCTGCGCTCCGGACGCCGTTTGGGTGTGGGGAGCCGACTTCGGCGATCCGGTCGCGAAGGTGCCGTTCGAGGGCTGACCGACCGGCCTCAGGGCGCGGCCGGGTACACCCGCACTTCGGCCGAGCTGAGACTGAGCGAGGCCGGGACCACGGCCGAGATCAGTTCGCCGTCCGGATCGTCGGCGCTAACGTTGAGCGCCAGCGCCCCGACCGGGCCGTCCCAGCGGAACCGGAGCGCTGCGGTCTCGCCGTCCGCGCCCATCGCCTCCAGGTCTAGTGCCCGGGTGGTTCCCGCAGGCACCTCGACCTTGGTGGAGGCGCCGGCCTGGCCTCGCTGGTCGATCGGCGTCAACTCCAGGCTCGTGGCGACCCCCGAGCCGACCACCAGGTACGCGTCCAAGTCGGAGGTTGGCAGCGCGACGTAGCCCTCGGTTGACGATGCCGCCGAGGGGGTCCACGCGAGCTCCTCGGGCTGGCCCTCTCCGCTGGTCCGCAACGACAGCCCGGAGGCCACCACCGGCTGGTCGGAGCGGATGACCGCGGTGTAGCGTCCTTCGGCCAGGCCGCCCAGCGACAGGTCGGTCACCACTCGGGGGTTCATGATCGCGTCTTCGAGCCCCGGCAGGCTGGTGGGTCCGTCAGGCCCCCAGAGTTCGACGTTCACCACGGCGGCGAGGTCGCCGGGGACCAGCACTCGCAGGGCCGAGGTCCGGGCGGAGTCGAAGGTCGAGGCGGTCACGTTGAGGCCCGGCACCGTCACCTCCTGGGCTGGCGCCAGTCCGGGCACCGCCAGCTCGACCCCGCCTTGGGTCAGGCCCTCCAGGCGCGAGTGCTGCAGGAACACCGCCAGATCGCCGCCCGTGGCGGTGACCTGCACCACCAGCCGCGAGCTCTCGCCGATGAACCCCTCCAACAGGACGGCTCGCTGCGATCGGGCCGGCACCGCCAGCCCCGTCAGGCCGACCGCCTCGACTTCCCCGGCGCCGTCCCACAGTTTCAAATCGGCCCGGACGTTGGTGAAACCGGCGTTGGTCAACAGCAGGCGCGAGGACGAGCCGGTCTCGGTCGATCCGGCGACGATCCAAGCGTCCGAGCTGGCCGGGATGCAGGCGGCGGCGGCCACGCCGCGCAGGTCGCCGTCGGCCAGGTGCTGGAAGGTCGCCCCCGCCGCCGCCGGCGCCGCTTCGCCTTCGCCCGCCGCCGAGGCGACCAGTTGGACCGGTGCCTCGCCCACGCGTTCGTTGGTGACGGCCACGTCGGTCCCCCGACCCGACAGCCGGGCGGGGGCCGAAGCCTCGTCCAACCCCTGGGCCCGCCCCCCCGAGGCGCTCGCCACCAGGCCGCGCGTGATCGAGTCGACCGACGTGGCGTTGGGGTCGAACCGGGGGTCGTAGACGACCTGGTCCTCGCCGTCGCCCGGCAGTTTCAGGCTCGCGGCGCAGACCACCTCCGAATCGCCCGGCGCGACCTCGATCACAGCCGGGCTCCCGGCCACCGCCGGAGCGGGCGACCAGGCGCCGTCCGCCCACACCAGCGCCCCCACGCTCGCCAGACCCACCAGCGCCACGACAATCGCGGCGATCCGTTTGACCACTCTCATCAGCTGTCCTCCCGCACTGCCGCGGCCCGGCGGATCGGCAACGCCAGCAGCGCCGCCAGGAGCAAGACCACCACTTGGGCCAGGGCGAAGCCCCAGGGCGCGGCGTGCCAGACGTGCAGCCGGCCGGAACCGGCCGGAACCTCGAACGCCTGGTACCAGCCGCCCGATTCGACCGCCGCGAGCGGCTCGCCGTCCAGCGACGCCCGCCATTTGCCGTCCGCCCGTTCAGCCAGCACCAGGCGGCGCCCATCCGGCCCGTCGGGCAGGCTCGCCCGCAGGTTGGTGCCCGGCCCTGCGTCCAGAGCGGCGGCCGACCCGTCGGTGTCCACCACGTGCAGGCGCGCGGCCGCGTCGACGCTCGGGCCGCCGGAATCGCGCTCGGACCGGCCGACCCGCCAGACCACCGCCCCGTCGGCGTCCTCGCGGACCCGCGTCATGCCGGCCGTGGCGTCGAGCGCGGCGGCCAGGGACTGATCCTCCGCGCCGACCAGGACGAAGCCGATCCCGAAGGACGCCAGGGTGGCCGCGGCGTCGCCGGGGTTGCGCGCGGAGATGGCGGCCACGACTTGGCTGACCGCCTGATCGGCGGCATCGGGAACGGCCACCCGACCGGGCCAGCCGCCCAACTGGCGCGACCCGGCCACACCCGCAGCCTCGGAGAGCTGATGCCCGGCGCCGCGGACCAGGTCCCAGCGCAAAGCCGCGTCCTGGCCGGCGCCCACCACCAAGGCGTAGGTCGCGCGCGGGCCCGTCGCCTCCGCGGCCACGATGGGGGGCATCGGATCGGTGGCCGCGCGCCGCACATCCGAGTGCCCCAAACGCTGCCACACGTCCACGACTCCCCCGGCCAGCGGTCCAGCCACCAGGGCTGCCACACAGGCCGTCGCGAGCCCAGCTCTCAGCCGCCGATGCCGCGCCCCGACCTCGCCGACGGCCCCGCTGAGTCCTGAGGCGGCGGCGAGCGCCAGGCCGATGAGGACCAAGGCGCAAGCGCCTCCCGTCCAGGCGCGCACCGGCTCCAGCCCGTCGACGGTCACGCCCAGGCGGTCCAAGACGAAGATGGTGGCCGCGCCGAGGACGGCCAGGAACCAGCCGAAGCGGACAGCCCTGGCTCGCCTGCCCGTCCGGAACAACGCCCCGACGGCGGCCACCGCCAAGGCTCCGGTCAGGAGCGCGGCGACCGGTTGGACCAGCCCCGCCGGGACCAGGCCGGGCAACGACGGCTCCGCCGGCCAGCCCAGCAGTTGAAGCCAGAACGGGGCCGGCTGGTAGGCCAGCACCGGGCCCGGATCGGCCAACAACGCCCGCCATTGGTCGCTCGCCACGGCATCCCAGATCAGGGGCAAGAACAAGGCCAGAACCGGCAGCGCCACCCACACCAAGCGCGCCCGTCGGCCCTTTCCGGCCAGGACGAACGCCCCCACGACCGCCATCAGCCCCGGAGCCAGCAGCGCCGGGCTGCCCGCCGCCGCGACGGCGAAGGCCAAGCCCGCGAAGGCCGCCGCCGCCAACGAGCCCGGCCGGGCGACCAAGACGGACGCGCGGACCGTCCCGGCGGCATCGGCCACCGCTGGACGGACGTCGAGACAGTTGACGCCGATGGCGCGGGCCGCCCCCAGCAAGGCCCAAGGCAAAGCGGCGTGGGCCACCACCGCGCCCAATCGCCCCTGCGCCACGGCTGCCCACAAGGACGGCGCGGCCAGGTAGAAGATCGCGACCCAGGCCCTGATCCAGACCGAGCGGGCAGCCGCCCCCGCGGCGAACCAAGCTCCCAGGGCGGCGATCAGCGGGGCCGCCAGCAATGCCAGCTTGACGGCCGTGGCGCCGTGGCCGAAGCACAGCAAAGTCAGCACCGCCAGGACGGCGTTGAACGGATCGCCCGGACCGGGCTCCCCCAACCCCTGCGTCAGCCACCCCCCGGCCGCCAGGCGCGCCAGCTCGGTCACCGCGGCGTCCTGCGAGCCGAGCGCGCCGCCAGTGATGAAACCCGGCCCGACCAAGCGGTACATCGCCGCCCCGGTGATGGCGACCGCGACCAGGACCACGGCCGTGATCATGCGCCGGCGGCGCGAGGCCAGCTCACGAAGCTCGGCCATCTCGATCTCGGTGGGAGCGAGGGTCCGGCGTCTGAGCTCGGCCTCGGTCATGCGACGGTCACGCCGAGCCTGTCGCGCCTCGGAGGTGCTGACCTGGAGCGACGCCAGCCGACGGCGGGGCATGCGGCGCGTCCGGCCAGCCACGTAGCGGGCGCGGGCGACGGAGTCGAACCGAGTCAGGACGGCCACCGGGGCTAGAACCTCGTCGACGGCCAGGCGGAAGTCCTTGGCCGCGATCCGCCAGAAGAAGCGGCCAATCCCGGCGACCGCCGCCGCCACGGCGATGGGGATGAGCGCCCACAGGGGCGCGTCCACCAACTCGGTGAAGATCAGCGCGCGGCGGCGCGCGCCGTAGGACCGGTCCGTGGACGGCTCGGGGCGCTCGGCGTCTGCCTCAGGGGCGGCCCGGCGGCGGCGCTCGGCCTCTCGCAGTCCCTTGTAGGAGGCTTGCTCGTGCTCCAGTACGGCGGTCGGCTCGACCACCACTCGGTACCCGGCCAGGCGGGCGCGGCGGCAGAACTCGAGCCCGTCGCGGAACGGGCCCAGCCCCGAGGCGAATCCGCCCAGCGACTGCCAGACATCGCTCTTGACCAGCATCCCGGCGCTGCCCACCGCCAGCACGTCCTCGAGGGCGTCGTATTGGCCCTGGTCAAGTTCGCCGTCCCGGCCGTTCGGCACGCGGCGGCCGAACGGCGTGGTGGTGACGCCGACCTCGCCCAAGCGGGTCGGATCGTCGGCTCGGACCTGCTTCGGCCCGGCCACCGCCACCGAGGGCGCGACCTCTACGCAGGCCATCAGGTTGGCCAGGCAATCGGGCGCGGGGTAGGAGTCGTCGTGCAACAACCAGAGTTGCGCGCCCGCGTCGCGCCCGGACAGGCCGGCCGCGACCGCCTGCCCGAAGTTCTTCGCCCGCACGGCATGGACCACCGTCAGGATCTCGCGCGGGATGCCACAACGGATGGCCATCTCCGCGATGGCCGGGTCGGACTGCGGTCCGGCGTCCGCCACCACCACCGCGCCCGGCCGGACCGTCTGCGACGCCAGAGCCACCAGGGCGCGCGGCAAGTACTCCGACCGCCCGTCGGTGGCGATCACCGCCACCACGTGGGGCGGCGCGCTCATGGTCGCGGGCGCGGTTTGGAAGGCGCCAGCCGTGTACGGAGGTGCTGAGAAGTCGGTCCTGGCGTGATTGGGCACTGCTACTGCGACCTGCGCTGCTTCAAGCGGCGCCGCTCGCGCTCCGAGAAACCGCCCCAGATGCCGAAGCGCTCATCGTTCTCGAGGGCGTAGTCGAGGCACTCCACCTTCACTTCACAGGCGGCGCAGATGCGTTTGGCCTCGCGGGTGGAGCCGCCCTTCTCGGGGAAGAAGGCCTCCGGGTCGGTCTGGGGGCAGAGCGCCCGCTGCTGCCATCCGAGCGGCCCGGTGTCCTCGCGGCCGCCGAACAGATCGGGCACGCCGGATCGCGGGTCGATCACGCCGGATTCAAGGGTGAGAGCGCCTTCGCCCAGTACATTCCACACGTGTCGTCTCCTCGCAGGCACCAGATCAATCTGAAAAACAGGTTGCACCAATGAAATTACAGCTTTGTCATCTTGGCAAGTCCTATGGTCAGAGTATTCACATGAGCTTCATCTTTGGGCCCGAATCGGCCCAAAACCGGCTCCAGAGGCGGTTTGCGGGTCGTTCACGGCGCTGCCTCGGCCCTCGGATCGCTCCGGGCCGCTATCCTTTGCGTCCCGACGCGGGCGGGCTAGGCCGCGGGGGTGCGGCCGGGCGCGGCCACGATCACGCGGCCCTTCCCGCGCAGGGTCATGGCGCCCTCGGAGGCCATCGCGAACAACGACTGCCCCCGCGACAGGTGCAGCGACCCCAGGCCGGTGAAGGCGGTCGCCTCGCCCTCGAGGGCCAATGCGATCCGGGGGCCGGTCAGCGGCACTTCGACGGCGCCGGCCACCCGGACGTCGGCCAGTTGGAACGCCGCCACCGGCGGGCGCAGGAACCGCACCGCTCCCTCGCGGGAGACAACCGGGCGGACCGGGCCGCGCCCCGCCCAGTCGATCGAGGTCAGGACTCGCGCCGGATCGGCGTACTTGCTGGTCAAGCCCGCCCTCAAGACGTTGTCGGAAGGCCCCAGCAGTTCGACCGCGAGCCCGCGCAGATAGGTGTGGAGGGTGCCGGGGGCGACGTAGAGGGCCTCGCCAGGCGCCAGCGAGACGTGCGTCATCATCATGACCACGGCCAGCGAGCGGTCGCCGGGGTAGCGTTTGGCCAGGGCGACGGGCAGCGCGTAGGGGCCCGGATCGTCGCCCGGCGCGGCCAGTTGGCGACGGCAGGCGGCCGTGAACTCCATCACCGCCTCGGGCCCGGCCTCCGGACCGGTCAGGGCTATCTCCAGGGCCCGGCGAAGCCCCTCGCGGTTGCCCGGCGCCAGCGCCTGGACCAACGCTTGGGCCAGGGACGACCCGGCCGCCAACGGCTCCAGTGAGGCACGCACCTCCTCCGGCCTGCGGAAACCGGCCAACAGCTCGAACGACGCCAGCGCGTACACCATCTCCGGCTTGGCGTGCGGGTCCTTGTAGGTCCGGTTCGGCGCGTCGAGCGGGATGCCCGCCGCCTCCTCGCGAGCGAATCCGGCCCGCGATTGCTCGGCGCCGGGGTGGACTTGCAGGGACAGCGGCTCGGCCACGCCCAGGACCTTCAGCAGGAACGGCAGTTCGGGCGTGGTCGGCCCGCAACAACCCACCGGGTCGCGCGCGATCACGTCCCGCAACGACACTCCGGCGTCGTCCTCGCCTCGCGCCACCAGCGCCGATGCCGTCCGGTGCGCCCCCAGCCAGACTTCGGCGACCGGCCTGCCGGTCGGCTCCCAGCCCAACAATCGCGGCACTTGTTCGGCCGAGCCCCAGTCGTAGTCCCTGACAACGTGGTCCAATCGCAGCACGGTAATAAAGAGTAGGGCGTCTCGGCGTCCACGATAACCTTGACCTGTGAACTCACCGTCGCGGCCAACGGCTCTTCCCACCGCCGATGCCGCCGCGCTGGCCTCCCGATTCGGCTTGCGCAAGCTCGGGGCGCGTCCCCGCCTGGGCGCCTACACGGTGTCGATCTGGCGCCGCCGCGACTTCACCTGGGAACTGGCCCGGTCCGACGCCTACGGCAAGAACCAGGGCTCGTACCTGGGACAGCTCTGGGGCGTGCTGAAACCGCTGCTCCAGGTCGGGATCTTCTACATCGTCTTCGGGATCATCATCAAGGAGGCCTCCCGCGGGGTCGCGGACTTCCTGTCCTACCTGGTGATCGGAACCTTCCTGTTCGAGTTCATGGCCTCGGGGCTGAACAACGGCGGCCGGGCCATCGCGTCCAAAGTCAAATTGGTGCGGGCGTTGGAGTTCCCGCGCGCGGTGCTGCCGATCTCCGTCACCGGCACCGAGTTGATCATGATGTGGCCGGCGCTGATCATCATGTTGGTGATAGTCCTGGCCAAGGGGCACACGCCGACCTGGTCGTGGCTGCTGCTGATCCCAGCCGTGGTCCTGATCTACATGTTCGTGCTGGGCTGCGGGTTCTTCTTGGCCCGGCTGGTCTCCGCCACCCCGGATTTGGGCAACCTGGTGCCGATCTTCACCCAACTGGCCCGCTACCTGGCGGGGGTGTTCTTCCCGTTGGAGGTGCTGGCGGTGGGGTTCGGGCTGCTCGGGCAGATCGCGATCTACGAGCCCTTCGCGCTCTACCTGCGCCTGGCCCGTTCGGCCATCTTGGCGGACGTGCCGGCCGGGGCGCTCGAATGGGGGCTGGGCGTGATCTACTCGGTGGTCGTGCTGGTGACTGGGTACGTCTTCTTCTGGCTGGCGGAGGCGCGCTATGGCCGGGACTGACGACATCGACTTCTCGCTCGACGAGGCCGCCTTCGCCGACATTCCGCGGCACTCCTCGCGCGCGGCGCTCGGCGCCCCACGCGACGGCTCAGACGGCAGCCCAGGCGACGGCGCCACTCCCACCATGGTGGTGGACCAGGTGCACGTCCGCTACCGGGTCTTCGGCGGCCGCAAACTGGGCGCCTCGACCGGTTACAGGCCCTCCCTCTACCGGCGGGTGTTCGACCGCGCCTCGCGCTCGGTGGGCGCTGTCAGCGAGGTCCACGCCGTGCGCGGCGTCTCGTTCGTGGCCCACGAGGGCGAGTCGATCGGGATAGTGGGCCGCAACGGCGCCGGGAAATCGACCCTGCTCAGGGCGATGGCCGGGCTCATGCCGTATTCGGAGGGCGCCGTCTACGCCGCCGGCCAGTGCGCCCTGCTGGGCGTCAACGCCGCGCTGCTGATGGCGCTGACGGGCGAGCGCAACATCATGCTGGGAGGCCTCGCGCTCGGGCTGACCCGCGCCGAGGTGCGCCAGCGTTTCGATTCGATAGTCGAGTTCGCGGGCATCGGGGAGTTCGTCGGCCTGCCGATGAACGCCTACTCCTCGGGTATGGCGTCGCGGCTGCGCTTCGCCATCTCCACCTCCAAGGTGCCGGACATCTTGATGATCGACGAGGCGCTCTCGACCGGCGATGCCGAGTTCCAGCGCCGTTCCCGCGACAAGATCCTGCAAGTGCAACAACAAGCCGGGACCGTGTTCCTGGTCTCGCATTCGGCCAAGGCGGTCGAGGCGATGTGCGAACGCGCGCTCTGGTTGGAGAAAGGCGAACTGGTGATGGACGGACCGGCTGGCGAGGTGCTGGCGGCGTACCGGGAGGGCTCGGTCCCGCCTCCCTTGAATATGGGAACAAGCGTAGGAGGCTCTAATGACTGACCTGGTGATCGTTGGCGCGGGACCGTTCGGCCTGACAGTCGCCCGCGTGGCCGCCGAACGCGGGCTCGCGGTCACAGTGGTCGAGCGCCGCGACCACATCGGCGGGAACGCCTACTCCTCGACCGACCCGGCCACCGGGATCGAGGTCCACAACTACGGCGCCCACCTCTTCCACACCTCGAATCAGCGCGTCTGGGAGTTCCTTAGCCGCTTCACCGACTGGACCGGCTACACCCATCGCGTCTTCACCAACCACGGCGGCGAGGTCTACCCCCTGCCCATCAACCTGGGCACCATCAACCAGTTCTTCCGCTCCGCCCTGGGTCCGGACCAGGCCCGCGAGTTGATCGCCTCCCAGGCCGGTGAGGGGGGACCCGACGGGGCCTCCGGAGCCGACCAAACGGCACCCCACCCCACGAAATATTCGCCACCCCACGCCAGTGCCGATGGCACCCATGCGGCTCAGACGAATCTTTCGCGGGGACCCCGAGGATCGTCCACGAATTTGGAGACCAAAGCCATCTCGCTGATCGGGCGGCCCCTGTACGAGGCCTTCATCCGCGACTACACGGCGAAACAGTGGCAGACTCCGGTCGAGCGCCTGCCGGCCTCGGTGATCACCCGCCTGCCCGTGCGCTACAACTACGACACGCGCTACTTCTCCGACCCGCACCAGGGCCTGCCGGTGGACGGCTACACGGCCCTGTGGGAACGCCTGGCCAGCCACCCCCGGATCGAGTTGGTCACGGGGCTCGACTTCCTGACGCCTCAGGAGGGCCGCTCGCACGATGCCGCCGCCCGGCTCACGAAGGCCGCTTGTGTCGGCCAGGTCCCGGTCGTGTTCACCGGGCCGATCGACCGCTACTTCGGCTACGCCGCCGGGCCGCTCGGCTGGCGCACCCTCGACTTCGAGTGGGAGCGGCCCGCCACCGGCGACTACCAGGGCTGCTCGGTCATGAACTACGCGGACCTGGCCGAGCCGTGGACCCGCGTGATCGAGTTCCGGCATTTCCATCCCGAACGCGACTACCCGGCCGACCGGACCGTGATCGCACGCGAGTTCTCGCGCCTGGCCGCCGCTGGCGACGAACCCTACTATCCGATCAACACGCCCGAGGACCGTGAACGCCTGGAGCGCTACCGCGCGCTGGCCGCCGCCGAGCCCGAGGTCTGGTTCGGCGGGCGGCTCGGCCGTTACCAGTACTTGGACATGGACATGGCGGTGGCGGCCGGGTTGACCCTGGCCGACAAACTCTGGCCCTGACCCCGCAAGTGCTTGACCGCCACCGGTAGGCTTGGACCCGGTTACCCGCGGAAAGGATGAACGCGCATGATTCGGTTAACGGTGGATGCACCCGGTTGGCGCGAGGTGTACGAGGGCACTGGCGCCCAGGAGGTCGGCGAACAACTCGTCGCGAAGCACGGCCCCACGGCGGCGCAGGTGCCGTGGGAGGACCGCATGGACGACGGCTGGGTGTTCCCCCGCTTCGTCATCACCGAGGAGCTCCAGGAATGGGCCGCCAGCGCCGCTGGCGTGACCCCGGATCGCATCCGCATCGAAGACATCTAGCCGACTGACGGCGTTCTGCTGACGGCGGAATCGATGTTCTGCGGGAGCGGCTGGGACGGGCCGTGGCGGACGGCTCGCATGACCTTGTCGGGGCACCGTTCCGGCGCGCCGCATCTGGTCCCTTATGACGTTCTGACCAGTAATTTCGCTGCCAAGTGTGGGGCCTACTCGAAACGGCCTACCCCGGCGATCCGGTATCGGCTAGACTTCCCGGAACAACATTCGGCAACGCCTCCAAACCGGCCGCGAGTCAGATCATCCGATGATTTCTGCGGCTGGGTGGGAATACCTAGGACCCAGGCGGTGTTGACCATGACGCCAGCCCGGTGGCGGGCTAACCTGG
>JAISCU010000098.1 GCA_031265345.1 Bifidobacteriaceae bacterium
CCGGGACGTTTGCGGATGGTCCAGCCCTCGATCACGCGCTGGCTGCCAGCGCTGACCGCCAACGATCCCGGCGGCACGTCGCCGCGCACCACGGCGCCGGCCCCGGAATACGCGCCCGCGCCCAGCTCGACCGGCGCCACGATCACGTTGTTCGAGCCGACTCGGGCCGCCGGGCCGATCACGCATTTCGACTTGGTGACGCCGTCGTAATTGGCGAAGATGGTGCCCGCGCCGATGTTCGCCGCCTCGCCCACGCTCGCGTCCCCGACGTAGGCCAGGTGCGGGACCTTGGCGCCCTGGGCGAGCTGGGCGGCCTTGAGTTCGGTGAACGAGCCCGCTTTGGTGTCCGTGCCCAGCACCGTGCCGGGCCTCAAATGAGTGAACGGCCCGACTTTGGCGCCATCCCCGATGCGGGCCTGGTTGGCGACCGTCCGGTCGACGGTGGCGCCGGCGCCGACCTCCGTGTCCGTCAACGTGGTGAACGGCCCGATCACGCTGGCCGTCCCCACCCTGGTGCGACCCGCCAGGCGCGTGCCCGGCATGAGGGTCGCGTCAGGTTCGATCTCGACTTCGGCTTCGATCCAGGTGGAGGCGGGATCTATCACGGTGACGCCGTCGATCATGGCCTGGTTGACGATCCGCTGGTTGATCGCGGCGGCGGCCTGAGCCAGTTGGACCCGGTCGTTGACGCCCTGGACGATGGCCGGATCGTCGGCGATGATGGCCCTCACGGCGCGCCCGGCCGCGCGAGCGGCTTCGACGATGTCCGTCAGGTAGACCTCTCTTTGGTCATTCGCGCTGCCGAGCCGTCCCAAGCCTTCTCGCAGCACTTCGGCGTCATAGACGTAGGCGGCGGCGTTGATCTCCTGGATGGCAGCTTGTTCGGGCGTGGCTTCGCGTTCCTCCACGATCTTGGCCACCTGGCCGGATTCGTCGCGCACGATCCGCCCGTAGCCGAACGGGTCTTCGACCACGGCGCTGAGCAGGGTGATGCCGTTGCCATCAGCCAGATGGGCCTGGACCAGCGCTTCGAGCGTGCCCGCGTCGATCAGCGGGGTGTCGCCGCAGATCACCACGACCTGCGCGAGGGCGTCTGTCGCCGTGGAATGGTCGGATGCCGGGGCGGTCGGGGCTGGGACGGCGGCATCGTCAACCTGGTCCAACGCCTGCAAAGCGCACTGGACCGCGCGGCCGGTGCCGGGGATGTCATCCTGGTCGGCGACGACCACCTGCGGGGCTAGACGGAGGGCCTCGGCGGCGACCTGGTCGCGGCCGTGGCGGACCACCACCACGATCCGGCCCGGGTCGAGGCCCTGGGCCGCGTCGACGGCATGCCCCAGGAGGGTGCGCCCGGCCGCCTGATGGAGGACCTTGGGTGTGGTGGACTTCATGCGGGTGCCTTCGCCGGCAGCCAGGACGATCACGACGGGCTGGGTCATAGATTCGGTTCTCCAACGCTCAAGTAGCAGCGGGGGTTTGACTAGTACAGCTTAGTCGGGCGCGCGGGGGTGGCTAGTCGTGGCACACTAGTAAGGCTTTCCGCCTTGGTGTAATTGGCAGCACACGGGTTTTTGGTGCCTTGAGTCCAGGTTCGAGTCCTGGGGGCGGAGCCGGTCATTGGACGATGCCGCCCAGTCGCCTTGGATCGTGCAGGTGGGTGCCCCGGCACTCAATCGAGGGAACGGAGCTGGCGGCGTTCGGCCAGCAAGTTGGCTTTGAGACGCTGGTTGTAGGCGGGCGGAAAATGGTACGGCGCCGTGCCCCACTTGTGTTCCGTGTCCGCGGTCAATTCGGAGTCCTCGTAATCATAGACTTGACTTAGGTCTAAGTCACGCTCGATCCAAGCGTACATTTGTGCTAGGACGGCATTGACTTGGCCGTGGGCCGCCGGATTGACAGCCACGCCCGGATAGTCGGTGCCGTCCGACATTTTGGTGGCCCAGAAGGCGCGGTTGAGGCGCACCGCGTCGAGTTTCTTCGCCCGCTTCAATTCGCGGGCGAGGCGTCTCCACGCCCGCCGCCAAGCCGCCAACCGCTCCCGCGACCGCCAATCGAGCCTCCTCTCCGAAGTCTCGACGAAACCCGTCTCCTCGAATTCGGACGAATCCGTCGCGAAAGTCTCCCGGCCCCGACGGAGCAGCGGATAGCGCTCGTCGATCAGGTCGATCAGGATGATGTCGAAATCAGCCTCCGCGATCAGGTCCTTCACTTTGGTCGAACCCAGGTCCCAACCAACCATCCGGCGGCGGAAGGCCGACTGGATCGCGTCCACGTCGACCCCTTCGAAGGGACGCTTGGACATAGCCGAGATCATTGATGAGCGGGCCACGTATTCGACCAATTCGATCCCGTCCGCGGGCTCGAAAAACTCGAAAACGTCGCGCGAGACACACGAACCGTAGATCAAGACCCGGAGCGGCCGTTCAGGCATCGTTCACCCCCTCATTCTGGTTTCGGCCGGAGTGGCGCCCGGACAATGCTAGCCGCCGCCCGGCGCCCGGCCGCGCCCCCGGAACCCGTGCCGGGCTGGGACTGGGCGGGCGGCATCGGGCAAGATAGAGGCGTGGCACGCCGCAGCAAACACCCCAGCCGTCAACGCATGACGGGACAACAACGGCGCGAGCAACTGATCTCGGTGGCGCGCGCGGTCTTCGCCGTCAAGGGCTTCGAACCGGCCAGCGTGGAGGAGATCGCCGCGCGGGCCGAGGTCTCCAAACCGGTGGTCTACGAGCATTTCGGCGGCAAAGAGGGCATCTACGCCGTGGTCGTGGACCGGGAGGTGCAGGAACTGTCCGGGCGCCTGACCGCCGCCCTCAACATCCACGACCACCCCAAACGGATCGTGGAGCGGACCGCCCTGGCGCTGCTGGACTACATCGAGCAGAACGAGGACGGCTTCAGGATCCTGGTCCGGGACTCGCCGGTGGCGCAGGCGACGGGGCCGTTCTCCTCCATGCTGGGCGACGTGGCCCGAACGGTCGAGCGACTGCTCGTGACCGAGTTCGAGCTCCACGACCTGGACCCTGACACGGCGCCCCTGTACGCGCAGATGATGGTCGGCATGATCGCGTTCACCGGGCAATGGTGGCTGGAGGCCAAGGAACCGGACAAGACGATGGTGGCTGCCCACCTGACCAATCTGGGCTGGAACGGGTTGCGCGGCATGGAGCGGGCGCCCAGACTAAGGACTCTCGACATGGAGTGATGCTCAGCTATGGTTGACTGCCATGAGCAGCCCGCCCCGTGACCTTCAGGACGCAACCGGACTAGTCGTCGAGGCGTGGGGGCGCGAACGACCCGACCTGGACGCCTCACCCCTGGAAGTCTTCAGCCGCGTCACCCGCCTCGCCAAATACTTGGACCACATGCGCCAAGAGTCCTTCGCCCGCTACGGCCTGCAAGGCTGGGAGTTCGACGTGCTGGCCGAGTTGCGGCGGTCCGGCGCGCCTTACGAGCTGACGCCCGGCCAGATGTCGGCCGCGATACTGCTCTCGACCGGCGCCATGACGAACCGGCTGAACCGGATCGAGGCCGCCGGGCTGATCGAGCGGCACGAGGACCCCAACGACCGCCGGATGGTGCGCGTGCGCCTGACCGAGACCGGTCGCCAGCGGGTCGACGACGCCCTGGCCGACCTGCTGGAACGTCAAGCCGAATGGTTGGCGGCCCTGCCTGGCGCGACTCGGCAACGGCTGGCGGCGGCGTTGGCGAAACTGCTGATCCCGGTCGAGCGGGCCGACCGGGCAGACCGGGCGGGTCGGGCCGACAAAGGTGCGGGGAACAGCTCGGACTGATGGCGCACCTGCTCGGCGCTGAAGCGGTCTCCATCGATTTCACCGGCTCGCCGGTCCTGGACGGCATCTCACTGGGCCTCGCGGACGGCGACCGAATCGGGATAGTCGGACGGAACGGCGAGGGCAAGTCGACGCTCATGGCACTGTTGGCGGGGCGGCTCGCGCCGGACGCCGGGCGGGTCACCCGACGCACCGGAATCCGTGTCGGCCTGCTGGACCAATCCGACGATCTGCCCCCGGCCGCGACCGTGCGACAGGTCGTGGTGGGCGACCGGCCCGACCACACCTGGGCCTCCGACCCGCGATCCCGGGAGGTTGTCGCCGCCCTGCTGACCGGTCTGTCGCTGGACCAACCGGTCTCCCAATTGTCCGGTGGCCAGCGCCGCCGGGCCGCCTTGGCCTCCATCTTGATCCAGGACTGGGACGTCCTGTTCTTGGACGAGCCGACCAACCATCTCGACATGGGCGCCATCGCCTGGCTGGCGCTTCACTTGAAGGAACGTTGGCCCGCGCGGCGCGGCGCGCTGGCCCTGGTCACCCACGACCGCTGGTTCTTGGACCAGGTCTCCCAGAACACTTGGGAGGTCCACGACGCGACCGTCGAACCGTTCGAGGGCGGTTACGGCGCCTACGTTCTGCAACGGGTCGAGCGCGACCGTCGCTTGGCGGCCGGCGCGGCGAGGCGGCGGAACATCCTGCGCAAGGAGTTGGCCTGGCTGCGCCGGGGGGCTCCCGCCCGCACCTCGAAACCGAAGTTCCGCCTCGACGCCGCCGCCGCTCTGATCGCGGACGTGCCTGAGCCTCGCGACGCCGTGGAGCTGAAACGCCTGGCCATGAGCCGACTCGGCAAAGACGTGCTGGAGTTGACCGACGTGGCTCTGGGCTATGACGGCGCGCCGGTGGTCGAAGACGTGGACTGGATCATCGGGCCGGGCGACCGGATCGGCGTCCTGGGCGCGAACGGCGCCGGGAAGACCACCCTGCTCAAGGGGCTGACCGGCCGGCTGGCACCATTGGCGGGCCGGATCAAGCGCGGCAAGACGGTTCGCCCGGCCTGGCTCTCCCAGTCCATGGCCGAGTTGGAGCCACTGGCCGACCAGCGCATCTTGGACGTACTGGAGCGGTTGCGGGCCTCCTACCAGTCGGGCGGGCGGCGGGCCGGTTCGTGGACCGGCGGCGGCCGCGACTCCCGCGCGGGCTGGGCCGCGGGCGCCGAGGACCTGACGCCGACCGCCTTGCTGGAACGCCTCGGCTTCACGCCCGCGCAGTTGGCCACCCCGGTGCGCGACCTCTCCGGCGGTCAGCGCCGCCGCCTCCAACTGGCGCTGACCCTGCTGGAAGAGCCGAATCTGCTGATCTTGGACGAACCGACCAACGACCTGGACACCGACATGCTCGCCGCCGTCGAGGATTTGCTCGACTCCTGGCCCGGCACGCTGTTGGTGGTCTCCCACGACCGCTACCTGGTCGAACGGGTCACCGACCAGCAGTTCGCCCTGGTGGACGGCCGCTTGCGCC
>JAISCU010000215.1 GCA_031265345.1 Bifidobacteriaceae bacterium
GGTCCAGGAGCATTGGGGCGTGGAAGTGCGTCTTCACTGGGTGAGGGACGTCACGTTCGACGAGGACCGCTCCCAGGTCCGGGCCGGGAACGGGCCGACCGTGATGGCGGCACTCCGGACCATCGCGAACAGCGTGCTGCGCCTGGTCGGCTGGGACGACATCGCCCAGTCGGTCAGACACCTCTCCAGAGACTGCCATCGGGTCGCGACCCTCCTACTCACCAGCTAGAACACGACTTTGACGAGGCCCTGGCCCGTCCTGTTGGGTACGTTCGCGGGGAAACGGCGGTCGCCAAGAGAATGACTTCGCTGAAGGCTAACCCTGTTTGCCGATCTCTTAGAATTATCGGTGCTGCAACGGCCCTCGCGCTAATCGGCTGTTCTTGCTCAAGAGATGATGTGGCCAGTCTTGATGGGCTATCTGCGCCCGCGTCGGACGGCGCGAACGCCGCGCAGGCGGCACATGCCCTTCGCGACTGCCTGGCCGACGCTGGGCTGAATGCCGCCGTGGTCAATCGCGAAGATGGACAGAGCCAAGTTGCTATAAGCGATAACCACGACGGTGACGATGTCGTGTGGGTCGATTTCGCTGTTGGGGTGATCTCCATGCCAGCAGAAAAGCCCCAATGGTTGACGCAGACCGAACTTGATGCACTCCTAGATCCCGATGCAGCGAGCGCAGCGCTGTTTGTGGGCGGCGTCGATCACACAGACGCCTATGTCGAGTGCCGGGACGATTCCGATTACAAAGTTCCCGAACGGGAGTCGGATCCGAGGCAGGAGGCCGCCAACAAACTAGGCATGATCGAGGCAACTAATGAATGGATCGATTGTGCGCGCGAGAACGGGTTTCCCGAAATGGCGGACGTTGCCCCTCTCCGCATAGACGACTGGTCTAGTTTGCCGACGGCGCTCTTGCCGACCGATATTGCGGAGTCAGAATTGCGTGCGCTTCTTGGGAATTGTCCTCCTTTCGATCTCGAAAGGCAACTCGAATGGGACAAAGCGTCAGAGACCGACTCGAACATCCCTCCGTTGTTCTTCCCGAATATCGGCTTTGACGCGGACGGTCTCAACGGTGACACGTCCAAGTCTGCCGTTGGGGAAGATGTTGAGCGTCTGCGGGAATTGTTGACGCTCGTTGACGAGGCGCAAATGGCGTACTGGGACAGTGTAGATTGAGCAACGGCTCGATGTGTCCCACATTGATCGAAGCGTGGCGGCCAGGTTCGCCAGCCAGCAGACATGTCCAAGTCTCGCATCCCCATGCACTGGCCCGGCGATTGGGGCACGGATGAGGCATGCGACGGGGCTCAAATCTGGGAAACCATCGTCGCTATTAGGGGCTAGCTTGCGCCTGCAGGGTCAAGAGCCCGTGCGGTATCACAGTGAAAGCGCCTATCACGTGCCCCGGATTGCTGCAGCCCGTATGGGAGCGTGCGGCAGAATCGGGTCTGCCGGTGGCCGAGCCCAGCCCGCCCGCCAGTCCGGGCCAAGGGACGAAGCCAGCCGTGAGCTAAAGCCGACGAGTCGCCATCGACAGCCCTGGCCGCCTGCCCCTTGCGGGTGACATCGGCACGGAGCGGCCCAGACCAATCGGATACAGCCCACCGGAATACCCCTTGGCCCCTCATAGAAGGCCAGTAATCCGAACGCGCCCGGCTTCGCTGGATCGTGCGAGTTCTGTGCGGGTGCCGACCCAAAGCGGCACAGAGCTTATGACCAACTCGCCGCTCCGACCAGCCACCGACCCGATCCTCAGGGCCAATTCCGGAGGCTCGAACCCGGCCGCCTCGGCGAAGCCTCCGTCTGACAGTCCACTGGGCCAGCCGGTGTTATGACGGGCTGGGCCCGCGGCACAAACAACGGAGAGGTCTGCCTCCGCTTTGAGCACTATTTCTAGTAGGCTGTCGCCTCTAAATGTGCTGATATACGCGCTTCCCGGCCCGCGCCCGCCGGCGCGCCCCAAGAATCTCCGAGGCGGTTCCCCGCGGCCCGGCGTGTCGCACCTAAACAAACCGGTATATTTGGGATAATGGCTGGTAGGACCATAGAAAGGACCCGGCCATGCCCAGACCCAGACAACACGCCGTCACCCTGACCGCCAAAGACCGCCGCCTCCTGAAGAAGACCGTCTCAGCCGGGGCCCACCCCGCCCGGGAGATCGCCCGCGCCCAGATCCTGCTCGCCCTGGACGAGGCCCGAGGCCCCGCGCCACGCCGGCGGGACGTCGCCGAGAGGCTCGGCGTGTCCGAGGGGACCGTCCGCAAAGTCGCCAAGGAGTTCAACGACCGGGCCGGAGACGTCAAGGCCGTGATCCGCCGCAAGAAACGCGCCACGCCGCCCGTCCCCCCGAAGGTCACCGGCGACGTCGAGGCCAGGATCATCGCGCTGGCCTGCACCGCGCCGCCCGAGGGCCGCTCCAGGTGGACGCTGCGCCTGCTGGAGAGGCGCGTGCTCCTCACAGAGGGGATACCGCCCCTGGACCACTCCACCATCGGGAGGGTCCTAAAAAAGGGGATCTGAAACCGCACCTGAAGGCCTGCTGGACCATCCCGCCGGGCCAGGACGCCCAGTTCGTCGCCGCGATGGAGGACGTCCTCGCCGTCTACGCGCGCCCCCTGGACCCGGCCCGGCCGATGGTCGTGATGGACGAGAAACCCCTCCAGCTCCTCGCCGACGCCCGGCCCGGGCGGCCCGCCGCGCCCGGGCGGCCCGCCCGGGAGGACTCCGAGTACGTCCGGCGCGGGACCTGCTCGATCTTCATGTGGGCGGAGCCCCTCAAAGGGTGGCGGCGGGCGCTGCCCACCCGCACCCGCGTCGACTGGGCCGGACAGGTCGAACGGCTCCTCACCGCCGACTACCCCGACGCGGAGAAGGTCGTCCTGGTGATGGACAACCTGAACACCCATTCGGTCGCGTCCCTGTACAAGGCGTTCCCCCCGAGAAGGCGTTCGCGCTGGCCCAACGGCTCGAGATCCACCACACCCCGAAGCACGGGTCGTGGCTCAACATCGCCGAGATCGAGCTGTCGTGCATGACGAAGCAGTGCCTCGGCCGCCGCATCGACGACATCGACGCCCTCAACCGGGAGCTGACCGCCTGGCAGCGAGACGTCAACGCCGACGAACGCCAAGTCGACTGGCAGTTCACCACCGCCGACGCCCGCGTCAAACTACGGCACCTATACCCACAGATTTAGGAACGACAGCCTACTAGCCTCACGTCGACGTCTGCCGTCCGGCGGCGGTTTCGCGCCCGTTTCCGCCCGTGTCCGGAAATGGCTTCAATTGGCCGCGCGATCCAGCCGCTTGCGGACACCGCCGCCCGGTGCCGCCCCGTCAGCAGCCCGCAGTCGCACAGGCCACCGAGCCCACGGCATCGGCCCGTTTCCGCCCCTGTCCGCCAGTGACCTCCAAATTGCTGCGGTTCGCGCCCTACACTTCGAACAGGCCCCAGCATTTGTCGTTCCGGCGCGCTTGGTCCTCCAGCACGAGTTGGCGGATCTCGTCCGGCAGTTGAGCGCGCTGCCAGTCGCGCTCGGCCAAGCCCGCGGCCTGTCTCCCATCCGGAGACGCCGCCGCGCGAGCGGCCCGGATGCCATAAGCGGCCGCGCCGAGCTCGTGTTCGGCCACATGCGGGACGGCGGCGGCCTGCCCAGCCGCATGGGCTGCCTCCCTGGCCGGGCCACTCAGGTCACGGGCGGCGGCGTTGGCGGCGAACGCGCCATTGCGCGATTCGCTCATCTTGGCCTCGCCCCGAGCCCAAGCCCGCGCCAGCTCGACAGCCTGCCTGGGCCGCGGATCGTCCGGCACGGCCTCTTCGAAGAAGTGGAGCACATGTTCGGCGCAGTCGGCCGCCCACAACGCCAGCAGATGATGGTCCGCGTCGGTCAGTGTGCCGCCACGCCGCGCCGTCACCAGTCGCGGGTCGCGCTCGTCGCCCAAGATCATTCGGCTGCTCATCCGTGCCCTTCCAGTCCCAGGCACCCAGAACCGGGGCCGCCCAGCGCGAGCATACTCGCTGTCACGGAGCCCGAGAAACGCCATGACCTCACACCTTGCACGATGCCGCGCCGCAGCTCCCAGCGCCTCCCCGCCGCCGATGCGAAGACCGCCCGGCATGTGAACTGCGACCTTGACGCCTTCGTGTCGGGGCCGGCCGCTCCCTGACCGCCGAAGGTCGCATTTCAGCCCCGGCGCGGGCCCGAACCCGCCGCCTGGAGGGTTCCGGCTGATCGAGCGGGGCTTTGCCAGGGCCTTGGCCACGACCTCCGGGGCCGCCGTCCTGAGCGGGGTCCGGGTATAGGGTTCTGGCATGGCCGCGTTCACCCCGGCGCCGGGACAGCCGGGTCCCCCTAAGTCCCGGCCCAAGACCTTCATCCGCGTGGTTGGGACGATCGTGTCGATCCTCGCCATTGCGATGGGCCTGTTTTGGATCGTCATCGGAGCGATCACCGCCATGGCGCCGGGCGGCCCGAACGAGAAGCTGACCGAACGGGTCGAGGCGATGGTGACGAGAGTGGTGCCCTCCGCCGACGAATTCGATGCCTGTTCGCTCAACTACCGGTTCATGGCCGACGAGAAGAGCTACACCGGCTCATCCGGCCACAGCTCCGGCACCTATTGCCGTTATGCCGAAGGCGACACGATCGAAGTTGTCTACGATCCCGACCGGCCGGTCGACAACGCGCTCACCAACAAGGGCGACGCCAGTGCCGGGATCATCGGCGGCGTGGTGGTAACGATCATGGGAGTGATTCCCCTGATAATCGGGGCCGTGGGCCTGTTGCTGATCCGCTGGTGGATACGCCGCGATCGCGCCAAGCCATACCCACCGCCAATCACGCAACCCGTTGCTCCCCTCGGCGCGCAGTCCTTCCCGCCGCCCGTACCGATATCCGGCCCACAACCCATCGCGCCATTCAATCCGCAGCCGATCACCCCGCCGTTCCAGCCGATGGAACCCCAACCGTTTCAGAACTTCACAGTCAATGGCGCGCCAATCGTCGGCCCAGGCGCCGCCGGGAGCCCCATTCAGGGAAGCCAGCTTCAGGGAGGTCGGCGCAGCAACACTCCGGCCAGCATCGGATCGGCCATCTTCATGATTCTGTTCGGACTGGGATTCATGGCTGGAGGGCTCTTCTTCATACAAATGATGAAGCCGGGCGAGAATCAGACAGCTGAGGCCGAGGGCTACGTAACGGCACTGAATCGCCACCGTAGCACCGACACTGACGGCGGCACCAGCACGTCCTGTTCGATTGATTACGCCTTCGAAGTCGCGGGCGAGACCTATGAGGGCAGCTCGTCCGTCGGCTCCAGCAGCTATTGCTCCTACGGTCGAGGGAAGCGAATCGACATCAGGTACGATCCGGCCGATCCTTGGGACAGCTCCTACCTCGACAAATCGGTCAGCGGCGCAATCTTCCTTTGGGGGTTCGTGGCCGTCGGCGCGGTGATCTCCGGGTTCGGGGTGCGGGGCGGCGTCAAGGCCATCAGGGGGCGGCGCTCCGGCCCCGACCCCGCCCCGACCACCTACGACCTGAACCAGCCGCCAACGCAGCCGCCGTCCTGGTACCGCCCCCCGCAGGACCCGTGGACCTAGCCCTCACGCCGCCACCACCAGAACAGCTGCCCGGCCTGCTTCGCGGCTCCGTGATGGGGGAAGTCGCCTCGACTTTCGAACCCGCAGCTCGGGCCGCCGCGGGGACCCGAAATGCGGGTATAACGCGTTCGTGGTCGCGACCCTCGTGCCACGAACCCCGTCAAGGCGCAATTCACGCCCGAACCCGCCGCCCGGTACGGCCGCCGGGACCCGAAATGCAGGTCAAACGCGTTCGCGGTCGCGGCGCCCGTGCCACGAACCCCATCAAGGCGCAATTCACGCCCCAACCCGCCGCCCGGGACACCGGCGGGGACCCGAAATGCGGGCAGAACGCGTTCGTGGTCGCGACCCTCGTGCCACGAACCCCGTCAAGGCGCATTTCGCGCCCTAACCCGCCGCCCGGTACGGCCGCCGGGACCCGAAATGCAGGTCAAACGCGTTCGTGGTCGCGACCCTCGTGCCACGAACCCCGTCAAGGCGCAATTCACGCCCGCACCCGCCACCCAGACTGTTTCGCGGCCCCGTGATGGCGGCAAGTTGACTCTCGGAGCGGGGGTCAGGCGTCAGCGTTCCGGCCGCCGCAGCGCCCGTGGGCTTAGACCCAGGTCACCGCCTTGCACGATGCCGCGCACCGGGCTCCCCGCCACCGCCGTCTTGCCATGGCCCGTCAGCCCGCCGGTTCGGTCGGGACCTCGACGGCGATCTCAGTGAGCCCGTCGCCACGCACTGTGACCGGCTGCTCCGACTTGTCGGACGAGGTCGAGCACTGGAAGCTGACCGTCCACTCCCCCTCGGTCAGCCGCATCTCGAACCGTCCGTCCGCGTCAGTGATGATGCCGATGTCCTCCACCGCGGTGGCGGGGTCCTCGGGGATTCGATCCACATAGCAGTCCGGCACCGGCTGGCCAGCGCGGTCGGTGACCCACCCGATGACCTGGCCTCTGGCCGCGCCGCCCGCGACCGGGTCGCTTCCGGCCGGCTTCGACCCGAGCTTCCACACCACGAGGGCCGCGCCGACCATCACTGCGATGATTGTCACTACCGTAAGGACCAGCTTTGCTCTCTTCATGCCTTCTTCCCCCCATGATGCCCTGCGCCGACGCCTGCACCACCTCCGCCGCCAACCCGTTCTGAGCTGCCTCATCACCCGATGACGCCCCGCGCTGACGCCTGCACCGACTCCAACGCCAGCCCCTCCTGGGCCACCTCACCACGGCGCGTCCTCGATGCATTTCTGCGCCTCCTCGTTGCCGTTCGACATGTCGAGATACTTCTGCCCTTCAGCCAACCATTGTTCGAATGTCACATCCTCGGGGATGATGCCTTTGTCGATGTAACACTGACGGATGGACCGGTCGGTCTCCTGCGGGTCCATCGGACCGCCCGGCCGGTTGATCTCGCTGTAGACGCTGTTGACGTACGCGGACTCGGCCGCGGCGCAGTCCTGGTCGGCCATGCGAGAGCCCTCCAGGTAGGCCTCGTCGGCGTCCATCGGCGCGTCCTGGAGAACCTGGGTCGTCTCGCCCAGATACTGGACTTCGGCCGTGTACCCCTTGGCTGCCATGCAACTGACGTAGCGGCTATTGGCCTCCTTCCAATCGGCCTCGCCGATGGTCCGCTCCTCGAGGAACCGCCTCAGCAGCTCCTTTTGCGCCTCGCCCGTCGCCGGGTCGTTGATCCCGTCGTTGGCCAGGGCGTCCAACCAGGCGTCGGCGTTCCACGATTCCCCGGTCGGCTCGTCCTGCCCAGTCGGCTCGCCCCGCCCGGTCGGCTCGCCCTCAGCGCCATCCTGGCCCGGTCCCGCGCTCCCCTGGCCGAGGCCGTTGGCACACGCGCCGGCGCTCACCACCAGGACCCCGGCCGCCAGCACGGCTCCGATTCGTCTCAGTCGCATTGTTCTCTCCTTGCATCCGCCAGCCCCGGATGGGCCGGACACTTGTCGTTCACCGCACTTTGAAGTAGGTGAAGAGTCGTCTTGGGCGCACCAGTCCGGCCGTGGCCATGGCGGACAGGAGCCCGGCTGCCAGCCCGGCCAGGGGGACACGCGCCAACGTCCAGGCCAGGGACGCGGCATCGTCCATGTCCGATGCCGTGGCGTAGGCGGCCACCACCGGCAGGCTGACGACCGCCGCGAGTAGCAGCCAGGCGAGCGCTTCCAGGCCGATCTGCGCCATCGCGGCGCTTCGGGGCACCCCGGCGTGGCGGGCCGAGGCCAGCTCCAAGCGCCGCGAGCGCACCCAGATGGCCGCCATCAAAGACGTCGCCGCTGCCGCGACCACCCACAACCGTCCAGTCGGGCGTCCGGCGAAGGTTGCCACCGTGTCCACCGGCGGCCCCAAGGCGGTGTTCAACTGCGCCACCTCGACGCTCTTGTCCTCGCCCGAGGACGGTCGCGCCGCAGTCCTCAACAGTTGGGCCGCGCCCTGGCTGGACGGCTCGATTCGCGCCCAGCACTCGTCGAACACCTCGTTGGACGGAGATGGCTGCAAGACCGCCCAGCCCATGCCGGTCCGCCTGCCGTCGTCGGGATAGGCGTAAGCGCCAGCCACCGCCGCCGATCCGGCCCTGGTCCAGAGCCGTTCGCCCACCTCCAGGCCAAGGGTGGACATGACCTGGTCAGACGCCACCAAACCGACGCCGCCCATGGCGACATTGCCAGCCAACAGCCCAGGGAAGGCCGGGCTCACTCGGTAGGCGGTGACCGGGTTGCTCGGCAGCTGCCCGGTCGTCAAACCTTTCGGATCCGGGGCCAGAGCACCGGCCGCGCGCACATTCGGCAGGCCCGCCAGGGCTTCGCACACGGCACCGTCGATCCGGCCGGGGGCTTTCGCCACCCAGGTGGTCGCGCCGCGCTCGTCGTATTCGCGGGCCGCGGCGATCTGGGCGGCCATGGCGCGCCCGTCCGCCACCACCAGCCCAGCCATCACCGCCGCTCCCGCCAGCGCCAGTCCCAGCCACCGGCTGGTCCCACTGGTCAGGCTCCGCCAAGCCTCGCTGGCGGCTTCCCGTGTCAGCATGCGTGCGCCTCCAAGTCGATCAGGTCCGTGCAGGCCGCGAGGGCCTCGGTGTCGTGGCTGGCCACCACCACCGTGACTCCGCTGCCCGCCAGGTTGGCGAGGGCTCGGTTGACGGCGTGGGCGGCGGTCCTGTCAAGCTGGGCGGTCGGTTCGTCCACCAGCATCAGACCGGGGCTGGCGGCCAGACCCCGAGCCAGCATCAGGCGTTGCGCCTCCCCGCCGGACAGCGAAGAGAAAGGCTGGTCGGCGAGCGGCGCCATGGCGAACCGGTCCAGCAGGGCGGTGGCGGCCCGGTTCGCGGCGGCGCGTCTCAGCCCTTGTCCCACCAGCGGCAGCGCGACATGGTCCAGCACGGTCCGGCGCGCCACGCCGTGCGGGTTCTGGAACACCCACTGAACGCGGCCCGGCCCCGACCGGCGTATCCGTCCCTCGGTCGGCTTTGCCCAGCCCGCCAGGAGCGACAGCAGGGTGGACTTGCCGGAACCGCTCGGACCGGCCAGGCCGTAGACCATCCCTTCCTCCAGGCTGCGGGTCAGACCCGCGAACAGCCGCTCGTGGCCGGGGTAGGCGAACGCCACTCGCTCCAATGTCACGCGCATGTCAGTTCCTTCGTCGGCGCCAGCGACACCTCGCCGGGGGCTGCTCGCCCGTCCGTGAACACCACGAACGAGCGGCCCATCTCCGAGGCGACCACCTCGACGGGGCGGGGTTCGGCGTCTTTCGGGGCGACGCAGCCGTTACGCCCGTCCGTCATCTTGATCGCCGCGGGCGGCACGGGGTGGACCGTCACCGGTTCCGCCAGACGCGCCCTCGCCTGCCAAGGCTGAGAGCCCTCCTCCGCCGATGCCGCCGTCACGGCCCGGTACGAAGCCGTGGCTGCGAGCGTGGCCAGGTCGGCGGCATCGTCCACCGAACCGTCCTCGCCGAGCGGAACCGTCACGTTGTCCGGGAGCTCCAACACTCGCGCCCCCGCGACCAGATCGCGCGGCAAATCCTTGACGCGGACGCTGGTCAGCGGCGCGACGGTCTTGGCGACCACTTGAGCCGCTTCCAGGATCTGCCCCGGACTGACCAGGCATTGCGCAGGGGCGCTCTCCTTGGCGGGGAGCCAGAGGACTTCGGCCAAGGCGAGGGCCGAGCCGTCGGCCTTGACCCCGATGTCCGCGAGCAGGGCCTTGACGGCGCGCGCCGTCGCTGGACCGTACCGCCCGTTCGGTTCGAGGTCGTGGCCGAGCGCCTTCAGCGCCACCTGGAGGGCTTTGACGTCCTCGCCCTTCGCGTCCTTGGCGAGGTCCCGCCACAGCGGGGTGGAGGTGGCCAGGTTCACGACCGGCCGGCCGTCCAAGGACAGATTGGTCTCGCCTGGCCGCCAGGGATCGCCCGGTTCGCAGACGATGCTGGTGACCTTGCCCTCGGCGGGGGTGGCCAACTCGGCGGACTGCCCGGCCGTCGCCACCAACTCGACGGCGCGGGCGTCATCGATCTGCTCCGCGACGACTG
>JAISCU010000304.1 GCA_031265345.1 Bifidobacteriaceae bacterium
GCTCGCCTGGGTCGCCGATCTTCCGGACCTGCTCCACGACCGCGTCCACCCGCTGGCCGGCGACGGGCCGGTACCCCTCCACCCCGGACGACCCGGGCGCCCTCGCCGGGGTGGCGCTCTTGGGCGGGTCGACCCCCGGCACGGCCCAGAAACCGGCCTCCTCGGGCTGGCGGGGGTAGGCCCCCTCCGACCGGTCAGGGCCGCCCGCGTCGGGACCCTCAAAGGGCTCCGGGTCCGGCGTCGACGGCATGGTTCCAGTATATCGTGGAACATCCCTGCCCGCAATAGTTGTTCGACGTTTTCCGGCCACTTTTCCGCCCGTGTTTTCAGTGTTCTCCGTGCCCTGCCGCGGCCTGCCCTCGACGGCGCGGGCGCCCCCGGTCGGAACGAGGGACAGGCCCCCGTTCCGACGGCCGGAACACGGCGCCCGACCCCCTTCGCGCCCACCAGAACAGGGGGCTTGTCCCGATCGCACGGCCGGACCGACCCGCGAGACGGGGCCGGCTGAGCGGCATCGGCGGAACTCCCCGCCCATGTCCACAAACGGCTTCAACTGGGTGCCGAGCCGAGTTCCAGCCAGTTGTGGACACCGCCGCCGGATGCCGCCCGGTCGGCGACCAGCGTTCTCGCAGGCCCAAGGGTCGGCGGCACCGGCGCCCCTTTCCGCCTGTGTCCGGAAATGGCTTCAACTGGCGGCCAGGCCGAGTTCCAGCCAGTTGTGGACATCGATCCCCGGCGCGCGCCCGGTTGGCCGACCATGTTTGCGCAAGTGGACGGGTCGGCGCACCGGCGTCCCTTTCCGCCTGCGTCCGTGAGCGGCTTCAACTGGGTGCCGAGCCGAGTTCCAGCCGCTTGTGGACAGCGAGCGAATCGGCGGACTCGGCGGCGAAGCCGCGCCTGGCTGCGGGCCGAGCCGTGCTGCGGCCGGGCCGCCCCGCGCGAGAGGCCAAGGGCTACTTGAGGAACGGCAGGGCTGGCAGGTCGGCGCCCCAGGAGGCGGCCTCGACCAACTGCCAGGTGACCAGCAGGTCGGTGCCGGAGCTCATCGGCAGGGCGACATAGTGGCTGGCCAGAGCCAATTCGACGGTCGCCCAACGGGCCCGCGTCGAATCCAGGTCGGTGGGCGGTTCGCCTAGCTGATAGGCGACCTGGCGAGGATCGGCTTGGGGCGGGTCGGCCTGGCGGCCCATGACGACCAGTCGCTCGGCGCGATCCCGGTGCAACGCGGCCGAACTGACCAGGCGGGCTTGGACGGCGGCATCGGGCACCTGGGCCGCCAGATACTCGGCGACGAAGCCGGCTTGGTCCTCGGCCAAGGCCAAATCCGAAGCCAGGGCCGGGTCGAGATTGGCCAGGTCAGCGACCTCTGGCGGCGCAGACCCGGCCAACGAGTCGAAAGTGAGGGCTTCATCGGCGGCGGCGGCGCGGGAGATGGCGAGCGTGACCAGGTCGTCCTCGGCGCCGGCCAGACGCACCGCCAGCGCGCGCGTCCGGGCCAGGTCGCGCCGCAGGGCGGCCTCGTCGCAGGTGGCGGCCACCGGGGCGGACGGCTCGAGGGCGTCCAGCGCGGACGACCAATCCGGGCCGTGGGCGGCCAGCAATTCAAGTCCGGCGGCACTGTAACCAGCCGGGGGAGAGGCGGCGCAAACCCCGGCCAACGGCCCCAAGCCAGCGACCGCCGAGGCGAGATTCTCGCGGTCGGACGCCAGCGTCTGCGCGGACACGGGAGGCGAGACCGTGCATGCGCCAACGCTCAGCAGCGCGGCGCCGACGGCGATCACAATCATTAGACGGACTTTGGGCATCGCATTGATCCTGCCACTTAGTAGACTCATAGCCCAACACGGTCCCCACGGCCGCGTGTCAGGACGGATCGCCCGGATCGACTGGCCGCGGCTGGCGCGGACCAACAGCACAACACAACCGAACAACACAAGTGAACACGACAAATGAAAAGGCCCGGCGCAGGGCCACGTCGGGGAGGCGGAACGATGGACATTAACATGACCGAGCTGAGGTCATTGGAAACTGAACGCGACATTCCCCTTCGCGTGCTGATCCCAGGGATCGAACAGGCCATGAAACTGGCGTACGAGAGGACTCCGGGCGCGCAGGAGCACTCGCGAGTCGAATTGGACCGGGAGACCGGCCATGTCACAGTTTGGGCACAGGAGCGCGACGAGGACGGCATCCTGGTGCGCGAGTGGGACGACACGCCGCGAGATTTCGGACGGATCGCTGCCGCCACGGCCCGCTCGGTGATCCTGGGGCACCTGCGCGACGCCGACGACACGC
Source organism: Bifidobacteriaceae bacterium (assembly GCA_031265345.1). Next base: position 2,296 of record JAISCU010000304.1, read on the forward strand.
ATGTCATAGGCACGTTCCAAGCCCGCGAGAACGACGTCGTCACAGGCAATGTGGTGCAGTCTCGCGACACGCGCGCGGTACATGTGGACCTTGGCGGAGCCGAGGGCGTGCTGCCCATCCACGAGCAGATTCCGGGCGAGTCCTTGGATCACGGCGACCGGGTCAAGGTGCTGATCCAGGAAGTCATCCGGGGGCCCAAAGGCCCTGTTATCACGTTGTCGCGCTCGCATCCGATGCTAGTCAAACGGTTGTTCGCTTTAGAGGTGCCGGAAGTGGCCGAAGGCCGGGTCGTCATCGCGTCGATAGCCCGCGAGGCGGGGCATCGCACCAAGATCGCCGTGCATGCTGAAGAGGCCGGGCTCAACGCCAAGGGAGCGTGCATCGGGCCGATGGGGCGCCGGGTCCGCGCGGTCATGGCGGAGCTCGGCCCGGAGAAGATCGACATTGTCGACTACTCCGAGGACCCAGCCGAGTTCGTCAAGGCGGCCCTGTCGCCAGCCCGCGTGAAGTCGGTCGAGATAGTGGACGAGCAGTCGCGCACCATCCGCGCGGTGGTGCCCGATTTCCAGCTCTCCCTGGCGATCGGCCGCGAGGGCCAGAACGCCCGGCTGGCCGCCAAGCTGACGGGTTGGCGCATCGACATCCGCTCGGATTCCGCCGACTCCCCTGACACTGCAGGTTCCCGTGGCGCCGCGGATTCCCCCGACACCGCCACCTCCGCCGATGCCGCTGGGTCGGGTCCGAGCCGCGGGTCCGGCACCGACACCGCGGACAGTTAGGCGCCGGA
>JAISCU010000362.1 GCA_031265345.1 Bifidobacteriaceae bacterium
GTGGTGCGTGGGGCCCAATGCTCCGTAGGACAGGCCGGGGCTCATCCCGCACATGATGACAGGATGGCGGCTGTACGCGACATCGGCCTTGATCTGCTCCAGCGACCTGCCAGTGAGGAACGGCGCCGCGCCGCAAACGAATGGGATCATGCCGCCTGCGGCTAGACCCGCCCCGACCCCGATCATGTTTTGTTCCGCTATGCCGACGTTGACCAGGCGATCAGGGAAACGCCTGGCGAACTCGACCAAGTTCGAGGACCCGACCGAGTCGTTGCAGACGGCCACGATTCGTTCATCCGCGCAAGCGAGTTCCATCAGTTCTTCGGCGAACGCGACTCTGGGGTCGTGGGTTGGGGCGTCAGCCACGGCCGGAGGCGTCTTCGCGGGGAGTCCCTTCGCTGGGAGCATCTTCGCCGGAGGCGTCTTGACGACGGGAGTGCTCATGCTGGTTCCAACTCCGCCAGCGCCTGGCTCACTTGCGCGCCCGATGGCACTTTGTGATGCCACTCGACTCGATTCTCCATGAACGACACGCCTCGACCCTTGACCGTGTTGGCGATGACCCCGACCGGCCGCCCCCGCGAGGACGGCGCGAAGGCCTCCAGCAACGCGAGGTGGTCGTGCCCATCGACAACCCGCACCTCGAGCCCGAAGGCGTCCAGCTTGTGATCCAGCGGGTCGAGCGCCACCGTGTCCTCGGTGCTGGCGCCCTGTTGGAACCGGTTGCGGTCCACGATCACCGTCAGGTTGTCCAGGCGGTGATGCGCCGCAGCCATCAGCGCCTCCCAGTTGCTGCCCTCCTGCAGTTCCCCATCCCCCGTCGCCACGAACACCCGGCTTTGGTCGCCCAACAGCTTGGAGGCCGTCGCCTCTCCCACCGCGACTGGCAGGCCGTGTCCCAGCGCCCCGGTATTGGTCTCGACTCCTGGCACCTTGCGGCGGTCCGGGTGCCCACTGAGCGATGACAGCGGGGCCATGAAAGTACATAACGCCGAAGCCGGGAAGTACCCGCACAGGGCCAGGGTCGAATAGAACGATGCCGCGCAGTGGCCTTTCGACAAGATGAAACGGTCCCGGCCGGGCAGCTCGGCGTCAGCTGGATCGATTCGCAATTGGGCGAAGTAGAGGGTGACCAGGATGTCCGTGACCGACAGGTCGCCGCCGACATGGCCCTGGCCGGCGGCGGCGATCATGGTGATGGACGAACGCCGGACCGTGGCGGCGACTTCGGCGAGCAGGGCGGACTTGTCGGGAGGCGGGGCGCTGGCGATTCGTTGCCGCCAGCCCCGCCACTCCTCGACTTGGAGCGGATCAAATGTCAGCATGTTCAGCATACCTATTCGTGTGTGACTGTCCTTGCATCATACCCCGCCGCGCCCCCTTTCGGCTAGTCGTGACCATGGCGCGCCTGGCATCTTGAGCATGCGCATTCTGCGCTGACTTGTGATGCGTTAGAGTGTCACCACGCCGATGCTCGCGTCACGAAAGGTTCGATCATGAACAGTCATGCCCCGGTCACATCCGCAGAACAATGGCGCACTTGCGAACTGGTGATCGACGGCCCTGCCAGTGGCAACCCGTTTATGGACGTGGAGGCCTCGGCCACGTTCCAACACGATGATTCACGGCTCACGGTGGATGCGTTCTACGACGGTGACGGCCGTCACATCCTGAGATTCCTCCCGCCCAAGCCTGGCGAATGGACGTGGACCATGACTTCGAACGCCCAGAGCCTCCACGGCCTGACGGGCAGGATCGCGGTTCAGCCTTCTGACGCTCCTGGGCCGGTCAGAACAGACGGCTTCCATTTCCGGTACGCCAGCGGCGGCCGGTACCGGCCTGTCGGCACGACCGCCTACGCATGGACCCATCAAAGTCCCGAACTCCAATCCCAGACACTCGAGACCTTGTCCCGCTCGGCCTTCAACAAGGTGCGCATGTGCGTGTTCCCCAAGGCGTACCTCTACAACAACGAGGACCCCGAACTCTATCCGTTCCTTTCGGATGGCCACGGCGGGTGGGACACCACGCGATTCGATCCTCGCTTCTTCCGACATTTCGAATCCCAGGTGGAAGCGTTGGGACGGCTCGGCATCGAAGCGGACGTCATTCTGTTCCACCCCTATGACCGCTGGGGTTTCGCCGATCTTGGGGAGCAGAGCGATGATCGCTATGTCCGGTACTTGGTTCGCCGCCTCGCGGCCTACCCCAACGTCTGGTGGTCGCTAGCCAACGAATACGACCTCATGTCCGCGAAGACGATCCCCGACTGGGAGCGGATCGCGAGCATCGTCAAAGCTGAAGACCATTCCGACCATCTCACTTCGATCCACAACTGCTTCGGCTTCTACGACTACTCGAGGCCGTGGATCACGCACTGCTCGATCCAACGGATCGATGTCTACCGGACAGCCGAGAACACCAACGAATGGCGCGAACGCTGGGGCAAGCCGGTTGTGATCGATGAATGCGCCTATGAGGGCGACCTCGACCAAGGCTGGGGCAACATCACTGCCGAGGAGATGGCGCGGCGGTTCTGGGAAGGAGCGGTGCGCGGGGGCTACACCGGTCATGGCGAGACCTACTGGAGCGAGGACGAGGTGATCTGGTGGTCCAAGGGCGGACGTGTGCGCGGTGCCAGTCCTGATCGCATAGCGTTCCTGGACCGTCTGATAGGCGAAGCTCCGGGAGGAGTCCTCGAGCCACTGGCCTCTGAGTGGGACGCGCCGCGCGGAGGCGTCGAAGGCGAGTACGAACTGGTCTATTTCGGTTTCAACCGCCCGCGTTTCCGAACGCTCACTTTGGTCCCCGGCCTCCGCGCGCACGTTGACGTCATCGACACCTGGAACATGACCGTGGAGACCCTGCCCGGGGTCCACGAAGGAACACTCACAGTCGAACTGCCCGCGCGGCAGTACATGGCCCTGCGGTTGCGGCGGGCGGTTTGAAGGCTCTTCGACCCTGGACGCGTCAAACGCTCTGTGCGGCGAACTTGCGACGCTGCTCGCGCCGCTCGGCCTGGGCCGCGGGATCGGGGACGGGCGAAGCCAGGAACAGCCTGCGAGTGTATGGATGTTCGGGCACAGTCGTGACCGAATCGACGCCGCCGCTCTCCACGATCTCGCCGTCGAACATCACGGCCACCCTGTGCGATATGTACCGGATCACGGACAGGTCGTGGGAGATGAAAAGGTAGGTCACGCCCGTCTGGCGCTGAATGTCGATGAACAACTCCAGGACGCGGCTCTGAGTCGACAAGTCGAGGGCCGACACAGGCTCGTCGCAAACTATCAGGCGTGGTCGCAGCGCCAGCGCCCGGGCGATGGCCACCCGTTGGCGCTGCCCGCCGCTGAACTCCCGGGGAAGGCGGTGCTCAGTGTCGGCGGGCAGACCGACTTGGTCGAGCAGGGACCGCACCCGCGCTGCGGCGTCGGCGCCACTCAGGCCGATCCGTCCCAAAGGTTCGCGCAACGTGTCGCCAATGGTCAGCGCCGGGTTGAGCGAAGTATACGGGTCCTGGAACACCACCTGGATCTCGGTGGCCAGCGCGCGGCGTTCACGGCGCGTCAGCCCTGCCAATTCGCGGCCGTCGAAACGAATCGAACCGGCCGTGATTGGGGCCAGGCCCAGGATCGCCCGGCCCAGCGTCGACTTGCCCGAGCCGGACTCTCCCACCAGGCCGAGCGTCTGGCCCGCTTCGATGGAGACGGACAGGTCCTTGAGCACCTTCACTCCTGGCGCGCGGAAGCCCTGGCCCGGGTATTCGACGAAGAGGTCGCTGACATTCAGCAGAGGCTCACTCATTGCGCGCATCCTCCCGCTGGACCCTGGACGGCCGACCCTCGAGGGTGGCATCCAACAGCGACCGGGTGTAAGGATGGCGCGGTGATTCGAACAGGGCGCCGACGTCATTGCTTTCAACGATCAGCCCGGATTGCATCACATAGACCCGGTCGCAGATGTCGGCTATGACCCCGAAGTTGTGGCTCACCAGCAGAACACCGATCCCGTCTTCCTTCTGAAGGCTCCGGATCAAGTCGAGAATCTCGGCTTGGACCGTGACGTCGAGGGCGGTGGTCGGCTCGTCCGCGATCAGAAGCTCAGGTTCTGAGGAGACGGCCCCGGCGATCAGGACTCGTTGCGCCATCCCGCCCGAGACCTGATGCGGGTAGGACCGGAACACCCGCGGCGGATCGTTGATCCCGACTCGTTCCAGCAACTCCAGCGAGCGGGCCTTGGCCGCGCGCTGGCTCAGGCCCAGGGTGCGCCGGATCGGCTCGGCCAATTGGCTGCCGATGGTGAATGCCGGGTCCAGGTTGCTCATGGGCTCCTGGGGTATGTATCCGACTTTCCGGCCGAGCAGCCCGATCCGTTCCTTGATGGAACACACCTTCCCGTCAATGGCGATGGCGCCGTCCGTGATGTGGCTGCCTTCGATCAACAGGCCCAGCAAGGCGAGGGCTGTCTGAGTCTTGCCTGAACCGGACTCCCCCACCAGGCCCACGATCTGGCCACGATCTATATCCAGGTCTACGCCGCTGACCACTTCGACGGCCCCCGCGCCCT
>JAISCU010000008.1 GCA_031265345.1 Bifidobacteriaceae bacterium
TCGTGTCCGTCCTAGCCCGCCGCTCTTCAGCGGAGCGGCTCGATTCGTGGCAGAGGCTTGGCTGTGAGTGAGTTGTTCCACGCCTCGTAGAGCTCCTCTTCGTGCATCGCCATCCATCCGGAGACCAGTCGATACTGTTTGGTCGGTAGCGCGCCGGCCAGGAGTTCTCCGTCGATGCCGAGAGATGCTTGTTGACCCGCGTATTCCACGTGGACGTGGGGCTTATGGTGCTGGTCCGAGTCGGAGAAATACATTCGGACGATGATTCCGAAGAATCGGGCGAGCTCAGGCACAGGTCCAGTCTAGGCGGCGGTACCCACCGTCCCCGCGGGCGACGGGCCATGTCGAACCGGGCCGAGGCGGGCCAGGATTTGCCACCTCTGGCACGATAGGAGGATGACGGGCCGAATCATGGTGGTTGACGACGACGTGGCACTGGCGGAGATGATCGGCATTGTGCTCACTTCCGAGGGTTACACCCCCGACTATTGCACTGATGGAACGCAGGCTTTGACCTTGATCCGGCAGATGCGGCCGGACCTGATACTGCTCGACTTGATGCTGCCGGGCATGGACGGGATCGAGGTCTGCCGCGAGCTGCGGAAGGAGTCCGGCGTGCCGGTCATCATGGTGACCGCGAAATCGGACACCAAGGACATAGTCGAGGGCCTGGAGGTGGGCGCCGACGATTACATCCTCAAACCCTTCAAGCCGGCCGAGTTGGTGGCTCGCGTGAAAGCGAGGCTCAGACGCACGCCGACCCATGAGCCCGCCGAGGGCGAGCGGTTGCGGATCGGGGACGTCGACATCAACGTCCCAGGCCATGAAGTGCACAAACGCGGGCGGTTGATCCAGTTGACGCCTCTCGAGTTCGACATTCTGGAGTCGCTGGCGTCGAAGCCGTGGCAGGTCTTCAGCCGCGAGATGCTGCTGGAACGGGTCTGGGGCTACTCGTCCGGCGCGGACACCCGGTTGGTGAACGTGCACGTCCAGCGGTTGCGGGCGAAGATCGAGAACGATGTCGAGAACCCCACTGTGGTGGTGACGGTGCGCGGGGTCGGGTACAGGGCAGGCAGTCCCCAATGACCGAGCCCGCCGAGCCGAAGCCCCAGACCAAGCCGCAGGCTAAATCCCAGGCCAAACGGCAGGTCGCGCTGGTGCGGCGTTCGCTGCAGGCGCGGGTCATGGTGACGGTCATGGTGGTCTCGGGAATCGCCTTGGCGGCGGTCGGCATAGTCCTGACCGAACAGGTCAGATCCGGCGTCTTCAACGCCCGCGTGGAGGACCTGCTGGAAGAGGCGTTGCGCGCGGCGGCGACCGCCCAGGACGATTTCGACGCCTCCTCGGTCGGCTCCCCGATCACCGCCGAGACTCTGGCCCGCGACACCATCCGGTCCATCGCGATGGTCGGGTCGTCCGCGAAGGCCGTGTCCCTCCTGCCGCCCGATGACGCCGGGCCGGGCGCCGTCTCCGCCATCTTCACCGACAATCAGCTCTGGGACGCGGCTTCGCCTCAGTTGCGCGATGCCGCTCGCACGGGTGGCGCGCAGGTGTGGCAGTCCGTCGCGTTGCCGGTGGACGCCGACACCACGCAGCCGGGTGTGGCGGTGGCCCAGGTGGTCACGCTGATGGCCACGCCGTATGTCCTGGTCATGGTCTACGACCTAGGCCCCGAGCAGGCCACCATGAGCTTGATCGCCCGCGTCCTGACGGTCGCGGCGGCGGCGGTGGTGGTGATCGTGGTGCTGGTGACTTGGCTGGTGACGCACCAAGCGGTGCGCCCGGTACGCGAGGCCGCGGGAGTGGCTGCGAAACTGGCGGACGGCGCCTTGGGGGAACGCATTCCCGTGCGCGGCCACGACGAGATGGCGACGTTGGCGGCATCGTTCAACGAGATGGCGGCGGCCATGCAGAAGCACATCGGCCAACTGGAGGATCTGTCCAAGCTGCAGCGCCGATTCGTCTCCGACGTCTCGCACGAGCTGCGCACCCCGTTGGCCACCATCCGCATGGCCGGGGACTTGATCTACGGCGCCCGCGACCGGTTCCCGCCCGAGGTGGCCCGCTCGGCCGAGTTGCTGGCCAACCAATTGGACCGGTTCGACGCCCTGCTCTCCGACCTGCTGGAGATCTCACGTTTCGACGCCGGCGCGGCCCACCTCGACACCGAACGGGTCGACCTTCGGGCGCTGGTTGGTTGGGAATTGGACGCGGTGGCGCCGCTGGCGGCGGAGAACTCCGTCACCGTGGCCAGCCGCATGCCGGACCGCCCGGCCCGCGCGGAGGTCGACTCGCGGCGCATCTCGCGGATCATCCGCAACCTGGTGGTCAACGCGATCGAGCACGCCGACGAGGGCCGGGTCGAGGTCCGGCTGGCGGTGTCCGAACAGGCCGTCGCCATCGTGGTCGAGGACAACGGGGTCGGGCTGGGCGAGGACCAGGTCGAACGGGTCTTCGACCGCTTCTGGCGGGCCGACCCGGCCCGCGCCCGGTCGACCGGCGGCACGGGCCTGGGACTGGCCATCGCGCTGGAGGACGCCAACCTGCACGGCGGTCGGCTGGACGCTTGGGGGAGCCCGGGCGTGGGGGCCGTGTTCCGGCTGGTGGTCCCACGACAGTTGGGCGGCGAGTCAGGCGAGGCGCCGCTGCCCCTCGAGCCGGAACTGGAGGTGGCGCGATGATGACGGGACGTTTGGGCCGGGTGGTCTGCGCGGTCGGCGCCCTGGCCGGATTCTTGGGCGGCTGCGCGACCCTGCCGCAATCGGGGCCGGTCAAGGAGGGCAGACCGGGCGAGGGCCGGGGAGACCTGGTTGTGCAGGGGTTCGCCGCCCCGCCCGTGCGCGACGCCAACCTGGATCAGATCGTGCAGGGCTTCCTGCAAGCCATGCTGTCCGGGAACAGCGACGACTTCAAAGTGGCGCGCTCATTCCTGACGACCGACGCGGCGGCGGTCTGGAACCCGCTCGACTC
>JAISCU010000048.1 GCA_031265345.1 Bifidobacteriaceae bacterium
GGCCCCGGCGCCGCCCGTCGGCATGCGGGGCCCGCGGGATGCCCACCCGGATCGGCGCCCGGACGTCACGGCCCGCACGACCTCCGACCACGCGCGCGGCCGACGCGGCATGCGAAAACCCTCATCCGGGCGGCGCCTCGGCGGCCGGCGGCAACAACCGGGACAACACGATCTCCACCGCCCCAGAGCCGAACAACCCGTCTTCAGGACCAGCATGAGGCTCGCCCTTCGGAACACGCTCCTGGCACGCCGAAGCGTATGGGCGCTCAGGGTCGCAATAGCGCCGCCACCACACACCCTCCAACAGCGGGTCTTTGAACACGAACACCGGCATTGGCCAATCGGCGCGGTCCCAGCCCGGCGCCCTCCTGACGCGCCGTCGATTTCACGGCTCCCGCGGGGCGGGGTCGAACACGACCTTGAAGCCCACCGCGACCCTCCAATCCCGCCCGGCCAGCCATAAAGAGCCCAAGAGGCTCTCTCCCAGACATCCGACCTCTTCGAGCCAATCGGACACCTCGCAGACAGATTCCAGCCGAACCATCGGAACACCTGAACACTTCGCGTCACGCCAGGCTGACCGACCCGACATAGTCGCGGGCGTACAAGGTGAACTCGACCCAGTTCATGAACTCCTCATCGACGTCCCTGTCCGCCAGTCGGCGCTCCGCCACCAACGACACCCGAATGCGGGAGGGGAGGTCCCCCCAGGGATTCCCGTCCCACATCCACCGGAAATACTCGTGCGGCTCGTAAGCACGTGACACGAAATAGCGCTGAGAATAGAGGTAGAAGTTGGGTGGGAAAAGAGTCCACGGCTGGATGGCGCCGGGGTCCGGCGGGGTGGCAGGCAATCCCACCGTCGACTGCACGGTGACCGACATCCTGAACACTCCGAGCCAATCGGCGGGGATCAGCGCGCGGGCGGCGTCGAAGATCGACGCCGCCTCGGCCACGGTCCCGTCCTGCCATTCCCAACCCGGGTCGATGTGGTCCAGGTCATCCCAGATCTGATCGACAACGGGAGCCGAAGACGCCAACGTCTCGATGCCGAGCGTCAACCACTCCGCGAGCTTGTTCACCCTAACCACCAGGCACCACCCATCCGATTCCTCTGAGCCATTTGGCCAACTTGTTCGTGACGGTGCCCGCGCCGTGCCGCCACGTCCCATCCCGGTTCAAAGCGCGACCGTCAGTGAAATGCACATTGTCGGCGATCTGGCCAACCGCGCCCGGCTCGCTGCGCCGTCTCAGCGGTCAACCCAGTCCGGCCGCCACTCGCCATCATCGGCCTCGAAGAACGCCCGCGCCTGCCGATGAACGAAACCAGGCCGTATTTGCCCTGCCTGGTACGCCTCGCGCAACGACTCCACCGTCAAATGGGTCACCACGTACCCCGCCAGCAACTCGATCAACTCGTCTAGGCCTGCCAGTCGTTTCTCGTCGCCCAAACCGTTGTCCAATTGCAGCACCGCCGCCACCCACGGAGCCCTCATGTCCCCGAATTTCTCCCGCAAGGGCGGCAGGTCGAACACGGGCCAGTCGATGGGATAAGCGATCGGACGCTCGGAGCGTCGCACAGCCTGGAGATCGGCCTGAACATTCATCTGGAACGACGGACCCCCCCACCTGTCTTTCGTCATGGTGACTGCCCACTGGTCGTCCACGCCCCGCATCCACCAGAACCGGCGGACCCGCCCGAAACCTGCGGCTTTCAGGCGCTGCCCGATCATCCTCCGGAAATCCTTCGGATCAATCGTCACCCGTATGTCACCAAAATCCCCAGCCATCGCTCTCGCCTCCGCTCGCAGCACCCGCGATCAGGATTCCTCCCAAACCATGTCTGGTGCTAGCGCACCATCATGAGTGAACCGAGTTACAGCGGCGAGGGCTTTGACAACGTCCACCAGGTATCGCGCCCGATACTCGCCCAGCTGGCCGCCTGCCATCACGCCTACTACTCCGCCGTGATTACTATCGCCCACAAGTTGCCAGAAAGTCCGGTTATCGAAGGTGGCATAGAGGACGAGACCGGTAACGGCTGATCCCCCGACCGCCATGTGTGCTCCATCTCGGAATACCATTACGAGCGACCTGTCAGTGCCATCCAACGCTACAACTAGTGCCTTGATTTCCTCTGGCGACGGTTGGCACAGCTTCCGTTGTACGGCACCTTCGTCCCATTCGATTTCCACATTTGTCACGGTCGCAACACTCGCTTTCCGCCAGGCCAGATGATCGTCAACTCGGTCAGCCCGACTTGGCCCGCCATCGATTTGACAGCGCCGCTGCGGCCGCACGCGCCGCACAGTCCACCCGGGTAGTCGATGTACATGGTTCCCCTAGTTCCTTTGGCTCCTCCAAGATTGCTCAATTGTTGAAGGACGTCAGTCTCAGCATGGGACCGTGAGATCGGATTGACTCTCAAGGTCACATCCCGTCCGTGTCCGCTAACGCCGTACAAAGAACCCATGCCGTCCACGTCAAGGCGCGACAGGGTTGGAGACACCCCGGGTCCAGCGTCTGGCGCGCCCAGCTTGGCGCGACGCGAAGCCAGATCGCCCAGGCCATCCGCGCCCGCTCCGGCCTTCTTGCCGCCGGGGAGTCTGATGAATCCTTCGTCGCCGCCGTGGGCGCCGAGGCGCTTGATCCTGCCGCCGAGGTTCTTGGCGCCGTCGCGGGCGCCTTTGAGCGCTTTCGCGCCGACCTGCAGGGCTTTCTGCCCGGCGGTGCGGGCGGCGGCCTTCAACGTGGTCTTCAACCCTTGTTTGGCGGCCTGTTTGGCGATCACCAGGGCGGTGGTGGTCCCGCCGGTGAACACCACAGACACCACGACCTCGGCCGCCATCTCCGCCCATCCGCCGGCCTCGAACGCGGACGAGCACGAGTCGAACCACTCGTTGGCCCAGCCCATCTCGTCGGCGACCATCGACGGGACGCCCATCAGCAGCGAGTCCGCCGCCCCGTACAGGAAGTTGTTGGCCCGCTTCGCCTGGGCCTCCACCACCCGGCCGGCGTCGCCCAGGAACGCGCCCGCGTCCCAGCCCAACACCGTGAACAGCCCCGACGGGTCGGTGAGCTGGACCGGGTTCCCGGACGCGTACCCGTACGCGTCGCCGGTCGCCCCGTTCGCCGGGTCGACGGACAGGAACGACCCGGTCGCGGGGTCCAGCCAGCGGGCCCGCAGGTACACCAGCCCGGTGGCCGGGTCGGCCCACTCGCCGGCGTACCCGAACCGGGTCACCGACGAGACCGGCGCCGAACCCGCCGCCTGGAGCGGCTTGCCGTACGCGGTCCAGTCCGACCCGGCCACCGCCCGGCCGCCCGGGTCGGTGACGGCCCGCACCGACCCGGTCAGGTCCCCGTGCAAGAACAAGCTGGACGATGCCGCCGACCCGGCCGCCGCGCCGCCGCCGTCCCCCACAGGGTGCTGGGCGAGCGGCGCCGACCCCAGCCCGTACACGAACCACGACTCCCCGTCCGTGAGCATGACCGGCACCGGACGCGAGGTGTCCCACACGAACCCCTCGCTGGCCGCTTCCTGGCCGTCGGCTGCGGTCTCCTCGCGGGTCCGCAGCAGCCCGGCGGCGTCGTACGTGTAGGCCACCGACGGCCCGTCCGCCCCGGCCACGCCGGTCAGGTCCCCGGCCTGGTCCCACCTGAAGGCGCGGGCCAGGGCGCCGCCGACGGTCTCCGAGGCCCGGCTCCCGACCAGGTCATGGGCGAACGTCGTCGTGGCGCCCTGTGCAGTCGTGGCCGACGCCAACCGCCCGGTCGCCGCCTCGTAGGCCAACGACACCCCCGTGTCCAGGCCCGTCAGCGACCCGCCCAAGGTGGACGACACCGCCGACACCACGCCCGCCCCGCCGGTCGGGTCCGGCAGGGCGACCCCCGCCAGCCTGGCCTGCGCGTCCCACGAATAGGCCGACGAGGCGGGCTCGTCGGAGCCGCGCCCGGCCGTCTGCGTGTCCATCAGCCCCGCCGCCGTGTACGCGTACCCCAGGTCCAGGACCGTCGCGCCGTCCGGGCCGAGGGTGCTGATCCCGGCGACCTGGGAGTCCGCGTCGTAGGCGTAGCTGGTGACGGCCCCGTTCGGGTAGGTCAGCGACGCGACCCGCCCGTCCGGGTCGTAGCCGTACGAGTAGGCCTCGCCTCCGGGGCCGACCACCCGGGTCAGCCGGGACGCGGCATCGTACACGTAGGCCGCCTTCCGGCCGTCCGGGTACCCCACCGACGCGAGGCGCCCGAACCCGTCGTACGCGTACCCCACGGACCCGGCCGGGGCGGACGCCCGCGTCACCCGCCCGAACCGGTCGTAGGAGTACGACGCGCCGTCCGACACCCCGGCCAGCCTCGACCACCGGTCGTAGGCGTACGCCACGTCCGCGGTGCCCGGATCCGAGTGGGCCACCGACGCCAACCGGCCCGAGGCGTCGTACGAATAGGCCGCGACGGCCGAATCGGCGGTCGTCGCCGACGCCAACCGCCCCGCCTGGTCGTACGCGTAGCCGGTCGCCCCGGACGCCGGCGCCGACTCCGACACCACCCGCCCGTCCAGGTCGTGGGCGGCCGCCTCGACCAGCCCGTCCGGGTCCCGGTGGCCGACGAGCCTGCCCGACGCGTCGTACGTCCACGACTCGACCGCCACCCGGCCCGTGCCCTGCCGGCCGGCCACCCGGCGCGCCAACGACCCCGTCTCCGAATAGACCAGGTTCTGGTAGCGGCCGTCGCCGTCCACCGCGGACACCAACCGGCCCGCCCCGTCCCACGAGTATGACGTCGCCGACCCGGAAGGGCTGGTCTCCACCAGCACCCGGCCCGCCCTGTCGTACACGTAACCGGTCCGCGAACCCGACGCGGACTGCGCCCACGCCAGGTTCCCGGCCCGGTCGTACCCGAACCTGGACACCTGGCCCGTCGGGTCCGTCACAGACACCAAGCGCCCCAGCAAGTCGTACCCGTAGGACGTCACGGCCCGCAGCCCGCCCTGGCCGGTGGCCGTCTCCCGGACCACCCGGCCCGCCCGGTCGCGCTCGTACACCACCCGCGCGCCGGTCGAGTCCGTCACCTCCGCCACCCGCCCCGACGAGTCGTACACGTAACGGGTGGCGCTCCCGAGCGGGTCCGTCACCGACGCCAGCAGACCCGACGCGTGGTACCCGTACCTCGTCGCCAACCCGTCCGGGCCCGTCGCAGACGTGAGGAACCCGCGCCCGTCGTACCCGTACGCGGTCGCCAACCCCGCCCCGTCCGTCTCCGAAACCACCCGGCCGACCGAGTCCGTCACCACCGTCGAGGCCACGCCCTCCGGGCTGGTCTCCGAAACCGGGTACCCCCACTGGTTGTAGCCCACCACCGTGGCGCCCCCGTCCGGGGCCGTCACCGAAGCGACCGTGCCGTCCGGGTTCGACGTCAACGTCGTCACATTCCCGGCCGCGTCCGTCACCGACGCGAGGTTCCCGGACTGGTCGAACGTGGACAGGGTCGACGCCCCGCCCGCGTCCGTCGTCTTCGACAAATGGCCGTCCTGGTCATAGAACGCCTGCGTCTTGACACCCATCGGATCCGTCACAGTCAGCAAATGCCCGTCCTGGTCGTAGGTGTAAGCCGTGCGGTTCCCCAGGTCATCAGTCTCCGAAGTGACCTGCGACGGGACGAAAGCCTGATACCCGTACGTGATGGACGTCGCCTGGTCCGTCCCGAACGCCTCCGTCACCTTCACCAACAGGTGGTCCGCGTACTCCTCTTTGGTTTTGACCCCGTCAGGGCCGGTGATGATGGTCGTACCACCCTCGTCGTCGTACTCGAACCCCGTCACGCCCCCGGCCGGGTCCTTCTGCGAGACCACCCGGTCGAAATCGTCATACACATTCGTGAACGTCCCGCCGGTCGGCTGGGCGATCCTCGTCACCCGGCCCTCCGAATCGTACGAGTACGTGGTCGCGGTTCCGTCCCAACCGGTCGCACGGGTCAACCGGCCCGCCGAATCGTACGTGTAGGCGACCGACCGGCCGGCCTGGTCCGCGACACCGGTCACCCGGCCGCCGGTGTACGCCAACCGGATGTGGCGTCCGTGGTCGTCATGGACGCCCGTCAGGGCGCCCTGGGCGTCGTAGTCGACCGTGACCGTGTTCCCGTGCTCGTCCGCCAACGACACCAGGCGGCCTGCCGGGTCGAAGTTGAATCTCTGGGCGTCCCGCCGGGTCATCACGAACCCGCCGTCCGGATTCCGCTCCAGGTCGGCACGAACCCTGGCCGGCGACCCATAACGGCCGTCGGTGCCGCGGGTGAAATCCACCACGGAACCGTTCTCCTGGATCACCCGGATCTTCGCCGCCTCCTGCAACGTGACATCCGACGACCCGGCCACCGCCGGGGCCTTCTCCAGCCGCATCTCCAGGTTGGAGCGCCAGCCCTTCCCGAGGGCGCCCACCGCGTCCCGGTCGAAGGTCGAGAACGACCGGGCCCACTGCAGCCCCGGGCCCGCGCCGTCCATCACCAAGTCCTCGGCGGTCTCCCACCACTCCCCGCTCGCCGAGGACACCGGGTCCCCGTGGCACGCCACCGAATCGTCCACCGACGGGTTCGCGCCGCAGATGGACTCCAGCAACTCTGCCTCCTCCTCGGTAGGCCCGGCCCAGGCCGAAGTGACAAGGCACGGGCCGTCCGCCGGGCCATTCTCCGTGTTGTTCACACACACCGCCGCCCGGTAATAGCTGGCGCCGCCGTTCTGGTCCCAGGCGCTGACGTCTTGTCTCCAATCGGTCGAGCTCCAATACGCGCAGTTGAGAGCCGAGCCCGGGCGGCAGTACCAGAGCAGTCCGTAACTCGAATACACCTGGCGCTTGTACATGGCCCAGTACCCCTGGTCGCCGACGCCCGGAGTGGTCCGCATCCGCAACGACATCGCCCTGACGCAGTCGTCGCCTGGCCGCGCCGGGCCCGAGTTGACCCCCCCGCCCCACGCCTGGTTGCCGAGAGGCAAGACGCACCGGTCCCACAGCACTTCCGCGGTGAGCTCCAGCGCCCCTTCCCAGCCTCGGTCCCTTATGATGGCCCGCCCGGATCGTTCCTGGACGTCGAACCCTTCCCAGCCCCATGCGGGCTTGGTGTCCGGCCCGTAGACCACGAAAGCCTCGAAAGACGACGTCTTCTCGTACCCGCCGGCCGATTGGCCCACGGCGAACACCGACTGGTACGGGTTGTTCCTGTTCGACACCGGCGAGCACGAGCTCCGCGCGGCGTCCCGTCGGTTCCAGCCGTAATCGGAGCACAGCCATAGCTGCGCGTCGCCGATCGGCTCCGACAATGTGATCGCGCCGGGGACGTACTCGTTGTTGGCCGTGAAGACGGCGCCGAACGCCAGACTCGCGGTTCCGGTCCAGCCCGGGTGGGTCGCGGCGAACACATCCGACGACACCATCCTCGAACCGTCCGGCGAATCGATCCGGCGCACGTCGGCCCGGAAGCTGCTGGTGGTCAGCGGCGCGACCCGGACACCCACGGTCGCGGTCAAGCGGGTCGCGCAGACGTGCCACGCGGCGGTCGCCGGGCATGAGAGCAGCAACTGCCCGGAGGTCAGGTCGGTGACCTCGAGGGTGTAGCCCGCCCCGATCGGTCGCGACAACAGCACGTCCATCCGCGAGTAGGCTTCGTGCGCGCTCGGCTGAGAACCGGCCAGCAGCACTTCGCCGCCGTAGCCGACATGCTCCACCGTCAGTTCCTGGCTGGCGGTCGCCTGGCCGAGGTCGTCGCAACTGGCTGGGGACGGCACAACCGCGACCGTCAACGTGCCCACGATTTCAGGAGGCACCGTCCACGCGAAGCTCGCGTCGGTCCACGTCGTGCCCCCCGCCGCGCGGCCGTAGGCCATCTGCCGGTCCTGATCGCACGCCACCAGCGCCTGCCCTTGGGCCAACGGCAGCGCCACCGAGGCGGTCACGCGCACCACCGGATCGGACGAGTCCACGACTCCCCGCAGCCCGGTGTCCGCCGTGACCGCCAGCCCGCCGGAACCTGGCCACACTTCGACCGTGCGCGAAGCGATTAACAGGCCCGCCGCCTCGGCCGACGCCAGCCCTTCACCGTCCCAGGCGGGCCTGACCACACCGGCGGTGAACAACGCCACCGCGCCGGAGGCAGGCACCACCGGGGCGAACGAGCACACCGAGGCCTCGCACACTTCCGCCGCGGCCCCGCCGTGGCCGAACAGCACGATCCGGTCCTGCGCGGGGATCGCTGGCGTGGCGGCCGCCGCGAGGACGACCTTGGAGGTGGCCGGGTCCACGGAGCCCGCCGCGTGGAACGAGACGCTTCCGGACCAGGCCACGCCCGCGGCGTCAACCGGATCCGACCAGACCAATCCGCCGGGCGGGCCGGCCATGGCCTCCTCGGCGCCCACCCGGACCCGCAACGACCACACCTCGTGGGCCGGCACCGCGACCAGGCTGGTCCACGCCTCGCCGCAGACCGGGTCCGACGCGGACAGGCCGCACGCGCCAACCACCCGGCCGGCATCGTCCACCAGCTGCGCCCCGTACGACGAGCCAGCGTCCAAAGGCTCCGAGAACCTGCCTGTCAACCGCCAGGAACCCGGAGTCCCAGCCGCCGTGGCGGTCAGCTTGACCTCGCCTTGCCAGTGCTCCCGTCCGCCGGGCACCACCACCGCGGACAGCCCCCACCGCTTGTCGGGCAGCCCACCCGCCGGCAAGTCGTCCGCCACCACGACCGTGTACACCCGGTCCTGATCCGGGGACGCGACGACCGGGTCCCACGACTCCAGCCCCTCGGTATTCCCAGCCATCCAGGCGACGCGTGTCCCTGAGTCGTCGTATAGCGCGGCGTCCACGCCCAGCGGCAGGGGCGGCGCGAACACCACCTCTATCCGGGTCCGGTACCCGCTGGACGAACGGACCGCGTCTAAGTCCAACGGCTCGGCCGTGGCCTCCACCGTCCCGTCCCATGCGTCCCTCGACACCGCCAGCTCCGCCCGCGCAGCGACTCCATCGACCGGCGGCATCCCGTCAGGCGCGGTCAACGCCACGAACCCGTACAACACCGCCAACCGGCCCGGCGCGAGACTCGCTTCGAACGAACCCCCGTCGGCCCGGCAATCAGTCGCCTGGCACATCCACAGCCGCTTCCCGGTGTCGTCATACACGCTCGTCACATACGGCTCGGGCACGTTCTGCGACGGCCGCACCGTCACCCCTGCCGCGGCCGTCCCGACAGGCAACTCCGGCTCCGGGGACGTCAACGACAATGTCCCCGTCCATCCGGCGTGGGTCACCGTCACCGACGCGGCCGTGCGCACATCCTTGGCCGGACGGCCCGAGGGCGGATAATCCTGGGCCACATACGCGGTGTACACGCGGCTCTGTCCCGCGCCCGGCGCGACCTTGACCGTCAGTTCGGCGCGGCAGAAGGACACCTCCAAGCAATAGGCCAACCTCGTGCCCGAATCGTCGTACAGGCTCATCACATACGGCGACCCGATCTTGACGGAGGGCACCACCGTCACCGTGGCGTGCGGATCCGACGAGTCCACCACCGGACGGTCCACCGACGCCTCCAACGAACCCAACCAGCCTCGGTTGGCCGCCTGCACGGTGCGCGACGCCTTCACGTCTCCCACCGGCGGCCCCAACTCGGGATAGGTGTCCGCGACGTACACATCGAACCGTTCGGAAGCCTCGTTCGTGACACGGACGGACACCCGCCACACGTCGAGGCAAGCGGCATACCCGGAGCGGCAATACGAGACGCGCCTGCCGGTGTCGGAGTCGTAGATCGACAGCACATAAGGCTCCACCAACCGCAGGCTCGTCTTCGAGTGGATGATCACCTGAGGATCGGAGGCGTCGACCAACGAGCGGTCCGTCCATGCCTCGAGCGACCCCAGCCAGCCCTCGTTGACCACGCTGACCGACGCCGACCCCTTCACATCCACGACAGGAGGCGCCTCGGCTGGACGATCACGCGCCACATACGCCGTGAACGTCTTCGACATGTCGAGAGGCACCGACACTCCCACCGACCAAGGAACCGTTGTGCAAGAGCTGGACGGCGGCCCGCAATACGACACCAGCTGGCCGGTCGAATCGTCGTAGAGCGACAACACATAAGGCGCCACCAACCGGATCGACGGAGACACGATCACGCTCGTGTAGTTGTTCAACGCGTCCACCACCGGGCGTTTCACCGACACCGACACCGACCCCAGCCAGCCCTCGTTGACCACCCCCACCGACGCCGACGCCTTCACGTCCACGACCGGCGGCCCGGCCGCCGGGGCGTCCTGCGCCACGTAGCCCGTGAACGTGGTCGACCCGTCGATCCCGACGTTGAGCTGCACATACCAGCCGCCCGACGAGCACGACAGCGACGGCGGCGCGCACGACCCGACCAACCGGCCAGTCGAATCGTCGTACAGCGACAATCGATAAGGTGCCACCAACCGGATCGACGGCTCCACAGACACCCTCACCAAGTTGCTCAACGCGTCCACCACCGGATGGTCGACCGACACCGCCACCGACCCCAGCCAGCCCTCGTTCACCACCTGCACCGACCCGGACGCCCGCACGTCCACGACCGGCGGCCCCTCCGACGGGTAGTCCTGCGCCACATAAGCTGTGAACGTGGTCGACGCGTCGAGCGCGACATTCACCGGGAGACTCCAGCCGGCCGGCCCGCACAGCGACGACCCCGCCGCGCAACGCGACACCAGCCGGCCGGTCGAATCGTCGTACAACGACAGCACATAAGGCGCCGACCGGATCGAGGAGGACACCCTCACCCGCGCCGACGGGTTCACCGCGTCCACCACCGGGCGGTCCACTGACACCGACAGGAGCCCCAACTGACTGTCGCTGACCACCGACGCCGCCGCTTTCACGTCCAAGCCAGGCGCACCGGTCGACGGGTAATCCTGCGCCACGTACGCCGTGAACGTGGTCGACACGTCGCTCGGCACCTGCACATCCACCGACCAAGGACCCGACGGGCAAGGCGGCGACCATCCCACCGGGCGGCACCATCCCACCTGCCGACCGGTCGAGTCGTCATAGAGCGTCATCACATAAGGCCACGCCACCGGGATGGACGGAGTCACCGCGACTGTCACCGTGTTGTTCAACTGTTCCACCGCGGGCCTGCCCACCGACATCGACAGGGACCCGACCCAGCCCTCGTTGACCACCCCCACCGACGCCGACGCCTTCACATCGACGACCGGCGGACCCGCCGACGGGTGGTCTTGCGCCACATAGGCCGTGAACGTGGTCGACGCGTCGAGCGGCACCTGCACTCCCACAGACCAGGCACCCGACACGCAGCCCGAGTACCGCGCCTCGCAGTACGACACCAATCGACCGGTCGAGTCGTCATAGAGCGCCATCACGTAAGGAGCCACCAATCGGATCGACGGGGACACCGTCACCCTCGCGGACCTGTCCAACGCGTCCACCACCGGCCGGTCCACCGAAACCGACACCGACCCCAGCCAGCCCTCGTTAACCACGCTGACAGACGCCGACGCCTTCACATCCGAGATCGGCGGCCCGGCGTCCGGGTGGTCCTGGGCCACATAGGCGGTGAACGTCTTGGACTGGTCGAGCGGGACCGACACCCACGCGCGCCAGTCGCCCGTCCCCGGGCAATGGCTGTACCGCGGCTCACAATACGACACCAGACTGCCAGTCGAGTCGTCGTACAACGACACCACGTACGGCTCGACCACCTTGATCGACGGCGTCACGGTCACCACCGTCGAGCCGTCGAACGCGTCCACCACCGGACGGTCCACCGACACCTCCAACGAACCAGTCCAACCGACGTTCCTCACCGACACCTGGGCTTCCGCCGACACGTCCTGTGCGGGGTACTGCGAGGACGGGCTGTCCGTGGCCACGAACACCCGGAACACCCGCTGCGAATCGAGCGGCACGGTCACGCTCACGTTCCACGCCGTGCGGCAAGCGGCGCTGCTCGAGCCCGAACAGGACCCCACCAGCTTGCCGGTCGAAGTGTCGTACAACGACAACACATGGGGAGAGTCGACCTTGACCGACGGGACCACCCGCACGGTGGTGGAGGTCTTGAAGGCGTCCAGCACCGGGTCGTCCACCGTCACATCGAGCAGACCCTGCCACGGCTCGACCGCCTGGGCGGGGAACACCTCCAAGCCCACCGTGGACACGCCCAGCACCAGGCCGACCAGCCACGCCACCATCCGGCGGCGCGCCAGCCGCCGAGGACCACCACCGGACGGCCGGGCGCCATGCCGGCCCCAACCAGACCGGCTCGCGGGCCGCCGCCAACGCCGGGCGCCAACACCACCATCCGGTTCCAAAGCAAGGTCGTCATCGACTGCGGACCTGGGCGAAACAGACATCATCGGCTCCTCGGGGGGTAGGACAACTACTGGACCCAGAAGGGTCCGGATGGGTCTGAAGGGCTCTAGCCACCCATCCTAGCCGCAGAAAGCCCAACCGAGCCCGGCGCCGCTCGACACATTTTCACCGCACCGCCAGCGCGATGCCCGGCGCCCTCGAGCAAGCGACGGGAACGGTCGCCGAAAAGCCGGCAGGCGAGCACCCGTGAGGTCTGTCCACGCGGCGTGTCTGTCGGCGCGGTGCCAAACCTGGGCGAACACGACGTTGCGCGCGAACCGGGCGCACGGCATCGTCAACTGTTTCCCGAACGAGCCCACTAGGAAGCGAACGGGCCGGTCTCGCTGTCCTTCGACGTGGGAAACCGGAACCGCCCCGGCCCAAGTGCGCGACGAAAGGCTCGGCTGCGCGGAAGACCAGACGCGGGGGAGCAGGCGGGGGAGCGGCCGCGGCGAAGAGCCGAGCGGCGAAGGCTAGATCAGCCCGGGGGTCTGCGCCTTGGCGCGGGCGAAGCGGGCGGCCACGTCCTCCCAGTTGACGATGTTCCAGAAAGCGGCCACGTAATCAGCCTTGACGTTCAGGTAGTCCAGGTAGAAGGCGTGCTCCCACATGTCGAGGACCAGCAGCGGCACGAGCCCGGCGGAGAGGTTGGCCTGGTGGTCGTAGAGCTGGTTGACCAGCAGTTGCCCGGCCAAGGGCTCCCACGTCAGCATGGCCCAGCCGGAGCCCTGGATCGAGGTCGCGGCGGCCGAGAACTGGGCCTTGAACGCCTCGAAGGAGCCGAATTGGACGGCGATGGCCTCGGCGAGCTCGCCCGAGGGCGCCAACGGCGAATCGGGCGTCAGGTTCTGCCAGAAGACTGAGTGATTGACATGGCCGGCCAGGTTGAAGGCGAGGTCCTTCTCGAGCTTCGGCAAGGTGCCGAAGTTCCCGGCGTCACGGGCCTGCGCCAATTGCTCGAGGGCGGTGTTGAGCCCGGCGACGTAGGCGGCGTGGTGCTTGTCGTGGTGGAGCTCCATGATGCGGCCGGAGATGTACGGCTCGAGGGCGGCGTAGTCGTAGGGCAGGTCGGGCAGAGTGTAGAGAGCCATAGGTCCTATTCCAAACGATGTCGATGTGTGTTACTCAATCATGTCACTCGGGCCGGGGCGGAAGCGAATCGGATGTTGGGCGCCGGGGTCCGGGCCTGCTCGACCCTTGGCCCACCCCGCCGTGGGACGGCGGCTGGCCGGGCGCGGGGCGCTCGTCAGGGCAGCCGCAGAAGCGCAGTCGGTTGTGAATCGGTCTGCTCAGTACAGGCCGATGCCGTCCAGGCGCCGGCCGGGCAGTCCTGCCAGCATCCTCAAGGCGAGAGCGCGGTCTTGTTCTCGCGCCCTCGCGATGATCGCCTCGTCGTCGTCAAGATCGGCGAGGAACCCGTACCGCGAGCGGACGGCATCCGACAACTCGGCGGGAGTCAGTGCTGGAGCGATCAACGCCCCTATGTCCTCGACGTCGAACTCGCCGGAGGACCGGTCGCGGAGCCAACGGCCCGGATCGAACGGTGGGCCCTCATGACCGGGCTTCCAGAATGTGTTCCCGGCTTGGAGGCCGTTCGCGTCCACCCACACCTTGAGCACGGCCAATCGGCGCACCAACGCCTGGTCCAACCGAGCGATGGACGGATTCGCCGCCACCCAGCGCAAGTCGTACATGTCGCGCGCTGGTGTGGTCCGATTCAGCCGCGCGATCTTCTCGGCCAGGTTCTCCATCAACGGGACGACCTGGATCTCGGGCAACGGCGGTGCGCCATACTGTGAATGAACGGGCAATGGGACCCAGGCCCTCGTGACCGGTGCCAACCAGGGTGGAGGGTTCAAATCGAGTTTGCTCTGCAACGCGACAGGTGGACCCCCGAACTGGTGGGCATAGGTCAGGCTCCATTTCCCGCGCCGCTCGACCGCACCGTAACCGAACGGGCCGACTTCCAGGCCATCAACGGCCGCGATGAGGTCCGTCACCAGATCGTCAGGGTCGGCGCCGATGCGCGCGGAGGAGAAATCCAAATCGAGGGAGAACCTGCCTGCCGTTCCGGCGTACAGCTTGCGCAGAGCAGTGCCGCCCTTGAAGGCCAGACCATCCAACACTCCCAGACCGTGAAGATGACGCAGCAGGAGGTCTTGAGCGATGTCCACGATGGCAGCATCGCGACCTTGCGCTCCCGCGCCCAGCGGCGTGTGGCGGGCGAGGTGGCCAGGGGTGACGGTGATTGGGCTCATCTCACGTCCTCCAAGTCTCGCGGGTCGAACGGCAGGAGCGTGTCAGCGATCTGCCAGCGAGCGTCGTGACGGAGAAGCTTGCCGCGCGGCCCAAACCAGGTCTTCCCGGCAGGCAGGGGCGCCTGCCGGAGCCGGAGCGCCAGGTCGGGGCGCAGGCCCTGCAGCAGGTACCCGGCTCGGGCGATAACAGTGGGCGGTCGCTCGGAAAGCTCGGCCACAAGCAGGTCGCCATCCAATTCCGCCGCCAGGTCCGGCAACCACTCCGACGCGCTGGCCCACGAGCGCACCGCGGACGGCTTCGCTGCCATGTGAACCAGCACCGACTCGGCCGCCAAGACGGGTACCTCCCGGACGGTTGTCGTCGGCAGAACGGGCACGAACACCGATCCGTCCAACGACCGTGGAAGATGCCGCGCCACGGCTCCTGCGGGAACCGCGACCTCGAGCCGCGCCGGAACCCGGTCCGCCAAGCCGTGCGCCCACGCGGCCGTCTGGAACGTCAACGCGCAAGACGTTTCGGGGCGCCTGGCGCGGAAAGATTTCACCGACACCAGCGGGTCGCCCTGCGAATACGGTCCAGCCAGGTCGGCGGCAGCGAACTCCCATACACCGCGCTGGTCGGTGGGAAGCAGCCAGCCGTGCTCCCGCAACCGGGCCGCCACCACCCTCGCGGGCGTCTTGATCCCGGCCTCCACGAGCATCGCGGCCAAAGTGGCCGTGGTCACCAACTGGGCACGGTCGAGTTCCAAGCGCTCCAACACGCGAGCCATCCCTGGACTGATTGATCGTGTCACCTGTCGGCCAGTTGTTACGCTCACAGATACAAACACTATCTGTCTGACACTCGACGCGCAATGGGCGGCCGGGTCAGTCATCCGCCTTGAGCAGTCGGTCTACTGAAGGACGGGACAGGCCCATCGCTTTGCCAATCTTGCGGAGCGACCTGCCCTGGCCTCGCAGCGGGTGGGCTTCGCAGACCGGATGGGGCTTGGGCAGCCAGGAATTGACGTTTGAGCCTCAGTGATCAAAGAGCCCATAAAGGGCCGAGGCTCAAACCTGCGGCCGTTGAAATGGCTGACCAGCGTGTTTCGCGGCTCCGTGCTGGAGGAAAGGGCGCGAACTCGGAGTTTGTGGCCAGCGGCCACGCCGTACTTTCGGAGCGGTGGTGCGGGCGGGCGGCATCGGGCGCGGGTGACACAACTAACCGCGGCAGGGCCCGGGGTGGCCCGGGACGGCTGCCGCGGTTAGTTGGGGACACCGGCGCCCCAAAAGAGCCGACCAGTCAGCGCCGCGGCTCCGTGATCATGGAAGCCTGACTTTCAGAGCCGGGCGCGTCACAGCGCCGCTGCCGGTAACATTTAGCGCATGACCGTTAGCGTGACCGCATCCGAGCAAGCCAATCAAGTCCAGGCCGACCAGCCCCGTGCCATCCGCATCCTGCTGTACAGCGACAACGCCGCCGCCCGCAGCGAGGTCAAGGACAACCTGGGCGACAGGTTGGGAGCCGAGGAGCTGCCCATTGAATGGACCGAGGTCGCGACCCACGAGATGGCCATGATCTTGTGCCAAGAGGACACCTACGACCTGATCATCATGGACAACGAGACCAACCGCTTGGGCGGGGTGGGCCTGACCCAGCAGATGCGGAGCGAGCTGGACTGGGCGCCGACCGTCCTGCTGCTCCTGGCCCGCCAGCAGGACGCCTGGCTGGCGGCCTGGTCCGGCGCGGATGCCGCCGTCCTCCAACCGATCGATCCGCTCAAGCTGGCCGCTACCGTGGCTGACTTGGTGGGCGCGCCCCAGGGCTGAACCGTGACCGCCCGCGCCCCTGAACCGCCTGAACCGCCCGCGCCACCCGGACCCGCCGAGCCCAGCGCCCCCGTAGAGCCCCAGCAGTTCACCTGGCCCGGACTGATCTCCGCCCTCCTCCAAGGCCGCGACCTGACCGCGCGCGAGGCCGCTTGGGCCATGGACGAGGTCATGAGCGGCGACGCCACCCCGGTCCAACTGGCGGGCCTCCTGATCGCGCTCAGGGCCAAAGGCGAGACGGTCGGCGAGCTGGCCGGTCTGGCCGCCTCGATGCTGGAGCACTCCCGCCCCATCGACCTTCCCGAAGACGCCATCGACGTTGTCGGCACCGGCGGCGACAGGGCCTTCACCGTCAACGTCTCGACTATGGCGGCGCTCGTCATAGCCGGAACCGGGGCCAGGGTGGTGAAGCACGGCAACCGAGCGGCATCGTCCAAATCGGGTTCAGCCGACGTGCTGGAAGCCCTCGGCGTGAACTTGGCCATGCCGCCGGAGCGAATCCAAGAGGTCTTCCAAGAAGTGGGCGTGGCGTTCCTCTTCGCCCAAGTCTTCCACCCCTCGATGCGCCACGCGGCGGTCGCCCGGCGCGAGTTGGGCGTCGCCACGGTCTTCAACTTCCTCGGCCCGCTGACCAACCCGGCCCGTCCCCGCGCCTGCGCCATCGGCTGCACGGACGAGGCGATGGCCCCGCTCATGGCCGGCGTCCTGGCGGGGCGTGGCGCGAGCGCGCTAGTCTTCAGGGGTCTGCGCGACGGCCTCGACGAGATGGCGGCCACCGGGCCCATCCAGGTCTGGGAGGCGCGCGGCGGCCAGGTTCGGGCGACGGTCCTGGACCCGGTCGCGGAGCTCGGCCTGGCCCCGATCACGGTTCAGGATTTGAGAGGGGCCGATGCCGCTTACAACGCTGCCGTCGCACGCCGAGTCCTGGACGGGGAGGCCGGGCCGGTCCGTGAGACTGTGATCCTGAACGCCGCCGCCGGGCTGGTCGCGGCGGGGGAGCGGGCAGGATTGACGGACGGCCCGCTGACGGGGCGCCTGACGGCCGGCATCGAGTTGGCGGCCACCGCTATCGACTCGGGGGCGGCGGCGCGGGTCCTGGACCGCTGGATCGAACTCAGCCGTCAGTAGGCGACCGCCAGCCTAATCGTCCAAGCCCAGGTCGAACGCCCGATCCATGTCCTGGGCGGAATAGGCCTGGAAGGCGATGTGGGTCTGGGTCGAGACCACGCCCGCCGTCTTGGACACCCGGTCCGCGATCACACCCGCCAGGTCTTCATGGCGGCGGACCCTGGCGATGGCGATCAGGTCGACCTCGCCGGTCACCGAGTACACCTCGCTGATCCCTGGGATGTTCGCGATCGCTTGGGCCGCCTCCGGGATCAGACTGGGCTCGGCGGCGATCATGACGACTGCGGTGATCATGGCTACTCCTCCGTGCCCTCGGCCGGTTCGGTGTCCGCGCCCTCGTCAGCGGTCCCTTCGTCGGCGCCTTCGCCTTCGGCGGGCGGCTGCTCGTCAGTCCCGGCGTCAAGAGGCGTGATCCACTTGTTCCAGTCGAAGCTGGCGTAGACCTCGCCGAGCCCGGCATGCGTCAATTCGCGGTCGCCCAGCGCGTCCTGCAGCTTGATGGTGCCCCACTTGAAGGCGCGGGCCGGGTCCTCGGGGCAGTCCTCGTCGGAGACCTTCTGGACGTAGGTGCCAAGCACGACCTTCGACTTCGATTCGTCCAGTGCGAAGCCGACGTGGGCGTAGCACTGCGTGTCGCCGTCGACGTAGACAATCTGGAGGTCTTTGGAGTCCACATCCGGCGTGGCGGCCACTGCCCAAGGCGCCGAGATCCAGCCGTCCTCGGCCTTCGCGAGGGTGGGAAGCTCCGCGTCCATGCCGGGGACCTCCCCGGAATCGTCGGGCGCAGGGATGACCATGGTGGGTATCAGCCCATCGTCGACCTTCGACTCTTGGGTGGTCTCGCCGCCGCCCCCGCCACAGGCGGTGAGCAGGGCGAGGGTCCCAGTAGTCAAGACGGACAGGGCGATGAGGGGGCTTTTGCGCATGGGCTCTACTGTAGCGAACTGGGCCGCCTAGACCGACGGAACCGACTGGCGCGTATCACCATCCGTCCCATAGAGCTCGTCGATCTGCTTCGCGAAGTCGCGCAACACCTGGGCGCGCTTGACTTTCAGGGACGGCGTCAAGTAGCCGTTGCGTTCGGTGAAATCCCCCTCCAGGATGGCGAACTTGCGGATCGACTCGGCTCGCGAGACGGCCTGGTTGGTTCGTCCGACCGCCCGCTCGAGCGACGCCCGGACATCCGGGTCCGTGCGGGCCTGGGCGAGCGGCATCGGCGGCTTGCCGTGGTTGGCCAACCAGCCGGGCAGCATCTCCTCGTCCAAGGTGACCAGGGCGCCGATGAACGGGCGGCCATCGCCCACCACGACCACCTGGGAGACCAAGGGATGCCCGCGCAGCCGGTCCTCGAGGATGGCGGGCGCGACGTTCTTGCCTCCAGCGGTGACGATCAGCTCCTTCTTGCGGCCGGTGATGAAGAGGTAGACGTCGTCGTCCAGGTAGCCCATGTCACCGGTGTGGAACCAGCCCCCGCGCAGCGCCTCGGCGGTCGCTTCGGGGTTGTTGTGGTAGCGGTCGAAGACGTTGATGCCCTTGAGGAGGATCTCGCCGTCATCGGCGATCCGGGCGGTGCAGCCGGGGAACGGCAGGCCGACCGAGCCGATCTTCTGCCGCTTGGGGCGGTTCACCAGGATCGGGGCGGTGGTCTCGGTGAGCCCGTAGCCCTCCAGCACCGTCAGGCCGATCCCGCGGTAGAAGTGTCCGAGCCGCTCGCCCAGTGGCGCGCCGCCGGAGACGGCGTACTTGGTCTGTCCACCGATGGCCTCCCGCAGCGATTTGTAGACCAGTTTGTCGGCGATCTTGTGCTGCCGCGTCAGCCACCAGGACGGCCCCTTCTTGGTCTCCAACGCCCGCGAGTAGACGATCGCGACCTTGGCGGACCAGCGGAAGATCTTCAGCTTCAGCCCCGAGCCGGCCTTCTGTTCGGCCGCGTTGTAGACCTTCTCGAGGACCCTCGGCACCGCCAGCAGATAGGTCGGCTTGAACGTGCCGAGCGCCGGGACCAGGTTCTTGACGTCCGGGCAGTGGCCTATGACCGTCCTGGTGCTGATCCCCACCACCTGGATGAAGCGCGCGAAGACATGGGCCAGCGGCAGGAACAGGAGGGTCCGGCAGCCTTTCAGGGCGATCACCGCGCGGACCGACAGGTCGGATTCATCGTACTGGGTGTTGTCCGTCAGGCGCACGAAGTGTCCGTGGGTCAACTCGGTGCCCTTGGGCCGCCCGGTGGTGCCGGAGGTGTAGATGATGGTCGCCAGGTCCTTGCCCTGGGCGACCCCACGGCGGTGCTCGATCTCCGCGTCCGGGACTCCCGCGCCGACTTCCTTGAGGGCGGCGATGGCGCCCTGGTTCAGCTGCCAGACTTGCTTTAGGCCTGGCACCTGGCCGCGCACCGCGTCCAGGATCAGTCCGTGGGCGGCCGTCTCGGCGAAGGCGCCGGAGACCGTGGCGTCGGCGCAGATCCACTGCGCCTGTTCGGCCGAGCTGGTCTCGTAGATCGGGACCGAGACGGCGCCGGCCGACCAGATCGCGTAGTCGAGCACGGCCCATTCGTAGGATGTCCGCGACATGATGGCGACGCGGTCGCCGACCTGGGTGCCCAGCGCCACCAGCCCTTTCGCGACGGCGATCTGGTCCTGGTCGAACTGGCGCGCGCTGACCGGCGACCAAGCGCCGTCCTCGCCCTGGACTTCGATCAGCGTCTCGTCGGGATCTTGCCTCAGGCGGCGGAGGAACAGGGAGATGATGTTGAGGGCGGGGTCTACATCGACGCTCGCCGGCATGGCAATGGTATCCACCCGGCTGATCTTACATGGCAAGTTACGGTGGCGTAGGTGACGCCCCGGTGGTGTCCTGGGACAATTGTGGCCATGGCCACCTTCCGGGACGCGGGAATTGTGCTCCGCACCCATAAGCTGGCCGAGGCCGATCGCATCATCACCCTCCTCACCCACGACCACGGCAAGGTCCGGGCCGTCGCCAAGGGGGTGCGCCGCCCGAGGTCCCGGTTCGGGGCGCGGCTGGAGCCGTTCATGCATGTAGACCTGCAGCTCTACGAGGGCCGGTCGCTGGACACGGTCACCCAGGCCGTCACGCTGGCGGCCTACGCGGCCCCGATCACCGCCAGTTACCCGGCGTTCACGGCCGCCAACGCGGTGGTCGAGGCGGCGGACAAGCTCTCGCCGGTCGAGCACGTCCCGGCGCGGGCGCTGTTCCGGCTGACCTTGGGGGCGGTGGCCGCGCTGGCGCGAGGTGCCGCGTCGGGGCCTTCCCCGATGAACGATGCCGCGCGCCCGGCACCCGTAGGGCCCTCGGCGGAGGCTGTGGCCGGGTCGGGCGGCGAATCCTCGCCTGGCCGGGCGGACGCGCCGACCCCCGGCCAAGCGAGCGCACCAATGGCCGACTGGGCGGCCAGACCGGCGCCCGGCCGAGGGGAAGTGCCGACGACACCCGGCCGAGGGGACGCGCCGGTGGCCGACCGGGCGAGTAGGCCCACGCCTGGCTGGGCGAACGCCCCGGTGGCCGACCGGGCGAGCGCGCTG
>JAISCU010000065.1 GCA_031265345.1 Bifidobacteriaceae bacterium
CCCCCATCTAAGCTCTTGGTTTGCACGTGGGGAGGCCTTTTCGAGTTCGCCACCAAGCGCTACTCGGGTGTGCCCAGACACCAAACTGACCGAAATAGGAGGCTCTAGTGCGCGGCTTCGGCATGCACTCAATCAATGACATCGGCTGGCTGGAGAAGGACCGGCCCGTCTGTGGACCGCTGGACGCGATCATCCGTCCCACCATCATCGCGCCATGCTCTTCGGACGTGCATGTGGCGCATGGCGGCTCCGGCCCCAAGAAGGATCTGATCCTGGGGCACGAGGCGGTCGGGATAGTCGAGGAAGTCGGGCCCTACGTGAGCCGCTTCAAGCCGGGCGAGTTGGTGGCGGTGCCCTGCGTGACGCCGAACTGGCTGTCGCGCGGGATTCAGAACTTCCGGTCCTTCTCCCATGACCGCGGCCCGGCCGGCTCGTTCAAGTTCCTGGGCGAGAAGGACGGTGTGATGGGCGAGTACTTCCATGTCAACCAAGCGGACCCGAACCTGGCGCACATCCATGAGGGCGTCGCGCCGGAGGCTGCTTTGATGACCGTGGACATGATGTCGACCGGGTTCCACGGGGTCGAACTGGCGGACGTCGGGATCGGCGAGAAGGTCGTGGTGATCGGTATTGGGCCCATCGGTCTGATGGCGATCGCCGCCGCCGCGCTGCGTGGCGCCTCGCAGATCATCGCCGTCGGCACGCGCCCGAACGCCGCCGAGGTGGCCCGCGAATACGGCGCCTCCATCGTCATCTCCTACAAGGACGGCCCCTTGGACGAACAGGTGATGTCGCTCACGCGCGGCAAGGGCGCGCACAAAGTGATTGTCGCTGGCGGCGACACGGAGGCCTTCGCCCAGGCCATCCGCATGACCCGCCCCAACGGCGTGATCTCGAACGTCAACTTCTTCGACATCAACGACAAGATCGCCATCGAGCCCCTCGACTGGGGTTTGGGCATGGCCGACAAGGACATCCGCGGCAGCTTCTGCCCCGGCGGCGGCAAACGCATCCAACGCCTCATCAACATGATCGAGTACAAGCGGATCGACCCGACCAAGATGATCTCGCACCGCTTCCACGGCATGGACGCCATCCCCGAGGCCTTCGACCTGATGGACAAGAAGTCCCCCGACCTCATCAAGCCGATCGTCTACCTGGACTGATACTCGCCGTTTTCGTTGGACGATGCCGCGCGGCCGGCCTGAGTTTGTCCGCCTGGGTCGGTCGTCGGCCGTCCGGGAACCTGCTCTTGGGTGGTCGATGTGTCCGTCCGCCTTTCAGGGCACACGGAGTTCGGCGACCGGTTCGCGGCGAGCGGCGGCGATGGCTGGGATAATGCTCGCAACCACGGCCACGGTAGTAGCCAGAACACCGACGCTCAGACAGTACCGAGGCCCCGGAGCCGGTTGATCGGTGGCCGCTAAAGCTCCCAGCGCGACTACGACGCCCACCACGGCCCCGCCGAGGCCGAGTAGTGCCGCTTGCAGTAGAACAAGACCGACGACCAGTCCACGTGAGGCCCCAAGCGCGCGCCGTCTTCCGTAGTCCTTTCGACGCAGCATGACCATCGCGTAGGACAACCCGCCTGACATCACAGCCGTCGCGCTGAAGACGCCGAGTGTCAACTGGCGCCCATACCCTCCGAGTTGGTCTCGCACCGAGTCCCTCAGAGCCGTCAACGCCTGGCTCGTTTCCACGGATACTTTCGTCACGTCTTCAGCCGCCAGCACGCTACCGATGACGGCGGTGAGCGGAGCGACCAGTTCGGACCGGGCGGCGACAACCACCAGCATCCCAATCGTTTCGGGACCGCCAAGAGGCTCCGGTACGACCTGAAAGGGTTCGAGGAAACGCAGCGGCGTGGGGACCGAGAGCCAACCGATCACGGCGTGCTCGGCGGCACCGGTCACCGCGCGCACGGCGCCCGCAGGGACATCCATGCCGAGTTGCTCGGCGGCCGATCGCGACACGTAGGCGTGGCCGTCCGCAGGCCGCGTGGGCAGACCAAATTGGGTCCAGTCGGTGCACCAGGCTCGGCGCAACGGGACACGCGTGCCGGCGGGAATTGCGGCATTGGTGACGTCGGCTGCCGACCCGAAGGCGACCGCCCATGAGATGTCGTCAATATGGGCCAGACGGTCCAGCACCGTGACGTCCACGCCGGCACCATCGACCCGAACAACGATTGCGCGCGTATCGGCCGCGTCGAGAGTGGCGACCACTGCGTCCCGCGCGCCAACCGCCGCCCCTTCGGTGAGCAGCACGGCACAACACATCCCGGCGATCATCGCCAACGTCAACACTGATGCGACCACCTGGTGCGCGGCGGACACGGCCGCTTCACGGACAAGCGCCGTCACGCGAACAGTGCTGATCGGCTGGCTCACAGTTTCACGATCCGCCCGCAACGGGCCGCGAGCGCGGGGTCATGGGTGACAATGACCACCGCCGCGCCCCGGGCCGCCTGTTCGCGCAACGCGTCGACTACGGTCGCGGCCGACGCGGGGTCGAGGTTCCCTGTCGGTTCATCAGCAAGGAGAATATCCGGGGCGCCTAACAAAGCCCGGCATAGCGCGATCCGCTGCGCCTGTCCGCCCGACACTTGCCCGGGCTTGGCGTGGGAACGCAGCACCACTCCGAAGCGCTCCATCAACTCCCGGGCCCGCTTCATGTGCGTCGCGCGCGGTTCACCCCGGTACAGGGATGTCTCGAGGATGTTGTCCAACACCGTACGAGTCTGGTCCAGCGCGGCGTCCTGAAACACGAATCCGAAACGTCGGGCTCGCAAACGCGCCCGTGCGCGATCCGTCAAAGAAGTCGAATCGTCGCCGTCGATCCAGACCCGTCCGGCCTGCGGTCTGAGCATCAGCCCGAGCAAGTACAGCAAGGTTGATTTGCCGCCCCCCGACTGCCCAGTGATCGCCACCACTTCCCCCTGTTCAAAGCTGGCGGCCCAGCCATCCAATAGGGGCGCGTTCCTTTCGTAACGGAAATGAAGGCGGTCAGCGGCCAGGCGCGGCGCCATCAGTTCGACTGGCCTGATTGATCGCTCGCGGGCACTCGCACGCGGAGCCCGATGGGTACCCCTTCTATGACCGACATGCCGCGCGCCGAGGCGACCACTGCTACCTTGTGGACGGCGCCGTCAGAGTCAACCACCGATACCTGGCCGTTCGCCTCCGAACGTAGGGCAGCGGTCGGAGCGACCACGCCTGCCACCGTTTCCTGGATCAGCACGGTCGAAGGCAGCAGATTTTCCCCAGCAGTGTCTAGCTCGCTGCACTGCTCCCCGCACACCGAGGCACCGTCGGGACCGATCAACTGGACCAACACGGTTTCCGGGCTTTTATCGTCCAGGACTTGCTCGCCGGCCACCGCATGCCACACCTCGTCTCGGAAGCCCACCTCAACTTTGGTGCCTGCTGGCACCTGCGACGCCTGCGACGAATTAAGTGGCAGCGTGAAGGTCGGCTCGGGCGCCAGCCCGAACACTGCTCTCTCCCCCCCGGCCAAGACCTCGCCAACCCGCACGACTTCAGTGTCAAGGACCACATTCACCGGCAACGACCCAATGAACACGATGTCACCCAACCGGATGGCCCCATCGTCGTCAATGCCCATGCCGCGCCGCCAGGCCACGACGGCGGCCTCGGTCGCGGAGTCGAATTTCCCGTTCAACTCACCTTTGAACAGACCAAGATCGGCCAACAGACCCTGGATTTGCTTAACGTCGGCACCCGAAGCGCCCGCGCCCAAATCCCGGAAGGCAGGCGTCTCCCCGCACGCAGCCACCACTGGGCGTTGGTCTACCCAATAGAGCACGGCACCGGCCTGCACCAGGTCACCGGACGCAACATCAACCGAGGTAACAGTGCCGGCCGCGCGGTTCGCGGCCAACGGTTCCCGGTCCCACCGAGCCACCGCATTCAGTGACAGGCCTAATGAGACTTCGCCTTCAGCCAATGCGACGTGGGTGAAGGGCCTTTCCACCAGTACCTCGCGAGGAGGAGCCAGCACTGTCACACCGGCCCAGGTCACCAATGCACCGATAGCCGCTCCTAGAAGCCCAAAGACTAATCGTGGGACCCAGCGCCGAGGTAGCTTCACGTCATCTAGCCTTCGCCGGCGGCATGGTAGGCGGCATAGTCGACCTGACCAGAGTAGATTTCCGTGACCGGGTCGTAGAAGAATGGATCGGGATCCGGGCAAGCATCCTCAATGTCCCCGTATGCCTTGCCACCATTCCTTTCCGCCTGGCGGGCCAGGAGGGTCACCGAATAGTCAGCGTTCGACTCAAGCAGGTCGCGCCACGTTTGGAAACTTGGAACCGGCTCGACCGGATAACCGTTGTCCAGAAGGCACTCCCCCGCAGCGACGACCCGCTGATGGTTCAGTTCCAGAAGAGCCGTCGAAAGCGGAACCGACGGCGGCATCACGTCCGCCGCAGAAGCAAAGCACTCCTCGTTGTCGGCATTGAACTGGTCCTGCTGTGAACTCGGGTAACCCTCAAATTGGATTTCATCGGAGCCAATGAGTTCACCCTCCCAGCCTCGCTCTTGCATGCACGCAAGTTGCGCCTGAGCGTATTCGCGCTGACCGATGGGCTCCCAAGCCTCCTGCGCTTCAGCCATATCTGTCGGACGAGGCTGCAGCGGCTCCCCGGCCTCGGCAGCGCACGCACCGAGACCCAGGGCCAGGACAAGGGCGAAGGTTACACAGGCTTCTTGGCGCATCCGTCCACCGGGTATCCGTCTTTCAGAACCGCAGACGCGGGACTGCTGGTCTGCACCACCCACGACGACTTGCTCGACAGATTCGGATAGCTTGTCTTGAGGCCAAAGCCGACGAAATTCGTAGTACGGGTTGTGCCGTCATAGGTGTGCTGATGCGTCGTGACGGTGTTCGCAGTGCCCGTTCCGAAGGTAGTGAGCCACGACTCCAGATAGACCCGCTTGTCGGACGTGCAACTCTGACTTCCCGAATACGAGATGGCCCAAGCCGGTGCCGAGTTGATTGCCAGAAGACCGAACACCGCCAGTGATGCAGCGCTCGCAGTCAAGAATTTCCGCTTGCTCATTGAGAATCCCCGGTTTCTCGTGTGTCGCTATGTGCTCTGAGCATAACACGGCGCGTTGTACCCCACATCCACGCCCGGTTCGCGTCGAGCGCAACCACTCGGGTAACGCTGCTTTGGAGGTATTCATGACCAAGCCCGTGTAGCGACCCCGCTGCCAGCCAATGCATGTAAAATGCAACCATGACCGTTGCCCTACAGATCCGCAATGTGCCCGATGATGTCCGAGCCGTCATCGCCCGAACCGCCAAGGAGCGTGGGCAGTCACTCCAGGCCTACCTCTTGCAGATGGTCACCGATGAGGCCCGTCGTGCCAAGAATGTGGAACTCTTGCACCATTTCGACGGGCGACGCATCGACCTCAGCGGCGAGAACGACCCTGTTCGCATAATCCGCGAGGGACGCGACGGCGGCTTCGAGATCGACCGGGCCGAATTGCCGTGATCGTCCTCGATGCTGGCGCGTGGACGCTGGCGCTGCTTGACGCGAATGGGGTTGGCGTGGCCGCGGCAGAGGCGATGGCTGCCGACGCGCGCTGGGTCGCTCCTGCCCATGCGCCGCTCGAGGTCTTTCGAACGATTCGCCGTTACCGACTGCGAGGCCTGATAGACGCCAGCTTTGAGACGGAAGCGTGCCAGATCGTGGTCGGCGCCGAGGTCGAGTACTTGGGCACCGAGAAATGGCTGCTTGAGGACGTGCTGCGTTTGCGCCACAATCTCAGCATCTACGACGCTCCATATGTCGCGATAGCCCTTCGCTTCGATGTTGCGCTGGTGACAGCGGATCGCAAACTTGCCCGTGCCACGCGGGCGGCTGGTGCCAAGGTGATCGACGTGGCGCAAGACGGGACAGGTGCCTGAGCCCTGTTCCGTCGGCGACAGCCAACCGCAAACTCGCTGACGCCGCCGTCCGCGCCCGAGTGGTTGAGGCGACGCAAGGCGGAACGCGGTGCCAGGCGCCGCGTTCCGAACCCCCGTCCGCATCCCAGAACAGGGGCCTGTCCCCCGCTCTGGGGCTGGTCAGGCGGTGCGGGCGCCGAAGTTGAACGAGGCCTGGGGTCCCTGGTCACGGGAGGGCCAGCGCGTCGTGGCGACCTTGGCCTGGGTGTAGAAGGCGACGCCTTCGGGACCGTAGATGTGGAAATCGCCGATCAGCGAGTCCTTCCAGCCGCCGAAGGAATGGAAGCCGACCGGCACGGGGATCGGCACATTGATGCCGATCATGCCCACATGGACCGAGCGCTCGAAGGTGCGCGCGGCCTCGCCGGAGTCGGTGAACAGGGCGGTGCCGTTGCCATACGGGTTGGCGTTGATCAACGCGACGCCCTCGGCCAAGTCCTTGATCCGGACCACCGCCAGAACCGGCCCGAAGATCTCCTCGCGGTAGGCGCGCATAGACAGGTCCACGGCATCGAGCACCGTGGGGCCGGTGAAGAAACCGCCCTCCAGGCCGGACGGGCGGAAACCCCGGCCGTCCAGCACCACCCGAGCCCCGTCAGACTCGGCAGCGGTCACTATCGACTCCGCCCGGTCGCGTGCCCGGCCCGAGATCAGCGGACCCATGTCCGCCGAAGGATCGCTGCCAGCAGTCACCACCACGTCGCGGGCTTTGGCCACCACGCGCGCCACGAACTCGTCCGCGATGGAATCCTCGACCAGCACCACCGACAACGCCATGCAGCGCTGGCCCGCAGCGCCGAAAGCCGCCGCCACCACTGAGGACGCGGCGAACTCGGCGTTGGCGTCCGCCAGCACGATGGCGTGGTTCTTCGCCCCGCCCAGCGCCTGGACCCGCTTGCCAGCCGCGACGCCCGCCGCATGGATATGGCGCGCCACCGGGGTCGAGCCGACGAATGACACAGCCGTCACCAGCGAATGGCCCAGCAGCCCGTTCACCACATCCGGCCCACCCTGGAGCACCTGGAAGACGCCGTCCGGCAAGCCCGCCCGCTGCCACAACTCGGCCAGCTTGACCGCCGCCGAGGGGTCCTGCGGGGAGGGCTTGAGGATGAAAGCGTTGCCCGTCGCGATCGCCACGGGCGACATCCACAACGGCACCATGATCGGGAAATTGAACGGGGTGATGCCGACGGCCACGCCCAACGGCTCGCGCCACGACGTCACGTCCAGGCCGGTCGCGACCTGCGGCGAGAACTCGCCCT
>JAISCU010000086.1 GCA_031265345.1 Bifidobacteriaceae bacterium
TTCAGATGGCGTCCGGCGAGCAGTTGGACCGCGCTGCCATCGGGCGCGTCGGCCAGGGTCTGCTCCAAGTCGTCTATCAACACCAGGGTCTGGACCCGCCCGTAGGGCCAGTCCACCCGCCCGGTCTGGTCCACTTCCTCCAAAGCGTCGAAAGCGACCCGCCGCAACGACGCCCGCCGTTCCAGGTCGAACGCCGCCCGGCGCAGCCACAACACCTTCTCCAACGTCGTGTGCGACACCCCCGCCCCGAGTCGTTCGGCCGCGATCCGGCGGGCGTCCTGCTTGCCCGGCGGCGCCCCAGCCCCGTCCACGGGCCCGCCGTCATCTGGGGGTCTGCCGCCGAACCGGGTCGCCAACTGGCGGCCGCGCAATCCCTCCGCGACTTCCTTCTTGACCGTCTCATACCGGCCCGCCAGTTCGGTCAACGACGCCCGCTTCCCGGCGCTCCCGCCGTCGCCCGCGCCGACCCCTTCCACCCGTCCGACCCTACGCATCCCGCCTTGCTCGGCGCGGGCCTGTCCGGTGTCGGTCACATGCCGGTCCCCGACGGGTCCGGGCGGCCCGGGCCGCGTCCGAACGCCGAGAGGGGCGCCAGCGCAGGACCCGATGGCACAGGGGCGGCGCGTCCGAGGCCAACGGCCGTGCGGAGCGCGCCGAGGACCAGCCGGGCCTGGCGGGGGTCGAGGCGGGCGATGTCCGCCAAGGCTACCGGGGTCTGATCGTCGATCAGGTTGGCGACGACCCTCCCGACGAATCTCTCCCCGGACGACATGCCGCCCAGTCCCGCCGCAAGCTTCTGCGGGTCGATCCGGGCGTAGGGTCTCCCGTCCGGGCCGGTGCCGAGGTGTTCGATCCACGGCGCACCCCGGTGGGCGAGCTTCCCGTTGGCCCCGTTGACGAGCAGTTCGACGGCGGCCCGCGCCCAAGGCGTGCCCGCCGCCCAGTTCCGCAGTTCGACGGCGATCCCTGCCCCCTCGGGCGTGCTCGTCCCGCCCATGGCGTGCCTCCTTCCCGGCGCGCCACAGTGGGAGCGCCAGTCGTTCCTGGTTCACACAAACCAGGTGCGCGCCACCTCCCCAAGACCGTCTCGGTGCATGGTCGATCCGTGCGCCGGACGCCGCATCACGCCGGACGCCTTCCGAGCCATCACGCCGACGAGGCGCGCTCACGTCGCCCGCGCAACCACCGTGTCCTCGCCGCGCGCCGTGCCGCCTGCGAACCCGCTCGCCCGGCGCCCGCATCGACCCAGGACTGTCACCCATGTCCCGAGGCATCACAGTGTCTTCGATGAGGGACGTAATCTACCGGGGTAGTCGTGCGCACCTATCCACTGACGGGACCGCCGTCAGAAGGGGTGTGGGTGTGCGATGCGAGGTGGGGTCAAGCCGTTTCGCGGCACGGGCTCCGACGCCCGCCGTTATGTGGAATCCGATCGTTCCACGGCTGACGACTACTACTTGGGTGACGGTGGCACGTTCGCCGCGTGGACGCTCAGCGATGCCCACGGCGACGTGACGGCATCGGCCGTGCTTGACGCTGATCGGTACGCGGGGTGGGTGGACTGGGCGCATCCGGTGACGGGCGAGCGGATGGGCGTGCCGCGTGCGGCGGGCGATGGGAGGAAGGGTTCGCCCCGGTTCCAGGAGATGATCGTCAACGCCCCGAAGTCGTTGTCGATAGCCGCGGCCCTGCACCCGGACGTGTCCGCGGCGCTGGACGCAGCGCAGGCCGACGCCGCTGATGAGATCCGCCGCTACCTCGCCTTGCACGCGACGACGAGGATCGGGCCGCGCGGGGCGCAGGAGGTCGTGCCCGTAGAGCAGTTGCAGACGGTCTCGATTCTGCATCACACCAGCAGGGCGGGCGATCCGCACCGGCATGTCCATTTCCAGATCGGCACCCGCGTGTGGGCCGCTGGGGCGTGGCGCGGCCTGGACGGTGTGGCGCTGTTCAAGATGCAAGGCGCGATCCGCGCGATAGGCACGGCGGTGATCGCCGCGCATCCGCAGCTTGCGGCTGTGCTGGACGGACATGGGTTGACGTTGGACCCGGCCACCGGGGAGGTGGTCGAGCTGGAGCCGTTCAACCAGGTCATGTCGAAGCGCGGCGCGCAGGTCGAGGCGAACCTGCAGCGTCTCGCGCGGGAGTGGGAGGCGTCGCATCCGGGCGAGACGATGAGCCGCACCACCTCGGGCAGGCTGCAAGCGTCCGCGTGGGCGCAGGACCGCCCGTCGAAGAAGCCGACGACTTTGGCGGGCGAGGCCGCGTGGGTCGTGGAACTGCGCGACGCCGGGTACGACGAGTCCGCGCTCCGTCGCGGCGTGCCCGTGCGTGCGGTGTCGTTGGACGCCTTGGACGCGCGGGCCATCGCGAACCGCGCGTTGGACCGTTGCGCCGCCGGGGCGTCCGCGTGGACGCCCCACACGATCCGGGAACATGTCGCGGCATTGCTCACTGAGACGGGCGTGCGCGCGACCCCCGGCCAGTTGCGCCAGTTCACCGACCAAGCCGCCGGCCTCGCGCGGGCGGACTGCCTGTCGGTGCTGCCCCTGGGCGCGCCCGCCCCGGAGCATGTCGCCTGCCTGACCAGCCTGGACGTGATCGCGGCCGAGACGAGCCTGCGGGACTTGCTCGCCGGGCTCGCAGCGGACGGCGACGTTCCGCTGGTTGACATCAGGGCTGTCGCCACTGCGCGTGGCCTTGACGACGGGCAGGCTCGGGCGGCGGCGGTGGCGTCCGCCGACCGCCTGGTGGTCGTGGAGGGCGCGGCAGGATCAGGCAAAACCTCGATGCTCGGCGTCGCGCTCGCCGCCTTGCAGGTAGCGCCGGCGGCCACGGGCGAAACCGGAACCGGCGGCGGCTCGGATGGGCGCGGCCGCGCCGGTGTGGCCCGTGTGCTCGCGCCGACCCGCCGCGCCGCCCAAGTCGCCCAGGAGGAACTGGGCGTGCCCGCGACCTCGGTGGCGGCCTTGGTCCACGCGCACGGGTGGAGGTGGAACAACGACGGCGTGTGGACACGGCTCAACATCGGGGACACCGACCCGGACACGGGCCGCGCTTATGCCGGGCCGCCCGCCTGGGCGCGGCTCGCGCCGGGTGAGCGGGTGATCGTGGACGAGGCCGGGATGCTCGACCAGGACACCGCCATCGCCCTATTGACCACCGTCACCGAGGCCGAGGCGGCCGTCGCCCTCGTCGGCGACCGGGCGCAACTCCCAGCCATCGGCAGGGGCGGCGTGCTCGGCATGGCCGCCAGCGCGCGCGGGCTAACCTTCGACATGGCCGAAGTCCACCGTTTCGCCGGCCCCGGCTACGCCGCGCTGACACTGGCGATGCGCGGGCGGGACGACCCAGGCGGGGTGTTCGACCAGTTGGCCGCGCTCGGACTCGTCCGGCTGCACGCCAGCGACGACGCGATGCGCGAGCACGTCGCGGCTGGCAGGCGCGACGGCGAGGCCGTGACCGTCGCCACCAACCAAGAAGCCGCCGAGTTCAACGGGCGCATCCGCGCCCGCCGCGTCGCCGCCAGGCTCGTGGACGACACCGCGACCGTGACCGGCAACGACGGCCTGTCAATCGGGGCAGGCGACCTCATCCAGACCCGCCGCAACGACAACCACTTGGGTGTCGCGAACCGGCAGACCTGGACCGTGCAGCAAGTCCAAGACAGCGCTGTGTGGGCACGCGAAGCAGGGGCGGCGCGCGGAACCCCGCGTTTGGCGCGGCTGCCCGTGGAATACGTGAACGACCACGCGCACCTGGCCTATGCGGCGACCGCCTACGGCGTCCAAGGCGCCACCGTCCCCGCTTCCCACACCATCCTGGCCGACGCCATCAGCGCCGCCGGGTTGTATGTCGGCATGACCCGAGGCCGCGCCGCGAATCTCCTGCACGTCGTCGCTGA
The DNA here is from genome assembly GCA_031265345.1 of Bifidobacteriaceae bacterium. The sequence continues at coordinate 3,905 of JAISCU010000086.1, forward strand.
GAACCTCGCGGACGCCCGCGCCCAGTTCATTGAGGCGATGGGTCGCGACCGTGCCGACCGTGGACTGGCCACCGCAGCCCAAGCCGCCGGGGAAGCCGTGGCAGGTCTGGTTTCGGACGGGCCTGTCAAGCTCGTCGCCTCCGAACTGGCGCGCCTCGACCAGGCTGCCGCCCAAGCTGAACGCCGAGCCGGGCGGTGGGAACAGACAGCGAACCGGCTCGACGCCCAGCGGGCCGTCCACCAGGCCGAGGACGGCCAGGCTGCGGTCGCGCTCCACGATGCCGAGGAACAAGCCGCGTGGGTCCGTGCCGAGGTCGCCGGGCCGCTCGCCGCCCAAGCCGAGGCGGACGGCACCGCCTTCCTGGCCGCCGTCGCCGCCGAGGCCGCCGCCAGCGCCAAGCTCGCCACAGCCAGCCGGCTCGGGCAGCGCCGCGCCAGAGCCGACCACCAGAACGCGACCGCCCGAACCCAGGACATGCGCCAACGATTGCGCGCAACGTGGGGCGAGCCACCCCGAGACGCCGGGACGCTGGCCACCTGGGCCGCCGACCAGGCCAACAAGCAGGCCGGGAACGACCTCCGCGTGACCGCCGCCGCCCGGACGGTCCAGGCCGCTCGAACCACCAAGAAGGCCACCGAAGCACGCCACGAGCGCGAACTGCTGGCGCTGCTGACCGGCGAATACAGCCCCCACCAAGTGCGCCGCGACCCCGTTCGCGCCAGACTCACCAACCCCCACGATCAAGCCCGCCAGGCCCGATCCCAGGCCGCCGCCGCCCGTGAACAAGCGGCCAAACTGCGCAGCCTCCCACCCGACCAGGCCACCGCCATCATCAAATCCCAACGTGCCGCCGCCGAACAAGCGGCGCAAGCCGCAGCCGAACGGGCACAACGGCTCCGCCGCCAGCGCGAGCCCATCGCAAGCGTCAACGACACCAGCCGAAACCGTCCGACGCTGGGGCTATAGAAAATGGGTGATGCGCCAAGACTGCTGCGAGGAACACGGCGTTTCGCCGCAACGGAACGCCACGACTACTTCCTGTCAACCCGCTTCGGCCTGAAGCTCCGGTTCGGTGACACCCGGGCTCACGCCCCCAAGACCTCGCTCGACCAGCGCGTGTATCGCTTGAAGGAGACCCACCATAGATCGCTGCCACGCCCGCACAAGTTGACCGAGCCCACGCAACCCATGTCTCAAACAGCTTGACAGGTTCCACCATCTACCACACGCCTCCTTGGGTGGAGGCGAAGCTCTGCTATAGCTCCCAGCCGACGTCGTGGGCGCGTCGCTGTGCGTCTGCGTAGAACGCGTCCTTGGCTTCATTGATGATCGCTTGGAGTTCCATTCCGCGCTGGTAGGCCGGAACTCCAGACGAGATGCCGCCGCTGTTGCCATCCCAGCCGGGAAGGTCGAAGCCGATCGCCGGTTCCGGCCCCCGCTCGTGGTTCTGCTCAATCGCAGACCGCTCTTCAGGCGTCACGTCCGGTCCCAACGCGAGAAGCTCCTCGACCATAGCCGCAGCGGCCTCGATGTCGAACACCGGGCACGCCCGGACCAGCTCCCGCAACTCGGTGTCCGTGATGTCGCCTGGCAAGACGGCCACCGGCGTGGTAGCCCAGTCATCCGCCTGCGGCGGGTCTAGGTCCTTCAACGCCGGGAAACCGTTCTCACGAGCGCAGGCAATCCATCGGTTGGTCGCTTCGGCAACCGCCAGTTTGGTCTGCAGTTCCTCCGCTGGATTGTTTTCTGCCACCGGGTCGGTGTAACCCGTCTGATCGAGGCAGGCGACGAACGTGTGGCTGTGGTCGGTGTCGCCAACGATCAGGAAAGGCTGATCTTTGAACGGAGCCGAAGGGTCACTCGAATCTGGGTAGTAGGGGGCAGTCAGATAGTTGAGGCGTTCAAGCTGTGCTTCACGCTCCTCTTGTCGTGTGGCGGTAGGGGTCAATAGCCCGTCGCCGGGCTGCACAGCCATCGCCCAGGGTTGGCCAGGAAAGTCAAGCCATAGCTGGCCGTCTTCAAGCTCTCTTGTACTCGCGCCAACACCAGCAGCAGTCAGGCAGCGTGCCATCTCCTGCGCTCGCGCGCGTTGATCGCCGCGTTCGTCTTCCTCCACGACCGTAGCATCCTCCAAACTGGCAACATCTTGAGAATCCGATGAGCAACCGACCAGAGCCAAGCACGCCGCCAGGGCGGCAGCAGCACAACCAACTGGTCTGTTCACATCGTCCCCCGAATCGCTATCCTGTCTAGTTCAGGCTGGCCGCGAAGCCACTAGATCATTCTACCTTGGCGATAGCAAGACCGGTCTCGGCCCTCGAGACCCGCGAGCTCGACCTTCCATGACCGGCACCTGGGCGAGTTCGACCCGCCCGAGGCGGTGCAGACCAACACCGTGGGGCGCGGGTAGCCGACCTGGCCGGCGTTGGCCCACCGCGAGCGGATCGTGTTGACCGCGAACGCGGCGGTGTCGTGGTCGGCGATTCGAACTGGATTTGACATCCCGACAGAGCGTGACCTAGCCTTTAGCCAACTCAGACACTTCTTGGGGGGAGAAATGATGAAGACACCGCGAGTTCAGAACTCAAGCAAAATGCGCGTCATGTTAGTCGCGGGGGCGACTATCTTCGCCACGATGATCTCGCTGCCAGCAGCCGCCGTATCGAGTTCGCCGGACGTAGCACGTTCGGACCTCGTCGCATCGGAGTCGACGGGCGTGAGTCAGGTGCCACTAGTGGCCGCTGACACGTGCGTGGCCCTGACCCGCGGAGATCACGTGCATAAGTCTGGTTCAGACGCCTCGGGACACGGGTGGTGGGAGATCGTCGACTGTCCCAAAGGAACCAAAGCCGTGGTCACCATAGACATACAAAAGCAGGGGATTCTCGGAATCTGGTCAGATGTTGGTGCCCAGGGCAAGAAGACTGTATACGCAGGCGGCGGCAGTGCTAACCGGGCGGCGGGTCGCTATACGTGCAGTGGTTCCAGCAACAACGACTTCCGATCAAAGATCGACGTGGACTTGATTGACTACCTCGACTTGCCAGACAAGCTGCACACACCCGAGAAAAACCTTGCGTGCGGCTAATTTGCTTGCTGGTGCGCGTGCCGTAACGGGGCGTCTACGACCGCATCGTAGACGCCCCGTCCGGCTATCCCGGCCCCACCGATCAGCTTGTGCGCCTCCGTTCACGATTTGCGTGCATTGGAAGGCTGAGCGAGATGTCACTTGAGATTGCCGTACCCTAGGGCGCTGGGAGCTAACGAAAGGGCGGCAGACGAAGTGGCCGCGTTAGCGTAGAACAAGCGCCCACGAGGTAACTGGTCAGGTCGTGACCGGTAGCCGCGGGTCGCCGGCGAACAGGCGATCCAGGTTGCCCATCCCGCCTATCCGGGGTGCCTCATAGTCAAGTGCCCGCGTAGTTGATGCTGTTCTTCGGGCACGGCACCACTACACTTCCACGTAAGCACTCCTTTGGCTTACATCAAACAAAAGGCTCTTGGGCTCTATGCATTGCCCTGCGGGGCGCCTCAGACTCTCCTATCTCTTGCCGCCCTTCGGCACCGTGGCCAGAGACCGCGATACAAGCCCTGCGCCACCGCCGCGCCACACAAACCGGGTAAGCTACCAGCACGACCAAGACACATCCAGGCGTAGGTACGTTTAGGCGTCAACGGCACTCCCCTGACCCGCTACTACCAGGCGGACGGAACCCCGCCCGGCGTCTGGGCTGGACGCGGGGTCGCGCAGCTCGGCGACGGCGCCCTCCGGGTCGGCGAGCAGGTGACCGAGGCGCACCTGGAGCGCCTACTCGGGAACGGCCACGACCCTGTCACGGGCGAGAAGCTCGGGAACGGGTTCGGGCGGTACCGGACCGTCGAGGAACGGATCGCGAGCCGGTTGGCGCGCCTCGACCCCACCCAGCGCAAAGCGGAACGGGAGGCCGCCGTCGCGCGGATCGCCGCAGCCGAGGAGGCGAAGAAGCAGCGCCGCCCGGTGGTCGGCTACGACTTCACGTTCTCGGTCCCCAAGACCGTCTCGGCGTTGTGGGGGGTGGCTGACGCGGGCACGCAGGCGCTGATCGCCGCCTGCCACCACGCCGCCGTCTCCGAGGTCCTCGACTTCATGGAGCGGCGGGTCGCCGAGACCAGGGTCGGCGCCAAGAACCCCCACGGCGGGGCGGTCGCCCAAGCCCGGGTCTGCGGGGTCGCGGCGACCGGGTTCGACCACTGGGACTCCCGGGCCGGAGACCCCCAACTCCACACCCACATGGTCGTCTCATCGCGGGTCAGAACCCGTGACGACGGGGTGTGGCGGGCGTTGGACGGCCGCCCGGTCCACGGCGCGGTGGTCGCGTTGTCCGAGTTGTACAACGCGCTGCTCGCGGACCGGATCGCGGCGAGCTTCGGCCTGGAATGGGAGCACCGGGAACGGGGACGAGACCGGAACCCCGGATTCGAACTCGCGGCCGTCCCAGACGCGCTCGCGGAGGAGTTCTCGTCCCGGTCCGCGGCCATCGACCAGGCGAAAGAAGACCTGGTCGCGGAGTACCGGGAACGGCACGGCCGCGACCCCAGCCCGAGGACGGCCATCAGGTTGCGTCAGCAGGCGACCTTGGAGACCCGCCCCCGCAAACAGAGCCGCCCCCTGGCCGAATCTGCGTCTGGTTGGAGGGCGCGCGCCACCGCCGTGCTCGGTCAGGACGCGGGAACTTGGGCGCGGCAAGCCGTCGCCAGGGCTGCGGGCAGCCGTCCCGGTTTGCTGCGCGCCGACGACGTGCCCCTCGACCTGGTGGAACAACTCGGCGCGTCGGTGATGGTCGCGGTGGGCGACAAACGCGCCACTTGGAGACGGTGGAACCTCCACGCGGAAGCCACCCGCCAGACCATGCACTGGCGTTTCGCGACCCTCGCCGACCGGGAGACGGCCCTCGACCTGATCGCAGACGCCGCAGAACGACGCTCCACGCCGATCACCCCGGAGCCGGCCATCGCGCCCGCCGCGTTCCAGCGCCCGGACGGGACGAGCGCCTTCCGGCCCACAGCGTCAACGCTGTTCACCTCCCAGGCGATATGGGACGCCGAGGAACGCCTCCTGGCGTCGAGCCGCGCCAACACCGCTCCGACCCTCGAACTGACGATCCTCGACGCCGTGATCGAGAACCCGACCGAGGACGGTCCCCGCGTGGCCACGGACCAGGCGGAGGCCCTCGCCGCGATCGCCGTGTCCGGACGGGTCGCGGACCTTCTCGTCGGCCCCGCCGGGGCGGGCAATACCACATGCCGGGTTTGACGCCACTGTTGGCGCGACGGATCCGCTTGCCGGCGGCTTGCGTCACGGACTCGTCCAAGGTGGCCGTGCCAAGGCTCGCAGGAAGCTGCGGGGCTGCTGGTCGGCCGCCAGGTTCCCAACCCTTGCATTCACTGGCTCACGCCAAAGACCGCAAAAGTATCTGCGCATGCCTATTTGCGCTTCAAGGCTACTGCCTTGTCACCGGCTCTCTGGGACGATGGCTTATCCATGTGCGCCCGAGGCCGGGGGAACACGGATAAGCCCTTCAGGTACGCGGGACTGGCGGGTGTTGCCGCTGGAGCGGCGCGGAGTGCCCCCGGCGGTTATTGTCTCTCTACGAGCCCGGTTTTCTCGCCCAGCCATCTGAGCACCGTGATCCTCCGTGTGGTGACGGTGACATTGACCGGCACGCCGGGCAGGACCGCGGGCGCGGCGCCGTCGGCCTGAGCGGCTGGGCGGGTTTCCAGGCGCAAGTCGACCAGGTAGTACGCTTGGCCGTCGTCGGTGGCCCGCGCCGCCGCCGCGATGCGGTCGACCCAGCAGCGGGCGCGGCCCGTTTCGAAGCCGGGGATCTCCGGCATTTCGCAGGTGATCTCGCCGCCTTCGGCGACGTTCGCCGCCATTTGCGCGCGCATGGCGACTTGCGCGGCCGTGCGACCGTCTCCGCTTTGGGGGACGACCTGGAAGACTTCTTGGCCGGCTTCCACGCGGTCGCCCTCGCGCAGGTCGATTGTCAGGTCGATGACGCCGGCCACGGGGGCGGCCAGGGTGGCTTGGGCGATCTCGAGGTCGAGGCTGGACGCTTCAAGCGACCAGTCGACCTGCTGTTGGTGCAGCTGCTGCTCGGCAGACGAGATTGAGAGCATGAACTGGGCGGTCACGTAGCTTCGCGGTTCGGTGGCGGTCGCGCTGCTCGTTGCCTCAAGCTGGGCTCGCAGCGCGGCGACCTCTGTGTTGTATTGGGCCCGCTGCGTCTCGGTGGCGTCTATCTGGGTTTCGATCTGGACGACGAACTCGGCGTCGTAGGCGGCCACCGCGTCGGCGTTGTCGGCGCTCGGTTTCGGCCGCCCGGCCTTGTACGATTGATGGAGCGCCTGGCAGTAGGAGTCCGCAGAAGAAAACACGCTCCCGGACCGTATTGCTTGGGCGAGTCGGGTGAGTTCTTCGGCCCGCCCGCCTAGCTTGGCGGCTGACGCCTCACTGGCGGCCAAAGACGCGCGGGCCGCCGCCTCAGTCGACGCGCTCGCCTCGTAGTCATTCTCAGCGGCGGTCTCCGCCGAGGCCAGTTCCTCGCGGTACCTCTCCAACTCGTAGTGGAACACCGGTTCCGTGCCAGGGTCGAACGGGTTCGCGTGGGAGTTGGCGGCCTCCCGCAGACGCCGATAGCCGTCGAGGGATTCTTCGTTGCTGCGCTGCTCCGACGTTATCTGGCTTCTGCGGCCTTCCAGGTGGGCGGTGTCCAACACCACCACCGCGTCGCCTGGTCCCACGGTGTCGCCGTCGCGCGCCAGTATCCGCTCCACGGTCCCAGACAGCACCGCGGTCCGGGCGCGCACCGGCTCGTCCGAGGTCACGGCTCCGACCGCGCTTTGGGTTTCCTCGATTTTGAGGAACCCGGACAAGACCGCGACCACGGCGACGGCCGCGGCCACCGCCAACACTATCGCCCGGACTCCCCGAGGGGGCTCGCTCGCCAAGACCTCGCGGGTCGTGCCCACGTCCGCCAGGTCGATGTACTCGGCTTTCACTTCCCTGGCTCCTGTTGGCTCCAGGCGGGCCGCGTCGGGCCGCGCCGCTCACGCGGCCCAAACAACGGGGAGTGAGTGACGCTGTCCGCCGGGCTCGCGGACTGGGCGCGCCACAGCGACGCGTAAACCCCGTTCGCGGCCAGCAGCTCGCGGTGCGTTCCCGACTCGGCCACCGCGCCGTCCCGCATCACGTAGATTACGTCGCAGGAGACGACGGTGCTCAACCGGTGGGCGATTATCAGCCGGGTGACCTCCCCGCCCAGGCGGTCCAGACCCTCCGAGACCGCCCGTTCGGACGCGGAGTCCATGTGGCTGGTCGCCTCGTCAAGGACCAACACGTCCGCCTCGCGCAGTAGCGCCCGGGCGATGGCGAGCCGCTGCCGCTGCCCCCCGGACAGGTTCGCGGCGTTTTCCTCCAGGAACGACTGATACCGGGCCGGCATCGCCGCGATGAACCCGTGTGCCCCGGCCGCCTCGCACGCGGCCACGATCTGCTCGGTAGTCGCCTCCGGGACCGCGAACCGCAGGTTGTCCTCGATGCTCCCCGAGAAGAACGCCGTGTCCTGCCCCACGTAGGCGATCCTCTCGCGCAGGGACTCGGCCGACACGTCCTCAATGGCGTGGTCCCCGATCAACACCCGCCCGGCCTGCGCCAAATGGAACTTCATCACCAGCTTCGCCACCGTTGTCTTGCCCGACCCGGACTCGCCCACCAGCCCCACGCTCGACCCCGGCGGTATCTCCAAGGACAGGCCGCGCAACACGGGCCGGCGCGTGCCGTACCGGAAAGCCACGTCCTCGAAAACGATAGGCCCCTTGATCCGCCCGACCCGGACCTGGCCCGGCCCGTCCACCACCTCCGGGTCGAGCACCAGCACATCCGCCAACCGCCTCGCGGCCACCGCCGCCGACTGCAACTCCGGCTGCAACCCCATCAGGTTCCGCACCGGGTCGAGGAAATAGTTCAGAAGGGTCGCGAACACCACCAACTCCCCGATGCTCATCTTCCCGCCGAGGACTTGGACCGCGCCGACCCACAAGATCACCGCGTTGCCGACCGCGACCAAGCTCTGCGAGACCACTTCCTGCGCGTTCTGCCACTCCCCGTACCGGAACACCGACCGCAAGAACGACACATACAGCGAGTCGGCCCTGTCCTTCATCCGGCGCTGCGCGTTGTACGCCTTGACCGTCTCCGCGCCGGTGATCGTCTCAACGAAATGCGACGTGACCCTGGCGTTGCCCTCCATGATCCGCTCGTTCAACCGCGCCACAGGTTTGAGCACCACCAGCCCCAACACCACGTGCAGCACAGCGACCGCGGCCGCTATCGCGAACAGCAACCGGTTCTGGGCGGCCAAGACAATGCACCCCCCGACCGACATGAGCACGTCCACGAACACAGTCACCGTCGCGCCCGCCAAAGCCACCCTGATCTTCGAGGCGTCCGCGAACCGCGCGATCACGTCCCCGACTCTGCGGGTACCGAAAAACGCCATCGGCAGGTCGGTGACATGGTTGAAATACCCCAGCAGCAACGGGATGTCGATGCGCTGCTGGACGTGCAGCACCAACTGGAACCTGGCCGCGTCGAGTAAGCCCTTCACCAGATACAAGCCCAGCACAGCAATCGAGACCGTGGTCAGGGTGCGCCGCAGCTCGCCCGGAACCACGTCGTCAATGATCACCTTGAAATAGAACGCCGCGATGATTCCCAACGCCGTGGTCAACACCGACGCCACCGCCAGCAGCGCCAGGAACGAGCCCTGCCCGCGCAACAACCCCACAAACCGCCCCAAAGCGGAGCTTTCCTTCTCGCCCCTGATCGTGCCATCCTGGGCCGGGGCCATGATCACGAGCACGCCCGTCCAGATCCGGGCGAACTCGTCCGCCGACATAGCTACCACGCCCCGCGCCGGGTCTGCGATAGTCAACCGGTCGTCCTTGATCCGGTGGATCACCACATAGTGAAGCATCCCCGCGATGTTTCTGAGATAATTGACCAGTTCGGGGTTTCAATTCCCCGCATTGGTCGCGGCCTGTCGTGTTCGATTATGCCTTAGTTTCGCCCGTCTCGTCGCTATGCGGTGGGCGCGCG
>JAISCU010000175.1 GCA_031265345.1 Bifidobacteriaceae bacterium
ATGCGGCGTTTCAAGGAACTGACCTGGGGGCACCCGGTGGTGATGGGGCGGTCGACCTGGGAGTCGTTGCCGGATCGTTTCCGGCCCTTGCCGGGACGGGCCAACCTGGTGTTGACGCGGGAGGCCGGGTGGGCGGCATCGTCCACGGTGGTGGTCCACAGCCCTGACGAGGCCCTAGTCGCGGCTGAGGCGAGCGGATTGCCGGGACCTCTCTGGGTGATCGGCGGCGGGCAGGTCTACCGCGCCTTCGAACCCCGTGCCGACCGCGCGGAGGTGACCGTGATCGACCTGTCCGCCCAGGGCGATACCCACGCCCCGACGCTCGGGCCGACTTGGCGCATGGCCTCGCGCGAGCCGCAGCGGGGCTGGGCGACCAGCGCCACGGCCCTGCGGTATAGGTTTGAGACATGGCTTCAGGAAACATCGCCGTAGTGGCCGACACTGAACTCGAGCCGTCCGACGTGTCCCAGCTCGTGGGGCTCTATGGCAAGGGCACGGCCGTGCAGCTGCTGGTGCCCGCGACCGATTCGGAGCCGCGCCTGCGGGCAGCCATGGACCACCTGGCCCTGGGCGAGCTCTCCGACGCCTGGTCCACCTTGAGGGGCCACGATCCGGACGCCGCCAGCCTCCAGCGCGCCTCGGTCATCCTGCGCGAGTCGCTGGCCGAATTGCGCGCCGCGGGGCTGAGCGCGGACGGGGAGGTCATTCCCGGCGATCCCATAGCGGCCCTGGTCCAGACCATCGCCTCGACCAAAGCCGCGGCGGCGGTGTTCGTCACCCGCCCGCACCTGGTCTCGGACGCTCTGCACGAGGACTGGTCCTCGAAGGCCTGGCACGCCTTGGGAGTGCCGGTGATCCATTTCTATTCCGGCACCACCAAGCTGCTGTCGTAGTCCCGACGGCAGTTGGTGCCCGTCCCCCGTTTTCGGCGCCGGAAATTAGGACATTTGGACGATGCCGCTCACGGGGTTGGGCCTCGGCGGCGTGGGAGACTCCGGCTCAGGCTCCGGGCGCGTAGCGTTCACCTTATGCAAGGTTCGCCGGGTGAGAGTCCACCGGCTCGCTTCGTCGAAGCTCTCGAGTCGATTCGCGCGGCGGACTTGCCGAGCCAAGCGGAGCTCGAGGAGATCCCCGCGCCGGTCAGGGCCGCTTCCTTCGCGGTGGCAATCGAGGCCCGCCTGCCCGGCCCGGACGACGACCATTCGTCGGGATCGTTCGTGCTGCTGCACGAGCCGGAGGGCCACGCCGTGTGGGACGGCGACTTCAGGATAGTGACAGCGGCCCGCGCCGAGCTCGAGCCGGAGTTAGGGGCCGATCCTTTCCTGTCCGAGGTCGCCTGGACCTACCTGGCCGAATCGTTGGACATGGAGTCGCTGGCCATGGCGCACTTGGCCGGCACGGTGACGCGAACCCTGTCGGAATCGTTCGGCGGGCTGAAGATGCGCGGATCGTCGGTCGGGGTCGAGGTCCGGGCCTCTTGGACTCCCGAAGGACCGGACGTGGGCGCGCAACTGGTCGCCTGGATCGGCTTCCTGGCCAAGCTCGGCGGCGTCGAGTTGCTGCCGGCCGATGTGATCCCGCTGCGCCCGCGGGGCCGCACCGCCCTGTGAGGTGACTGGGGCGTCCTCCTACCGCCCATTCGGGTGACGATGCCGCGGGGACGTCACGCCTTGGGGCGCCGGGCATTCGGGCGGTCGGCTTTTTTGGGGGTCGGCCTGTGGGCGCATCAAGCCTTGGGACGGCATCGTGCGCCTGACTTGCCCGTCTTCCTGGTGCCTGAGCCCGTAAGGTCGATGAGCCCTTAAGATTGAAGGGACATGACTGAATCCGTGATCCCGCTCGACGCTCCGCCCACCGGCGTGCCGCCTTTGACCGACACCCCGCAGGCGCTGGCACGAGCGATCCAGGCGCTGGCCAAGGGCCACGGCCCAGTGGCGGCGGATTCCGAACGGGCCAGCGGTTTCCGTTACCGCGCGCGGGCCGAGTTGGTGCAATTGTTCCGCCGCGGCAGCGGCCTGATCCTGATCGACGCGAGAGCGTTACCGGACCTGAGTTCTGTCAGCGAAGCCTTGGCCGGAGTCGAATGGGTGTTCCACGCGGCGTCGCAGGACCTGCCGTGCTTACGCGAATGCGGGATCGAGCCTGACTCGGTGTTCGACACGGAATTGGCCTCGCGCCTGCTTGGCGAACCGCGGGTGGGGCTGGCAGCGGTGGTGGCGCGGACCTTGGGGCTGGGCCTCGCCAAGGAGCATTCGGCGCAGGACTGGTCCCGCCGCCCGTTGCCCAAAGCCTGGCTCAATTACGCAGCGCTCGATGTGGCGATCCTGCTCGATGTCCGCGACGTGCTGGAACGCGAATTGGACGAGGCTGGAAAACTGGGGATCGCGCGGGCTGAGGCCGCAGCCGTCCTGGCCGCTCCCCCACCCGCGTCCCGCGTCGAGCCGTGGCGGCGCACCTCCGGGCGGCACGCGCTGAAGGACCGCCGCCAATTGGCCGTGGTCCGGTCGCTGTGGCAGGCGCGGGACCGTCTGGCCGCCCAGCGAGACATCTTCCCTGGCCGGGTGCTTCCCGATTCGGCGATCGTCGCCGCTGCGACCGCCCTGCCAAGGTCCGCTCAAGACCTCGGCGCCATTCCGCCCTTCAATGGCCGGCGCCAGGTCCGCCTGTTGGGCTACTGGTGGACGGCGGTGTCCAAGGCCCTGTCCCTGCCGCCCGAATCCTTGCCGCCGCTGCGTGGCCCGAGCCGCGAGTCGGTCCCGCCGGTACGTCACTGGTCGCGTCGCCATCCCGCCGCCGCCCAACGGATCGCGCAGGTCAAGACCGACCTGGCGGCGCTGTCCGAATCTGAGCACATACCCGTCGAGAACCTCATGCAACCCGACCTGGTGCGCTCGATCGTGTTCGCCGCTCCTGCGGCTCCCGCCGAAGTGTCCCAGGCCATGGCCGCAGGCGGCGCCCGTGACTGGCAGATCGACGCCGTCGCACCAGTCGTGGTGGCCGCCATCGCCGACCACCCCGAGCCGGGCGAACCTCCCGTGTCGGCGCAAGTGTGATCAGAAGCCGGGGACGGGCTCAGCGAGGCCCATCGCTTCAGGCCCTTGCCCAAGCGAGGAGGCTTGGCGACGAGCGGTCAATCTGGTGCGCGATGCCGTCCGCGCGCTCCCCCGACGAGCCAGGTTGGCCCAAAAGAACGTGTGTAGTAATTAGTCTGGATTGGCAGCGCTAAACGCCGCCGGCCTCAGCTAGGTGCGCCTGTCGGTTCAGAGTTCCAACACAGCAGACCCATCAACTGCGGCGATGACGCGGTCCCCGTGCGCCAGGCGCCACGAGAAGTCCTTCGGGCCTTCCGCTTCGAGGCGTCCCCCGGCCCGCCGGACTGAGAACCGGGAAGCCGGGTCGGCACCAAACCCAGGTATCAGGACTGCTTGGGGCACGGCATCGGACAACTCGAAAACCTTCAACGTGACGCCTCGAGCCCACGGATAATCCGGTCGTTGGGTGTCGCGGCCAAGCGGGAGGACCGTGCCCGGGCGCACCAAGACCGGGAGCGAGTCCATTGCATGGCGCTGGCGGACCCAGCGCGGGCCGGTCACCTTGGACCCGTCGAGCAGCGAGGTCCAGGTCCCCTCCGGCACATAGACGTCGACCTGGCCATCTGCGCTCATGACGGGTGCCACCAGGATCGAATCGCCTAACATGTACTGGGTCTCGGCGTGGCGGGCGGACAAGTCGTCGGGGAACTCCAGCAGCATGTGCCGTAGCACCGGGAAGCCGTCGGTGTGAGCCTCGTCCGCGATCCGGGCCAGAGCACGGTCGGAAAGCAGTCATCAGGTGTACCGCCAAGCGTTACACTTGCTGAGTGATCCTGAGGTTCCGGCACAAAGGCCTCGAGCAGTTCTACCGCTCCGGCTCGAGGGGCGGGATCCTGCCGGAGCACGCGTCGAAGCTGGGGCGCATACTATCCGTGCTGGACGTGGCGCAGTCCCCGTCGGATCTGGCCATCCCATCCTTTCGGACTCACCGCTTGAAGGGAGCCCAAGCGGGACGATGGGCCCTGACGGTGAACGGGAACTGGCGAGTCACTTTTGAATTCGACGGCGGTGACGTCGATCTGGTCGATTACTTGGATTATCACTGAACGGAGAAGACATGGGAATGAAGAATCCGTCCCACCCAGGCGAGATCATCCGCGCGGACGTGCTGGACGAACTCGGCATCGGGCTGTCCAAAGCCGCCGAAGCACTCGGCGTGTCAAGGGGCGCCCTGTCGCGGGTCGTGAATGGCCACGCGGCGGTCAGCCCCGAATTGGCGACCCGCCTCGAGCGGGCGGGCGCTGGGACGGCACGAATGTGGCTGTCTCTCCAGGACGCCTTCGACCTGTCGCGCGTACCCGCCGAAGCGCTACACGTGAAGCCGCTGGCCTCCGTCTGAACCGCCGACCGCCCTATCAACGGAGTCCTGTTGCACGATGCCGCCCGCCGGATCGCCGCACCAGGCCAGCCTGGTGAAACGTATGTAGCAGTCAACAGTGATCGGGACCCCTAAGCATCGGAACCGCCCCCCGTCCAGTCGGGGGACGGTTCCTCGCCTAGTCAGGGGACCGACGGCGGCGGCCCGACCGAGCGGCATCGTCCACGACAGTGCCTGTCCCCGACCGGGACTCCACCGAACCTGGGGGCAACGTTCATACATCGCATGTATGATACATCGCGTGAATGATACACGACAGGAGCGCCCATTCTTCGGACGTCGCCAGGTCCTGGACACGCTCGAGACCCACTTTGACGCAGTCAAACGCACGGGATCGGGGCGGATGCTCGCGCTCCGGGGGCGGCGGCAGGTCGGCAAGTCCTCGGTGGTCGAGCGATTCACGTCCCGGGCGGGCGAGCCCAGCGTATTCGTGACCGCTGTGTTCGGCGCGTCCGCCGCTCAGCACCTGGCCGACGCCACCGACGCGATCGCCCAGGAGCGCCGACTCGCTCCGACGGCGCAACTGCTCGCCGAATCGACCGCGAGTTCGTGGAGAGATTGGCTCGGGCGAATCGCTCTGGCGGCCCAGTCGGGGCCGGTCATAGTCGTTCTGGACGAGTTCCCGTGGCTGGCTGCGGCTGCCCCGACCCTGGAGGGAGAATTGCAGGTCCAGTGGGATCGCACCTTGGGCCAGCTGCCCGTGATGCTGATCCTGGTCGGATCGAATGTCGCCATGATGGACCGCCTGGCGACGCATGATCGGCCGCTGTTCGGAAGACTGCAGCCCATGGTCATCCCGGCCCTGAACCCGGCCGAGGTGGCCGAGGCCCTGCCGGGCGCCGAGGCCACAGAGGTGTTCGACAGCTACCTGGTCACTGGCGGCTACCCCAGGCTCGTCACAGACCTGGCCGACACGGGCGCCGCCGCTGCCGAATTCGTCCGGGCGGCCATGTTGGACCCGTTCAGTCCTTTGATCACAACAGCCCAACTGAGCCTGGAAGCAGAATTCGCCACCGGCCCGATCGCCGGGCAAGTGCTCTCAGCCATCGGCGCCAACGAGATCGGCCATGCGGCTTTCTCCGAGGTGCTCGGCGCCATCGCCGACCCCGCCGATCCTTGGCGGACGCAGACCGCCGTCACCCGGGCGTTGAAGACCTTGACCGAGTCAAAAGGGCTGATCGAACTCGAGCAGCCTGCCTGGGCCGCGGCATCGTCCAAGTTGCGCCGCTACCGTGTGACCGACCCGTACCTCCGGTTCTGGTTCCGCTACCTGCAGCGCCATCGCGACCGGATCGCCCGCGGCCGAGCAGACCTCGCCATCGCGGCCTTCGAACGGGATTGGCCGAGTTGGCGCGGCAGGAGCATCGAGCCGGTGGTGCGCTCCGCGCTGGAGCGGATCGCAGCGACCGACGACACGTTGAGCGGCGTCGAGTCCATCAGACCGTGGTGGGTCCGTGACGGAAGCGTCGAAGTCGACGTGGTGGCGGCCACACCCTCGGTCACGAGCGTGGTGGGAACCATCAAATGGCGAATTGGCGGCGGCGTGACCGAGCGTGACCTCGCTCCGCTGGTGGCCGCCCGCGCGCGGGTTCCCCGAGCAAACTCGGCCCGGCTCGCGGCGGTTTCCCCGGTTGGCGCCGCCCCGGCCGGATTCGACCTCTCCTACAGCGCGGCCGATCTGCTCCAGGCTTGGACCTGAGCCCGTCGCCCCAGATCGCAGCCACTCCGTGGAGGCGCCGCGCTCAAGGAATGGGCCCGATCTCTCAGCCGGTTGCACGATGCCGCCCGCTCGACTGACGCAGCACAGCCGACCAAATAGAACGTATGTAGCAGTCATTGGTGACTGGCAGCGCTAACCGGAGGAACCGTCCGCGGCCCGGCTCAGAACACAGCCGGGAGCGCCGCCAGGGCGCGGACGGCGACCGCCTCGCCGGTCAAACCCTGGCCAGCGGCGATGTCCGCCCGCGAGCCGTGGGCGTAGAACTGTTTCGCGAGCCCGCAAGTGATGACGGGCAAGGTCAGCCCTTCGTCTGCGATGGCCCGGGCGACAGCCTCGCCAGCCCCGCCGGAGACCAGGCCGTCTTCGACGGTCACCACCAGCTCGTGGGCTGCCGCCAGCCGCGGCAGGCCCTCCGAAACTGGGTAGACCCAGCCCGGATCGACCACGGTCGCCGCAACCCCGCGTGCCTTCAGCAGTTCGGCGGCCCGCAGCGCGGTGGCGGCCTCAGAACCGATGGCCACGATCAACACGATGGGATTGGGACCGGTTCGCGCCAGCACGTCTAGACCCTCCGCGCGCTCCAAGGCGGGCAGATCACGTGGCAACGGGCCTTTGGGGTAGCGCAAGACCGTCGGCGCGTCATCGACCGCGACGGCTTCGCGCAACAACCGGCGCAACGACGCCGCGTCGCGTGGGGCCGCCAGGCGCAGCCCCGGCACCAGGCGGAACAGGGCCAGATCCCATTGCCCGTTGTGAGAGGCGCCGTCCGACCCGGTCAGCCCGGCCCGGTCCAACACGAAGGTGACCCCCGCCTGATGCAGGGCGCAGTCCATCAACACCTGGTCGAACGCCCGGTTCAGGAACGAGGCGTAGACCGCGACCACCGGATGCAGCCCGGCGTAAGCCAGACCGGCGGCCATGGCGGCGCCGTGCTGCTCGGCGATCCCGACGTCGAAGACACGGTCTGGGAACTCAGCCGCGAACGGCACCAATCCGACGGGCTCGAGCATCGCCGCGGTGATGCCGACGATCTTCGGCTCGTCCCGTGCCAGACGCACCAACTCGTCGGAGAACACGGACGACCAGCCGAACCGCGACGGCTCCAAGGGCAACCCCGTCTCCGGATGGATTCGCCCCACCGAGTGGAAACGATCCGGCCCATGGCCCTCGGCGGGGACGTAACCGCGGCCCTTCTCCGTGATGACATGGACCAGCACCGGGCCGCCGAACGCCTTCGCCTGGCTCAAAGCCCGTTCCACCGCCGCCTCGTCGTGGCCATCGACCGCGCCGATGTATTTCAGCCCCAGATCCTCGAACATGGCCTGCGGGGCGACCACGTCTTTGACGCCCTTCTTCAAGCCGTGCAGCGCGCCGTACAAGAACCGCCCGAACCTGCCCCCGTGCGACCGTAGCTGCCGTTTGCCCCAGCCCAGCACGCGCTCGTAATAGGGCGTGGTGCGCAGCCCGGACAGGTGGTTGGCCAGGCCGCCGATGGTCGGCGCGTAGGAACGCCCGTTGTCGTTGACCACGATCACCAGGCGGCCCTCGTCCGATTCGGCGATGTTGTTCAGCGCCTCCCAACTCATCCCGCCAGTCAGCGCCCCGTCTCCGACCACCACCACGGTGAAACGGTCGCCCTGACGCGACAGACGCCGGCCAGCGGCGATCCCGGCCGCCCACGAGAGTCCAGCCGAGGCGTGGGTGTTCTCCAGAACGTCGTGGACGGATTCGGTCCGCGACGGGTAGCCGGACAGTCCGCCCGCCTGTCGCAGTCGGTCGAAGTCCTGGCGTCCGGTCAGGATCTTGTGGACGTAGGCGATGTGGCCGGTGTCGAACAGGATCGTGTCACGCGGCGAGTCGAAGACCCTGTGCACGGCGATGGTCAATTCGACCACGCCCAGATTCGGGCCCAGATGGCCGCCGGCCTTGGAGACCTTCTCGACCAGGAAGTCGCGGATGTCCGCCGCCAGATCCTCCACCAGTTCCGGAGGTAGCTTCTTCAACGCCCTGGGGTCCGTCACCTGCGACAAGACTGAGCCTGGCGGCCGGGTACGGCCCCGTCCCAGGTCTCTGCGCGCGGCATTCAACGATTGAGCACCTTTCCGTGCCGGGGTCTCCAGTCAGCCGGAAAGCGTTCCCGGCGTCTCAAGAATCCAATGGTACGCGGGTGGAGGGCTAAAGTCCCGCACTGCCGATGCCGCCCACCCGGCCCCGGCAGGACCCGACAGGTCCTGGGAGCCGGGTCGGCGGCATCGTCCAACTGTTCCTT
>JAISCU010000213.1 GCA_031265345.1 Bifidobacteriaceae bacterium
CAGAGGGACGCGGGCCGGATCCAAGACAGCGGTCTCGATGAACAATGGCTTGGGCCCCCGCGTCCTCGCCGACCGGGTGCGCGCGACACCCCGGACTCGGCGAGCAAAGGCATGGGAAACAGCGGACTCGACGAGTCCCACACCGCGAAACGACGGCCCCGACGGCTCGGACCACGCGGATCACCGGGGAACTGCGGTGCCGCTTCCCGACTCCGACAGGGAGGGACGTCTACCCCGCAGTAGGATCTGGGAGACTGGCCTGGTGGATCATTGCGCCATCACAGCCGGGTTCGTCCGCGTCGCCGCCTGCTCGCTGCCGGTTCACCTAGCCGACCCGGCAGCCAATGCGACAGCCATAGGCGATCAAGCCAGAGCCGCCGCCGATTCGGGCGCCGCCCTGGTCGTCTTCCCTGAATTGAGCGTCACCGGGTACTCGTTGGATGACCTGTTCATGCAATCGGCGCTCCTCGACGCCACCACCACCGCGCTGGCCGAGCTCGCGGAACAGTCGCGCGACCTGCCCGCCGCTCTGGTCGTGGGCGCGCCCCTCCGCGTCACGCACCGCCTCTATAACTGCGCCGTCGTCATCGCGGGTGGCCGCATCCTGGGCGCGGTCCCCAAGTCCTACCTCCCGAACTACCGTGAGTTCTACGAGCACCGGCAGTTCGCCTCCGGTGTGGGCTTCGAAGGCACTACCAGGATCGCCGATGCCGTCGTCCCAGTAACCACGAAGCAACTGTTCGATATTTCGTTCGGCTCGCCCGCCATTTCCTCCGCCGCGCCCCGCGCCGCCCAAGACGACCAAGACCACCGAGATCACCAAGGCGACCAAGACGACGCAAGGCGAACCGGCACTGACGCGGGAGCCGGGCTGACGGCATCGTCCATGCGACTCGGGATAGAGATCTGCGAGGACCTGTGGGTGCCCATCCCGCCGGGCGCGGAGGCGGCCCTGGCTGGTGCCGAAGTGATCGTCAACATCTCCGGCAGCCCCATCACGGTGGCGAAGGCCCGCGAGCGCCGCCGCCTCAGCGAGGTCCAGTCGGCGAAGCTGATCTGCGGATATGTCTATGCTGCCAGCGGCAAGGGCGAGTCTTCGACGGATCTGAGTTGGGACGGGCAGACCCTGATCTTCGAGCGCGGAGAACTGCTCGCACAAGGCCCGCGCTTTGCCGATGCCGCTGTCTCGGCCCTGGCTGACCTCGACCTCGCCCTGATCCGGCAGGACCGCCTCCGGCAGGGCACGTTCGATGACAACAGGGTGGCTTGGGCGGACCGGATCGGGCGCTTCCAGACTGTAGCTGTCCAGCTGCCAACGCCTGCGCGCCCGCCGATGCCGCCCACACAGCCCGGGACCGCGCCATCCGCCCAGCCTGACGCGGCCCCGACACAGCCTGGCGCGGCCCCTATGCGGCCCGGCGCGACGCCGCCCACGCTGGCCGGTGGCTCGCCGCCCGCACAAGCTGGTGCGCTGCCGACGCAGGTCGGCGCGCCGCTGACAGAGCCCGGCGCGACGTCTACGCCGTCCGGCGCGACGCCTACACTGCCCGGCGCGGCGCTGCCCGCACCGCACGGGACCGCGCCATCCGCGCAGGCTGGTGCGGCATCTCCCGCACTGCCCGGTGCGGCGCTGCCCGCACAGGCGGGTGCGGCATCTCCCACACAGGCGGGCGCGGCCCCCACGCGGTCCGGCGCGATGCCGCCCACGCCGTCGCCGCCCGCGCCTCTGGCCGAGCCTTCGCGACCAACCCGCCTGATGCGGGAGATCGCCCGTTTCCCGTTCGTGCCGGACGACCGTGCCCGGCTCGACCAGGACTGCTACGAGGCTTACAACATCCAGGTCAGCGCGCTGGTGAAGCGGCTGACATCCATCGGAGAGCCGAAGGTGGTCATCGGCGTGTCGGGCGGCCTCGATTCCTCGCACGCGCTGATCGTGGCGGCCAAGGCGATGGACCAGTTGGGCCGCCCCCGCGCGGACATCCTGGCCTACACCATGCCTGGGTTCGGCACCACCCACGCCACCAAGGCGAACGCAGCGGCGCTGGCGAACGCGCTCTCGGTGAGTTTCGAGGAGCTCGACATCCGGGCGGCCGCCCGGCAAATGCTGGCCGACATCCATCACCCCTTCGCGCGGGGGCATCCTGATTACGACATCACGTTCGAGAATGTGCAGGCCGGTCTGCGCACGGACTACCTGTTCCGGATCGCGAACTATCGCGGCGGCATCGTGCTCGGCACTGGCGACTTGTCCGAACTCGCGCTCGGGTGGTGCACCTACGGCGTGGGCGACCAGATGTCGCACTACAACGTCAACGCGGGCGTGCCGAAGACGCTGATCCAGTATCTGATCCGCTGGGTCGTGAAGACGGCCCAGTTCGATGAGCAAGTCGGTCGGACTTTGCAGGCGATTGTCGAAACGGAGATCAGCCCCGAGCTGGTGCCCCCGGGGGAGGGCGGCGATCCTCAATCGACGCAATCCGTGATCGGGCCGTACCCGTTGCAGGACTTCACGCTGTATTACACGCTCCGGTTTGGGCTCACGCCCAGCCAGGTGTTCTTTCGGCAGCGCGAGGCTTGGGAGGACCCTGGCCGGGGCCGGTGGCCGGACGGCGTGCCCGCCCAGGACCGGCGCGGCTATGGTCCCGAGGCGCTGGTCCACTGGCTGGAGGTCTTCTACCGACGCTTCTTCTGGGCCCAGTTCAAGCGTTCAGCCCTCCCGAACGGGCCGAAGGTGGTGCGTGCGGGTTCGCTGTCTCCGCGCGGCGACTGGCGTCAACCGTCCGACGCGACGGGCGAACTCTGGCGCCGCGAGATCGACGCCCTCAAGGCGCGCTTCGGCCGCCCCGAACCATGAGATTGGGGACATAGTCGTGCTGCCACTGTTCAGGGTGGCGCGGTGATTCTTGCGCGGCTGAGTGACCGCCTTCCATCGACGGCCCCGGACCGGCACCGAAGCGGTCGCCGCGCCGAGCGCCCCCATCTGCGTCCTGAAGCTCGCCGGCTGCCCCCAATTGCACCCTGAAGTACGTCGTGCCCGCTTTTGCGCTGCCGACAGCGTCGAGTGCCCGCGATTGCACGCCGGAGTTCCTCGAGTGCCCGCTTTTGCACCCCAGACCGCGTCGAGTGCCCGCGATTGCACCATGAAACTCGTCGAGTGCCCGCTTTTGCATGGGAGGGTTTGGCGTTCCCGCAGGTCAACGTCTCGGAGCCGTCCGGGTGAGGGTGTAAAACGAGGCACTCGATCCCGAATCGGGTGCATTTGTGGGCACTCGATGCAAACGAGCGCGCAAAAGCAGGCACTCGACGCACCAAGACGGCGGCGCCGCCCGAACGGGCTGCCCCACCGGCCGCCGTACCTTGAATCGTTAGGTCGTGTTGACGCCGGGTCTCTGGCTGGGTCGTGCCGTCAGCCCAGTTCCGAAGCTATCCCTGGAGCGAGCCCGCGTTGCGCCCGCCTGCCGATTGATGGCATATTGGATGGCGTGCTGAACATCGACCGCCGTGAGTGGTGGCCCGCCGTCTAGGCGGGTGATGTCGGCGAACACCATGATGTAAGCGAACACTCAGACCGCCTGGGCCCAGGCGGTCTTTGTATTGGACCCCTCGGCCCAGGCTCGACGGCTGGAGGAACCATGAACGCCCACACGAACACCGAGTCCGCGCCCGCGGTTGCATCGCATGCAACACGCCCCGCATCGACCGCGCCCGCCTCAGCGGCCTCCATGGCATCCTTCCTTCCGCCTGCCGATCAACCGTTCGCCCTGATCAGGCGCGGCGGCTCGGCCGTGGTCGAGGTCCTGACCGGACCAGTGAAGGACGTGGACAAGACCGGTGATATTCCGCTGGAGGACAAGCCGGTGCTGGCGGTGGTGCCGTTCCGGCAGATCGCCGAGCGCGGCTTCGACGTGGTCGACGACCAAGCGCCGCTGCGCTGCCTGATAGTGGAGCAGCGCAGTCGGATCGCGGTGAAAGACCTGATCGAGTCCCTGCCCGCAGGACCGCCGCCGTTCACGGCGGAGGGCTTCGACATTTCCGATTCCGATTACTCCGACCAGGTCAAACAGGTCATGAGCGAAGAGATCGGGCGCGGCGAGGGCGCCAATTTCGTGCTCCACCGCTCGTTCAGGGGCCGAGTCGACGCCGACCCCCGCGAGGCGGTGCTGGCCTGGATGGCCGCCCTTCTGCGCGCGGAGCAGGGCGCCTACTGGACTTACGCCGTGTTCACGGACGGCCTGGCTTTCGCGGGCGCGAGTCCCGAGCGCCATGTGACCGTCAAGTCGGACCTCGTGACGATGAACCCGATCTCCGGCACCTACCGCCATCCGCCCGAAGGCCCCACGGTCCCCGGAATGCTCGCGTTCTTGACCGACACCAAAGAAGTCGATGAACTTTTCATGGTGGTGGACGAGGAGCTCAAGTTGATGTGCGCGGCCTGCCCCAGCGGCGGCCGCATGATCGGGCCGTACCTGAAGCCGATGAGCAAGGTCACGCACACTGAGTACCTGTTGGAGGGGCTCACCGCGGCCGATCCCCGCGAGGTCTTGCGCCAGACCATGTTCGCCCCCACCGTCACCGGTTCTCCCATGCAGAACGCTTGTGCTGTGATCGCTCGGCGGGAGAAGCGGCCGCGCGGCTACTACGCCGGGGTCCTGGCCCTGTTCGAGCCCAGCCCGGCCGGCGTGTGGGACCTCGACGCTCCGATCCTCATCCGCACCGCCTATGTCGACGGCGCCGGCCGGGTCGCGGTCCCCGCCGGCGCCACGCTGGTCCGCCACTCCGATCCGGCGAGCGAGGTGGCCGAGACCCGCACCAAGGCTGCCGGAGTGCTGACCGCGATTGGCGCCCTGCCAGACGCCCAGCCGGGTTCCTCCCCGAACCCCCACTCGCACGATGCCGCCGGGCCGCCTCCCGCTCACCCGTCGGGTCCCGGCTCCCCGCCGCCCCCAGCCCGATCGAAGGTCCCCACCGCGGTCACCGCCCCGGCCGCGATTCCCACCGCCTCCCCGCGCCAGTTCGTTCCCCCGAACGGCCCGGATCGGCGGCAGTTTCCCGCCGTCAACGCCGGGCCTGTCGAGTCCGTTCCGATTGCCGCAGTGGCGGAAGACCCCCAGGTCAGGGCCACGTTGCTGTACCGCAACGAGCGGCTGGCCCAATTCTGGCTGCGCCCGCAGGCATCTGGCGCGAGCCCGTTGGCGGGCCTCGAGACGGTCGTCATCGACGCTGCGGACAACTTCTCGCAAATGCTGGCCCACTTGCTGAGACGTCTGGGCTCTTCCGTGAGGGTGGAGTCCTGGCGGACGTACCGGCCGGGGCCGGAGGGCTTGGTGGTGCCGGGCCCCGGCCCAGGCGACCCGATTGGGGACGAGCCACGAATCGCGAAGCTGCGCCACGTCATCGGGCAATGCCTGGAGGAGGGTAGGCCGTTCCTGGCCGTGTGCCTGTCCCACCAGATCCTGGCCCACCATCTGGGGCTCGACTTGCGCCAATTGGCTCGGCCGCATCAGGGCGAGCAGCTGACGGACGATCTGTTCGGCATGTCCGCCACGCTCGGCTACTACAACACTTTCACTGCTGTCGCCCCGTTGGAAGCCCTGCCCAACCTCGAAGTGGTGCGCAGGCGGGGAGCTGATGAGGTGATAGCCCTGCGCGGCCCCAATTTCGTCTCCCTCCAGGGCCACCCCGAATCGGCCCTCTCCCCGGACGGCCTGTCCCTTCTGTCCGCCGTCCTGCCCGCACTCCTCTCCGGCGCCACCCCCTTCCCCCCCCAACGCTGACCCCAGACGGGGACGGTACCTTTTCGTGCTCACCGCACGGTTTTCCACAGGCAGACCCGCAGGTCAGCCCCTGTGGATAACGGGTCCGTCCCCATTCCATGCTCAAACGCCCGCCAGATGTCTATGGTCGCATGGGCACAACCGCCGCGTCGGGGGTAAAATCCCCCAGGCAGGCCCCGCCGCGACCGAGAACGGAGCACCATCGAATGCAATGGGACGACCTGATTGTCCAGGCGTCCGCCGCCACCGTCCACGCCTATGCCCCGTACTCGGGATACGTGGTCGGAGCCGCCGCGCTGGTCGCGGACGGACGCGTGGTGAGCGGCTGCAACGTCGAGAACGCCTCCTACGGCCTGACCTTGTGCGCGGAGTGTTCGCTGGTCAGCGAACTGCACATGACCGGCGGGGGACGCCCGGCCCAGGTCGTCTGCGTGGAGGGCTCGGGCAACGTCATCACACCCTGTGGACGATGCCGCCAACTCCTCTGGGAGCACGGCGGCGCGGCTTTGCGTGTGCTCACCCCCGACGGCGAGCGCACTCTCGGCGAGCTGCTGCCGCAAGCCTGGGCGCCGCCCGTCAAAGACACGGTTCCCGAATCCCGGCCGATCTGAAGTCCCGTGGTCCAAACCGCCCACAAAGACAAAAGCCGTGACTCTCGGCGCCGAGAGTCACGGAATTCGTCTTTTCTGGAGCGCCGACTGAATCGAGTGCCAGGGAATTTGTCTTTTCGCGAGCGAGACCATTTCGGCGCGGCTCGCTGGCCTGCGGTTTCATGTTTCGTCGCGCAGGGTGTCGTCAGCCAAAAGACAAATTCCCTGGATGTCGATTTCGGAGGGTTCGGCAGAAAGACAAATTCCGTGGGTGTCGCGACCGAAAACCACGATTGCCGAGCACAACTCCAGGTTCTGGTCGATATGGCGCGGCGACGACCGGTAACGTGGGCACTGATGGAAGACGAAGGAGAGCCGAATCCGCGAGTGCGGGTAGCGCCGCCCGCGCCGGAACCGCCAAGAACACCAGGTGCGCCAGGAAGCCCAGGAAGCCCAGGAACATGCCGGGATTGACCAGCGCGCTCAAGGCCAAGGTCGAGGCATGGATCGTGGCCGACCCGGATCCCGCCACCCAGGCCAAGTTGGCCGCGACCCTGGAAGCCGCCCAACGGGAAGACCCCGAAGCCCAAGCGGAACTCGCGCAAGCGTTCGCGGGCACATTGACCTTCGGCGCGGTCGGATTGCGCGGAAAACCCGGCCCTGGACCGGCCCGCATGAACCGGGCGGTTGTCATGCGGGCGACGGCTGGGCTGATGGCGTACCTGGGGAACGGCATCGGGCAAGGGCAAGGGCAAGCGGTCACCGGCCCCGAGGGCGCCCCGCTCGCGAGCCAAGACCGCCAGTCCAACCAACCCAACCAGCCGAGCAACGAAGGTTCCAACGAAACCGACTTGGCCAGCCGTTTGGCGCGGCTGAGGCGGCCCAAATCGAAGGCGCCCGAACCGCCCAAAGTGGTGATCGGCTATGACGCTCGCCCCGAATCGGCGGTCTCCGCGCTCGACGCCGCAGGGGTGGTCGTGGCCGCGGGGGGAAGGGCGTTGTTGTGGGAGCGGCCCTGCCTCACGCCGTTGCTCGCCTACGCCGTGTTGGAGATGGCGGCGGACGCCGGACTGATGGTGACGGCATCGCGCGACCGGGCTGAAGGCAACGGCTGCAAGATCTACCTGGGGGGACGGGCCGCGTCGGACCAAGCTAGAGGCGTGCAAATTGTGCCGCCCGTCGACCGGGAACTCGCCGAGCATATGGCAAAAGCCCCGCCCGCGAACCAGGTCAAACGCGCGCCCCGGGGTTGGGAGAGCATCGGCGACGACCTGGAGCGCGAATACCTGCTCAGGGCGGTAGCGGGCGTGGCTCCGGCACCGGGAGCGGCCGACCTGAGGATCGTCTACACGGCGACGCGCGGGCTCGGCTCACGGATCGCGCTCCCGGCCTTCGAGCGGGCAGGGTTCACGGACGTTCACCCCGTGCCGGAACAGGCCCGGCCGGACCCGGATATCCCGACCGTCACCTTGCCCGAGCCCGAACCTGAGCCTGAGCCGGCCGGCGCGATGGGCTTGGCCACGGACTTGGCGGAGCGGATCGGCGCCGACTTGGCGATAGCCCACGACTCGGAGGCAGGCCGCCTAGCTGTGGCCGTCTTCGACCCGCATGGCCCGCGCGGCGGCAGTTGGCGCGTGTTGACTGGCGACGAGTTGGGCGCGCTGCTGGGTCAGGAGGCCGCCAAAGCGTGGAGGGACGTGCCCCAGGCGCACGATGCCGCTCGCCCGGCCCTCGCCTCGTCCGTCGTCTCGTCGCGGTTGTTGGCACGCGTCGCCCGCGATCAGCTCTTGCGCCACCAACGGGCGCTGCCTGGGATGAGATGGATAGCTCGGACGCCGGGTCTGGTGTTCGGATACGAGGAGGCGGGCGGCTATTGCGTGCGCCCGGACCTGGTGCGCGACGGGGACGGAATCACCGCCGGACTGGCAGTCGCCAAACTGGCCGCCAAGGCGAAACTCGCGGGCAAGTCCCTGATCGATTTGTTGGACGATCTCGCGCGCCGCCATGGGCTCCATGCGACCGGCCAGGTATCGCTCACGTTTTCGGACACGTCGAGGTCGGCTGGCGCGATGAGGGCTCTGCGCCGGGTGACGCCGAAGGCCATCGGTGATGTGCCGGTCGGCCGGATGATCGACCTGGCAACCGGCTGGGAGGGCATGCCTCCGGCCGACGTGCTGGTTTTCTCGATGGCGGACGGGTCGCGCGTGGTGGTGCGGCCGTTCGGCGGCGAGCCGAAGATCGAGTGTCATTTGGAGCTCGTGGTCCCTGTGCCGCCCACGGCGGGCTTCGCCGAGCTCACCGCGATCCGAGCCCGGGCCGCCGGGAGCGTGGCCACCTTGGCCCAGGCCGTCCGCGCGATCCTCGAACCGGACTGACGCGACCCCGCCGGCCCCAGTCCGCCAACCGGCCGGACCGGCCGAACGACAACTGTCCCAAGCCCTGCGCGCTACGATGAACAGCGCACCAATTGGTTTGTTTAGTTCGACTTTGAGGAGTCCCTTGTGGCCAACATTGATCTAGTTCTTTCGCGCGAGATTCTTGATTCGCGTGGCAACCCGACTGTCGAGGTCGAAGTCGGCCTGAATGACGGCACGATCGCCCGCGCTTCGGTCCCTTCGGGGGCTTCGACCGGAGCATTCGAAGCGGTTGAGCGCCGCGACACTGAGAACCCCCGCTATGGTGGCAAGGGCGTCGAGGGCGCCGTGGCGGCTGTCGTGGAGGAGATCGGGCCGGAAGTGATCGGGCTCGACGCGACGGACCAGCGGATCGTGGATCAGACCATGATCGATCTGGATGGGACCCCGAACAAGTCGCGGCTCGGCGCGAACGCGATTCTGGGCGTGTCGTTGGCGGCGGCGAGGGCGGCGGCCATCTCCGCGGACCTCCCTCTGTACCGGTACATCGGCGGCCCGAACGCCTACGTCCTGCCGGTGCCGATGCTGAACATCCTCAACGGCGGCTCGCACGCTGATTCGAATGTGGACATACAGGAGTTCATGATCGCCCCGATCGGTGCGCCGTCCTTCCGCGAGGCTCTGCGTTGGGGCGCGGAGGTCTATCACGCCCTCAAGTCGGTGCTGAAAGAGAAGGGGCTCTCGACTGGCCTGGGCGATGAGGGCGGTTTCGCCCCCGATCTGCCGTCCAACGCCGCCGCGCTCGATCTGATCGTCGTGGCCATCGAGAAGGCGGGCTATCAGCCGGGAGCGGACGTGGCTCTGGCGCTGGACGTCGCGTCGACCGAGTTCTTCAAGGACGGCAAGTACCAGTTCGAGGGCGAGGGCCGTTCGACGGATTTCATGATCGAGTATTACGAGAAGCTGATCAAGGATTACCCACTCGTCTCGATCGAGGACCCGCTCTCGGAGGATGAATGGGCCGCGTGGACCAAGCTCACGGCCGAGATCGGGGACAAGGTCCAGCTGGTCGGCGATGATCTGTTCGTCACCAACCCGGCCCGCCTGGCCAAGGGGATCGAGTTGAAGGCCGCCAACGCGCTGCTCGTGAAGCTCAACCAGATCGGCACGCTGACCGAGACTCTGCAAGCCGTCCAGATGGCGCAACGTGCGGGCTTCTGGGCCATGACCTCGCACCGGTCGGGTGAGACGGAGGACACCACCATCGCCGATCTGTCGGTCGCCACCAACGCCGGCCAGATCAAGACCGGCGCCCCGGCCCGCGGCGAGCGCGTCAACAAGTACAACCAGCTGCTCCGCATCGAGGAGCAGTTGGGCGATGCCGCGCTCTACGCCGGCAGGACCGCCTTCCCGCGCTTCTGACGCGGCAAGATCAGGGGAGGAGCCGGCGCCTGGGGGTAGGCGCCGGCCCCTCCCCCTTTCTTTGTCGTTTGGGCAATCTGCACGATGCCGCGCGCCCGTCTCCCCGCGCCGTCCACAGCTCTGCTCGTGGTCGGCCTGGGCGCCGAGATTCGGTGTGGGCGGCCCCGAGCGGCAACGTCAGTCGAGGAATCGACTAGAATTCTGGTCTATGGCCAGCGTTATGTCATTGTCGGAGGTCAAGTCCCGGCTTTCTGAGGTGGCTGACGAGATCTTTCGGACGCACGACCGCGTCAACGTCACACGGAATGGGCGCGAGTTCGTCGTGATCATGTCGGCGCAGGAGCTTGAGTCGTTGGAGGCAACGATCGAGTTGTTGGAGGACCGGGCAGCCCAAGACCGGATCAGGCAAGCTGAGAAGGATCTGGCCAATGGCGACTTCACGACTGCGGAGAGCCTGGGCAAGCTGATGGAGGAGCGGCGCCGCAGTGGCCGGTGACGGTTACCGTGTGATTCTGGTGCCTGGGGCACGGCGGGCATTGTCCGAATCGCTTCCTCCTTCGGTCGCGTTCGCGGCGTACGAGTTCATTGTCGGGCCGCTGGCGGCGAACCCCTGGCGGGTCGGTGCGCCACTGCGGGCGCCCTTCGCAGGCTACCATCGCGCGCGGCGCGGCGAGTACCGGATTCGGTACCGGATAGACCGTGAGAGCCTTTTGGTCACCGTGCTGGACATCGACCACCGCCGCGACTCGTACCACGCTGGTTGATCGCGATTGAGCATTTCCGCGCAGGTGTATCGCGGCCGCCGATTGGGAGGGCCAGTCCACCGCGATACAGGTGACAGCATCCATCGGCAAATGGTCCGTCGACACGGCGAACGTCCCCGATTGGCTCACCGTCGCGGCTGGTGAGGACCGCGCGACGGGCGACCAGTTCATCGTCCGAGCAGCCCGCAACGAGGGAGCCGCGAGATCGTTCGATCTCGTGATCAAAGCAGGCGACCTGGCGAAGGCCCTGACTATCAAGCAGCAGGCCGCCCCCACGGCATCGGTCTCCTTGTCGAAGACTTCCTGGTCGGCGCCTCAGGCGGTGGGCAGTCTCGCCATCAGCGTGACGGTGAACCGCGCCAAGTGGCAGGCGGCCACGGACCAGCCGTGGCTCTATGTGTCGCGGACGGAGGGGCTCACCGGGGCGTTGCTGGTCTTGGGCGCGGATTCCAACCCGACCAGCGCCACCCGGGTGGGCTATGTGACCGTGTCGGCGGGCACGGCGACCAAGTCCGTGAAGGTCACTCAGGCGGCGGGTTCGGCCCTGAACACGTTCGCGTGGTCTGGCGCCCAGGTCGTCGACGCGGGCGCGAACACCGTTCTGTTCGACACCGGCCTGGCCGCGGTGGGCCCCTGGACTCTCGCGGTCGACGCGTCGTGGCTCAAAGCTTCGTCGGGCCCGGTCGCGGGCCAGGTGGCGCTGGTCGTGAACGCCAACACCGGAGCCGCCCGCGACGCCCTGGTGACCCTGCGAAAGGGCAGCGCCACGGTTGCGTCGTTCGTGGTCATCCAGCGCGGCGCGGGGCCGGGAATCTCGCTTGGGGCGACCACTTGGAAGCCCTCGGCCGCCGGTGCCGACACGTCCCGCACGGTGAACGTCGAGCGGTCCGGCGACGCGGCACCCGGCCAGTGGAGGGCCGCAGCGAACGACCCGTGGCTGTCCGTCCCGGAGGGCTGGGCCGATTCGGGCACCAACCTGATGATCGTCGCGGACAAGAACACGACCGGCGTGGCCCGCACGGGCTCCGTCCTGGTCGAATCCGCCACCGGTCAAGCGGAGGTCGTGGTCACCCAGGCCGCCAAGTAGCCGCACTACACGGATCCACACTCGCCGCCCGATGCCGCGCACGGACCATTCGTAGCCCGTCGTCTCCCCCCGTGGCTGGGGACCCTGCCAACAGGGGGCTCCACGGGCCAGGCCGTCAGGCCTCGGTCCGACCTTCGTGATCGCTGTGGACGTGTCCAGCAGCATCGGATCAGCGCCCCCGAACGTCCCAACCGACGCCTGAGCTGCCACCCTGGGCGGTGCCTCGCCCCCGACAGCCGCCGCGCCGCCCCCGACAGCCGCCGCGCCGCCCGCGGCAGCCCGTCATCACGAGCGCGGTGGGGCAGAATTGACAAATGCCATCGAACAAGTCCGGACCGGGTGCTCGCCGCCCCGGAAACGCCACCCGCCTGCGCGCCCGTGCCGATGGCATCCAGGCGACCAAACGCCGCGAGGCCGTCCAGGCCGGTCGCAGGCTCAGGATCGGATTCCAGATCGCATTGCTGGCGGTGATCGGGCTCCTGGCGTTCGTACTGATCTTCCCGACCCTCAAGCTGTATATGGCGCAGCAGGTGCAGACCGAGCAGCTCGAAGCCAAAGTCGAATCCGCGGCCCAGATCAACGAGGAGCTCGAGGCGCAATTGAAACGCTGGGAGGACCCCGCCTACGTCAAGGCGCAAGCCCGCCAGCGTCTCAGCTACGCCATGCCGGGCGACCGGACTTTCCGGGTCTCGGACCCCGAGAATGCTCCCGCCGTTCCCGCCGCCCGAGCACCCGAGCCCGAACCGCCCACCCATCTGGCGGAATCCGACGCGCCTGAGCAGCCTGATCCGTGGTACGCCCAACTCTGGCAGTCCGTCGTGGTCGCCGGGAACGTCGAGCCTTGACGCCGCCAACGCGGCAATCGATGGTGCTGCCCGCCACGGTTCTGCCCTCGGTCGCGCCGCCTCCCGCCACCGGCACCTGCGCTTCGCCGCACACGGCGCCTTCACCCGTCAGCGCTCGCGAGGTCCCGCAGGCCAACCGCGACCAACCACACGTGGACGATGCCGACCTTCAAGCCCTACACGCACAGCTCGGCCGGGCGCCGCGAGGGGTGGCGGCCATCGCCGCTCGGTGCGTTTGCGGCGCGCCACTGGTCGCCAAGACCTCACCACGCTTGCCGGATGGCGCGCCTTTCCCCACCTTGTACTACTTGACGCACCCGGCGGCGAACCGTGCCATCGGAAGCCTCGAATCGCGGGGCACCATGAACGCGCTCAACCGAGAACTCAAGGAAAACGGTGCCCTGGCCGAGGCGTACCAGGGCGCCCACCGCCAGTATCTGGCTGTCCGGGAGCAGATGGCCTTGGTGAAAGAGATTGAAAACATTTCGGTCGGCGGGATGCCGGAAAGAGTCAAGTGCCTCCATGCCCTGGCCGCTCACGCCTTGGCCGAAGGGCCGGGCGTCAATCCCATCGGCGACTGGACGCTGTTGGCCATCGCTCATGAGTGGCGGCCTGACCAGTGCGTTTGTCAAGACCAACACGAGACCGGCCACAAGGAAACCAGCGCGATGACAACCCGAGAGCCAGACTCCAGCAACGCCGCAACGCCAACAAGACGGGGCCAGAAACATGTCTGACACCATCAGAGCGGCTGGAATCGATTGCGGCACGAATTCGATCCGCCTCCTCATCGCGGATGTAGACCCGCAACGAAAGACGCTGAAAGAGTTTCGCAGGATCATGGAGATAGTGCGCCTCGGCCAGGACGTGGATCGGACTGGGCGGTTCGCGCCGGACGCCCTCGCGCGCACCCTCGAAGCCGTCTCCCGCTACGGCCAACTGTGCAAGCAGGCGGGCGTCCAGAAGCTCCGCTTCGTGGCGACCTCGGCGACCCGCGACGCCGCCAATCGCGGCGTCTTCCTGGACGGCGTGCGTGACGAGCTCGGAGTCGAGGCCGAAGTGATCGACGGCCTGGAGGAGGCCCGCCTCAGCTTCGCGGGCGCGCTCTCAGCCCTCAAGGGGGGCCCGCCCGCGCCGTACCTCTGCGTGGACCTGGGCGGCGGTTCGACAGAGTTGGTCATGGGCACCACCGAACCAGAGTTCGCTTACTCGGCGGACGTGGGCTGCGTCCGCATCACCGAGCGCCACTTACGATCCGACCCGCCAACCGAGGCAGAAGTGGAGGCCGCCACCGCGGACATAGACCAGGTCCTGGCAGCCGCGGCGGCCCAGGTGCCCTTCGGCCAGGCGGCCACCGTGATCGGACTGGCCGGCTCCATCACCACGATCACCGCCCACGCCCTGGGACTCGCCCAGTACGATCCAGCCAGGATCGACGGAACGACGCTGACAGTCGAAGAAATGTTGCGATCCTGCCGAGAGCTCTGGTCGGCCAGCCGCGCGATCCGGGCCCAGATGGGTTTCCTCCACCCCGGCCGTGTCGACGTGATCGGCGCCGGCGCGTTGGTCTGGTCACGGGTGCTGTGCCGTGTGCGCAACGAGGCCCAGACGGTTGGCCGCCGCCTCGAAGAGGTTGTGACGTCCGAGCACGACATCCTGGACGGCATCGTCCTCTCGGCGGCAACGTCCTGACCGGGCGGTATGGTGCTATCGGCGCCATCCACGACCAGGCCCCCATAGCCCAATTGGCAGAGGCAACCGGCTTAAAACCGGTCCGGTGCGAGTTCGAGTCTCGCTGGGGGCACTTTTGATGTGCCCTGGTTCGGCCAGTCCGCCCGCCCCGGCGATCACACGGAACGCCGGTTCGCATGCTTGCATTATGATAAAGTGCAAGCATACGTCGATGAGAGGTCGTGGAAGATGCCGTCTGTCACCGTCCGAAACGTGCCCGAGGAAGTGCATCGCGCTATCCGTTCGCGCGCCGCGCAGCATGGCCGCAGCATGGAAGCGGAGTTGCGCGACATCCTGGAATCCGCAGTCAGGCCGCGTGGCCGGTTGAAACTAGGCTCGACCTTGGCCCAGATAGGGCGCGAGGTGAATCTTTCCGATGCGGAGTTCGCGGTCTTCACGAGCGCCCGCAACGCCGCTAGCGCGGACGCCGCCACCGCACATCAGGCCAGAGCGGCGAGCCTCGAATGATCCTCCTGGACACGAATGTGGTTTCCGAGCCGCTGCGCCGCATGCCTGAGGGCCGTGTCATCACATGGATAGACGCGCAGTCTTCGGAAACGCTATTCATGGCGACGATGACCGTGGCGGAGTTGCGCGCAGGCGTCGCGCTGCTACCGCTGGGCAAGCGTCGAGCCGCCCTGCGCGAAGAAATCGAGACCCGCGTGTTGCCCATGTTCATCGGCCGCGTGCTGCCGTTCGACATGGCCTGCACGGTCGCCTACGCGGAGTTGGTGGCCAGGACCCGCGCGGCCGGCCGGCCGATCGAGACGGCCGCCGCCTGCATCGCAGCAGTCGCTGTCGCCAACGGGCTCACCGTCGCCACGTGCGACACGGAGCCCTTCCTCGCGGCGGGCGTGCGCGTCGTCGACCCGTGGGAGGCGTAGGCTCCGCCGGAATCACGAAAAGCCCCAGGCGCACGATGCCGCCCGCCCGGCACCCGCAGACGCCAAGGCCCGTACGGGTCGTGCGGGGAGCCAGCCGAATCCATTCCGGTGGCGCGTCCCCGCCCCAAGGCTCGCCCGGATCACGCACCGGCCGCGCGATAATTGGAACCCTCAAGTGTCGCGAACCATGAACTGACAATGCGACCAAGGGTATGAAGGAGGCGCTCGATGGCGGATGACCTGCCGCTGGACCCGTCCGGCAGGATAGCTCTGGCAGAGGGAAAGACGTTCGAGTACAAGCGGGACTTGTCCAGCCCCGACGAGGCGTTGGAATCTGTCGTTGCGTTCGCCAACTCGGCCGGGGGCAGGCTGGTCATCGGCGTCGCCGATTCGGGCGAGGTTGTCGGCGTGGTCGATCCGCTACTCGAAGAAGGGCGGCTGACTAATCTGATCTCGGACTCGATCATGCCCCAGTTGCGCCCCACCGTCGAGTTGGTGCCCCTGGCGGGCAAGACCGTCCTGATCGCCAAAGTCTGGCTGGGCTCGCAGCGCCCGTATTACCTGAAGAGGCTCGGTCCGCGGCAAGGGGCGTACATCCGGGTCGGAGCGAGCGACCGGCAGGCCAGCGCGGCGATGGTCGCTGAGTTGCGCCGTTCCGCGGAGGGCATTTCTTTTGATCAGTTGCCAGCTTCGCGCGCCAAGTTCACCGATTTGGATATCCCGCTGATGGCCGGGCTGCTGGGGAGGAATGTGGATCAACGGATGCTGCGGACACTGAGGCTGATCGTGGAGGACCAGGGTGAGTGGGTTCCCTCCAACGGCGGCGTGCTGGTCGGGTGCGAGCATCCGGAGATGTTCTTGCCCCACGCTTGGGTGCAGTGTGCCCGCTTCCGGGGCCCCCGGAAGCGGGACATCTCCGACAAAGCGAACATCCGGGGGCCGCTGCCAGCGGCCATCGACCAGGTCATGGCCTTCTTCCGCCGCCACGCCTTCCTGTCTTCGAAGTTCGGGGAGAGTCCCCGCCGCCAGGACGTGTGGTCGTTGCCGTTCGACGCGCTGGAAGAATTGGTCGTCAACGGGCTGGTGCATTCCAGCTACGACGACCATGGCACGCCTCTCAAGATCGCGTTCCGTGACGAGGCGATATCCATCGAGAGCCCTGGTGGGCTGGTGCCCGGTCTGACCGTGGAAGACATGGTCGAGGGCACTTCGGTGATCCGCAACCCGGTCCTGGCGCGGGTATTCGAAGAGCTCGGGCACATCGAGCAGTGGGGGTCAGGCATTCCCGAGGTCATCCAGGACTTGGCCGAGGCGGGACTTCCGCCGCTCGGTATTGAGGAACGCCGCGAGCGGTTGAGGTTCACAATCGCGATTCCTAGCCACGATCCGCGCTATTTCGAGCCCACTTGGCGGTCGCGCCCACAGGGTGCGCCGGGAAGTACACGAGTCGCGCCCGAAAGTGCACAAGTCAATGCACAAGTCAGGCCGAAGAATGCACAAGTCAATGCACAAGTCAATCTCGACCATTCACGAGTGCCGGCCGGATTGGGACGGCATGGCGTGACGATTCTGGCGGCGCTGGCCCGCGGCCCGCTGAGCCGGGCGGAGACCCTCGGCGCCATTGGCCTCAAGAACACCTACCCCTCCCACCGCCGTCACCTCATCCCGCTGATCGAGCGCGGCTTGGTCGGAATGACCAACCCCGACAACCCGACGGCCCACACCCAGGCTTACGCCCTGACCGGTCTCGGTAGGTCAGTCCTGGCAGCGGTCGCTGACCCCAGGGTGACCGAGGACGCTTCGTAGCTCACGGGAACGGGCCAGCACGTCGCCGGGGTCGGGCACCTCCGTGATTCGAGCCGCAGGTCCTGGAGCATGCTGTTCGGCACCGTCCGAAACGTGCCCGGCGAGATGGGTTGGGCCGCTCTGCGCCAAGGCCTGGAGACCCGGGTGTTGCCCATGTTCATCGGCCGCGTGCTGCCGTTCGACATGGCCTGCACGGTCGCCTACGCGGAG
>JAISCU010000269.1 GCA_031265345.1 Bifidobacteriaceae bacterium
AGGATGCGCGAATTCAACGGAACGGTCTACGCAGACGATCCCACTGCCGTGCCCAGCGTGATCGTGGTCAAACCCCGGCACGGGAGGTGGCTGGACCTGACTTTTTCCAGCGGTCGGCACGGGCAGTTCGACATGGCACCGTTGCTGGGCAAAGGCGTGTTCCGGTCACTGAGGCGCCGTGAAGTCTTTGACTCGGTATCGCTTGTCGGCGGGGCGCCGACCTGGCTCGACGGCAGCGTTGACCTTGATCCCGAGTACCTGCTCGACTCCTTGCAGTGAGGACCCGGCCAGCGGTCATGGATGCCCTTGCCCGGATCCCTCTGAGCGGCGCAGCGAGCGCAGGGACAGTTTGGCGCGCAAGCGTTTCCAGGGGCCGATGCCGCGGGTCAGGACTTGCTCGGCCCGCGTCACACCCGCCCAGTAGCGGGCGGCCTGCTCGTCGGACGCCGGGGCTCCGCCGAAGGCGGCGGCATCGGACTCGCGGGCCAGACGCCTCAACAGCGGCCGCGCCTCGGCCGGGGCGGCCAGCGCGATCTCCGAGCGGGTGGCCGTGGGCGGTGAACGGCCGACCAGCCTCAGGTCCCGCAGTTGGTCCACCACTTCTTGCCAGCCGGCCACGATCCGGCGTCCCGGCGAGCCGGCGCCGCGCCGTCGGCGCCGCCGCAGCGCCTTGGCCACGACCACGGCAGTCGCGCCAGCCGCCAGAACCAACACTGCCGCGCCCACAGCCGCAGCGGCGATCGACAACGGCCCCCTGGGCATTGGCGGGGAGGGCACCGGTTTGGCCGATCCGACCGGCACCGGCTCCAACTCCTCGTCCGGCGGCTCGGAGGCCCTGGGCGCCTGCGGCGGGGGCTG
This sequence comes from Bifidobacteriaceae bacterium, assembly GCA_031265345.1. Next base: position 859 of record JAISCU010000269.1, read on the forward strand.
CGCCTGGCGCGGCCTCGGCTGCGGGTCCGGCCGCTCCTCGGCGTCCATCGGGGAGTCCTGCCGGTTCGGAGTCGGGAAGAACGCCACCCACCCCAACCCTTTCAGGTCCACCTCGACCCAAGCCGTCATGTCCACGCCCTTGAACGTGTGGGCGCCGCCCTCGGTCCCGGCGCCTTGCGAACCGCGATGGTCGGCCGCCGCCTGCTCGCCGTAGCCGGGGGCATAGCCCATCACCAGCCTGGCTGGCAACCCGAGCGACCGGGCCATGACGGCCATCGCCGAAGCGTACTGCTCGGCATCGCCCACCATCAGGTCGGCGTCCAACAGGGCGGCTATCCGGTCCGCGCCGTGGCCGGCCAGGGTCTCGTGGCGACCCGCGCCCTCGCCCGGCCCCTCCTGGCCGTCCGAGTAATAGCCGTCCTGCAGGTGCTTCTCCAGGGCCAGGGCCTTGGCCCCGGCGGTGGCGGCGTCCAGCGTCACCGAGGCCGCCCTCAGCTCGGCGGACTGGACTCTGGCGCCGGCCGGAAGGACAGCCGTTCCAGAATCAGCAGCGGCGATCACCCCATCAGGCGGCCGATAGGTGCTCCACACCGTCTCAAGGGTGTAGCCGAGGCCGTCCGGAGGCTGGGGCGGAAGCGCCATTGTGCCGGTGGCGGGGTTGAAACGGACGGCCTCGCGCAGGCGGTCCACGCCGAAGGTCGCCGCCACCGGCGCGCCGACCGAGTAGAGCCAGACCGTCTGAGAGTCGTGGCTCTCCAGTCTCACCGCCGTGGCCGGGGTTTCCGCGCGGGCGTCGGCCAGGCGACCGAAGCCGCCGTCCACGTTCCAAACCACCCCGTCGAACCGGTCCATCACCGCCAGCTTGACCACGCCGCCGGGCGGCAGATCCCAGACCTTGAGCAGCACTTTCGACTTCAAGTCGGCCTTCAGGTAGCGGCGGTAGGCGCTCAGCGGGCTCGGATAGTCGCGCGGGTCGAACGGCGGCGTCACCTGTTCGCGGACCACCAACCGGTCGCGGCCGTCCACCAACGCCGCCGCGCCGATGCCGCCCACCGACCCGACCGCCACCGTCAGGCCCGCCGCCACCAGGCGTCGCGTCTGGAGGGTCCCCGACCGCCCGGCCGCCCAGGCCAGCGAGCCCAGACCGATCACCAGGCCCAACGGCAGGGCCAAGACCGTGTCCCGCGTCCCCAGGACCAGGGACGCCGCCAAGACCGGCAGCGGCGCCAGCGCGGCCCAAGGCGCCCGGCGGCGCGGCGGCCGGATGGCCAGCGAAACACCTGCCGCTGTGCCCGCGTAGGCGAGCAGGAAGGGCGCCAGTCCGAAGCCGCCGCCGCGCCCCACCGGCACTGGGACTGTCGCCAGCCGCTGCCAGATCGCGGTCGCGCCAGCCGCCAACCAATGCTCGGCCTCCCAGGTCGGCCAGAGGCGACCGGCCGCCAGGTCCGGCGTGGCGAGGGCCGGGCCAAGGACCAGATACGCGCCCAGAGCCACAGCCACGGTCTTCAGCCAGGGCAGTTCCCGCCAGGCGCAGGCGCCCGCCACAGCCGCGCCCAAGGCCAGTCCGCCGGTGGCCGGGACCAGCACGGCCGCGAGCGTGAACACTGGGACCAGCGGGGCGAGCGCCAGACCGACCAGGGTTGTGATGACGGCCGCGTCGGCGAGCCGCTTGAGCGTCAGCATGGCCCACCGAGCCGCCGGATCGCCCGCCGGAGGTCCTCCAACCGCCCGATGTGCGCCCAACCCACGCGACCGCTCCGGCCGACCGACAAATCCGCGCCCAACCGGCAGCGCAAAGCCACCACCGACGCTCCCAAGGGCAAGAGCCCGGCGACCCGGCGCAAGTCCCGGTCGCTCAGCCCTGCGCCCGTGACCAGGACCGCCACGGTGGCGCCGGGGACCTCGCGCCGCGACTGGGCCGCCGCCGCCGTCAGCGAGCGCCTGTCAGAATCGCCCAACCCGACGGCAGCGGCCTGGTCGAGCAGCGCTCCGCGGCCGGCGTGGACGAATCGCCTCGCGGCGCCAGCCGCCACCACGGTCACGTCGCCGGACTGATTGAGCTGGGCCAGCCCGACCGACGCGTACACCGAGACCGCCAGCTCGAAATCACGCGGACAGCCGTATTCGCGCCCGGAAGTCGATACCACCAGCGCCATCCGCGCCCGGCGAGTGTCCTCCGATTGGCGCACCACCAGTCGGCCGAGCCGGGCCGACGAACGCCAGTGGATCGTCCGGACGTCATCCCCGTGCTGGTACTCCCGCAGCGCGTGGAACGACATGTCGGCCTCCGCTGGATGGCCGGTCGGGCTGCCATCGACGTCCCGGACCAGGCCCGGCAGCCCTGTCGGAACCGCCACCGTCCGGGGATGGACGGCCACCTCCAACGGGGCACCCCAACACCAGGTCCGGGCGACCATGCCGAAAGCGTCGCCTCGGACGGCCTGGACCGGCCCCACTCGCACCAGCCCTCGGCGGTCGGTCGGGACCGCGACGCTCGCGACGGCCGAAGCGCCTGGCGCGAGAGGCGCCAGGCGGACGGGCACTAACCGCTCCCCGACGGGCACCACCAATCCTCGGCCCCGCGCCTTCCGGCGCCCCTGGTTGCTCACTTGCAGCTGCACACCGGGATCGCCGTCGATCTCGACACGGCGGTGGGCTGATCGCAGCGACACGGCAAGGCTCGGACCGCCCAGGGTCGCCAGCGAGCCAGCCGCGAAGACAGCTGCCACGGCGCCGCCGGGGATCGCCAGTTCGAGCCAGCCCAGCCACCATCCGCCCGCCAGGCAGACGCCGGACGCAGCGAGGGCGGCCCAGGCCCAAGGCCGGACCTGCGCAGGGGTCACCATGGTCAGGCCAGCGCCCCCGCCATCTCGGCGCCCCCGGCCACCGGCACGGGGACGCTGGCCAGCACGTCGGAGATGACGCGACCGGCCTTGACGCCGTCGAGCCCGGCCTCCGGGGCGATGATCAGCCGGTGCGCCAGGACCGAATGGGCCAGGGCCTTGACGTCGTCCGGGGTGACGAAGGCTCGCGCCTGGGTCATGGCGAAGACCTTGGCGCAGCGGGCCAGGGCCAGCGCGCCGCGCGTGGAGACGCCGAGCTCGCAGCGTTCGTCGCTCCGGGTGGCCTCGGCCACGGAGACGATGTAGCCGGCCACCGCGGGCGAGATGTGCGCCTCGGCGGCCGTTCGGCCGAGCTCCGCCACCCGCTCGCAGGACGTGACCGGCCGGACCCCGGCCGTGCGGTCCAGGCGCGCCGACTCCTGGACCAATCCGACCGCCGTGTCATGGTCCGGGTAGCCCAGTTTGGTCCGGACCAGGAACCGGTCCAGTTGGGCTTCCGGCAACGGATAGGTGCCAAGCTGCTCCACCGGGTTCTGGGTGGCGATCACGACGAACGGGGACGGCACTTGGTGGGCTGTCCCGTCGGCGGTGACATGGCGCTCCTCCATCGCCTCGAGCAGCGCGGATTGCGTCTTCGGGCTGGCCCGGTTGATCTCGTCGGCCAGCAGGATCGAGCAGAACACCGGTCCGGGACGGAACTCGAACCGTCCGCTGCGCTGGTCGTAGACGCTGGCCCCGATCAGGTCCGATGGCAGCAGGTCGGGCGTGAACTGGACGCGACCGCAGCTGCCGCCCACGACCGCCGCCACGGCTTTGGCCAGGGAGGTCTTGCCGGTTCCGGGAACGTCTTCGAGCAGCACATGGCCTCCCGCCAGCAGGGCCGTCAACACTAGCCCCACGGCATCGGCCTTGCCGACGATGACGCTCGCGACGGCTCCGTGTATCGCGGCGAACTCACGGGCGAAGTCAGCAGCCTGTTCGTTGTCCATAGTTCTCCTAACGGTTTGTTCCAGGCCGGATAATCGAGGCGCACACCGGGCGAGGCGCCGAGTTCGTTGGCTACGGCGACCTCGAGGTGACCGGCCCCCGTCGAGGGCACGGCCAGGATAAAGACGCCCGAGGCCTGGTCGGGTCGCGCCGAACCGTCGAGCGAGACCTTCCACCAAGTCGCCAGGCCGCCCGGATCGGCCGGGCCGGAGCATGAGACGGACACCACCGCCTGATCGGTCCGGGCGACCGCGCAGTTCTCCGGCCCAGAGGGCCTGGTCGTGACCTGGACCTCGGCCGCCGGCGAGGTGGCGCACAGCCGGTCAGGCGGCCAGCCGGGCACCAGCGGGACGCCTTGGGCCGAAACCAGGCAATATCTCAGTTTGGCGGTGTGCGTCCCGGCCCGCAGTCCCGAGAAGGCGGTCGCCGGACCGCTCGTCAGGCCCCCGTCGAAGTACCGTTCGACGGCGGCGTCGAAACCCGAGGGAACCGAATGCGACGGCCAGGCCACCGACACGGCGGCCGCGCCAGCGGCGCTGCCGTTCGAGCGGGTCAGGCTCGGAGCCGCCACCGCCGCCAACACGCCGGGCGGCTGGCGGAACGGCCCGGCGGCATCGGACAGCTTGGAGATCGCGTCGGCTTTCTCGCTGGTCGCTCTGACCTGGAACTTCGCGACGCTGCCCGACTCGAGCGCGACGACGCAGGAGGTGGCGGCGCAACCGGGCTGGGCGGCATCGTTCACCAACAGGGTGTAGGAGACGGCCGCTCCTGTCTCGGCCACGGGGTCCCAGGCGACTTCGACCGAGGACTCGTCCAGCCAGCTGACCCGCGGCGCGCCGGGCCTGCCGGGGTCGCCGTAGGGAGTGACGGCCCCGAAATGGGCGGCGGCGGAGGCGCCCTTGCTATTGACGGCGCTGACCGAACAGGCCTGGCTCACACCCGCCGCCAAGTCGCTCACGGTCAGGCGGGCGGCCTGGACCTTCGCGCCGACCACAACGCCGTTACAGACGACCGTGTAGTGGTCCGCCTCACCGACGCCTGGCGCCTCCCAGGCCAGGTCGATCCGGTTCTTCCCCGCCACCGCCTGGCCCGCGACCGGGGGATCGGGCACGAACTCGTAGTCGAGGAAGCCGACGCCGGGACCAGGCGATTCGCCGACGGCGTTGCGGGCGTAGACCTCCACCCGGTGGCGCGAGCCGGGAGCCAGGCCGCCCGTCCGGCAACGGACCGAGACGGCGCCGCTGGTCGGCTGGTCGCAGTCCGCTCCAGCGAGCACCACCCGGTAGGAGTCGACCGGTTCACCGTTGGCGTTGGAACCGGTCACCGGCGCCCAACTGATCCTGGCCTCGCCCCTGGAACTCGGAACCGCCGTCACCGAGGCGGGCGGCCGCGGCACGTCGCGCGCGATGACCGCGAAGCTGCCCGCCTGGCTTCGCCCCATCCCGTCTTGGACCACGAAGCCGACCGTCACCTGGCCGCCCGCCTGGGCGGAATGCGCGGTGACGGTGATCGACTGGCCGGCCGCGACCGCCGTGGCGTCTCCCGAGACGGTCACCGACCGCAACTGCGCGGGCCGGTCCTCGGCCCATGGGTCGAAGACGCCCTCCAGCACGGGGACGGTCTTGGCCTGGCCGCGTTCGACCTTGACCTGGGCGGGCGCGTTCGGCTTCACAGCCGGCTGTTTGGTCTCGATCACAGTGGCGGTCAACGCCAGCCCGGCCCTCGGGGGATCGCCGTCGTAGGCCAAGGTCAGCGGGATCGAGACATGGCGCCCCGGCTCGGCCCCGGTCCCGGCCTCGATTCCTGATTTCCCGACCGGGTTGTGACGTGGCCTCGGCCGCCCGAGCGTAGGCCCAGGCCGCGGGGCCAAGACGCCGCCCGCTTGAAAGAATCTCCCTTTTCGTCGGCGTGTCGCCGCAC
>JAISCU010000476.1 GCA_031265345.1 Bifidobacteriaceae bacterium
GTTTCAGCACCACCGCGTTGCCGGCCGCCATCGCCGTGGTCACCATCCACAGAGGGACCATGGCGGGGAAGTTGAACGGCGTCACGCACGCCACCACGCCGAGCGGTTGGCGCAATTGATGCACATCGATCCCGCCCGCCACCTCGGCGGCGAACTCGCCCTTCAGGTGGTGCCCCAACCCGGCGCAGAACTCGACGTTCTCCAGGCCGCGCGCCACTTCGCCGAGCGCGTCCGGCAGGGTCTTGCCGTGCTCCAGAGTGATCAGCCGCGCCAGCTCTTCCGACCGCGCCACAATCAGCTCCCGCGCCCGGAACATGACGGCGGCGCGTTTGCCGAGCGGAGTGTTTGACCAAACGCGGGCCGCTTCCGATGCCGCGTCGACGCTTTGGGCCACCTCGTCCGGCCCGGCGATAGCCACCTCAGCGATCACTCCGCCGGTCGCCGGGTTGTAGACCGGTGCCCGCCTTGATCCGCCGAGCACTTCCCGCCCGCCGATCAAATGGCCGAGCACGCGGGTGTCGATCACGTTGTCTGCCATGGTCATGGCCGCCCCGCCGCTCATGCTTCGACCGTCACGTCGCTGCACGATGCCGCGCGATCAGTTGGGCTCGCGGCCCCGGTCGCGCTTCGTGCGGCTCCGGCGCCAGCCGACGGGTAGCCATCCAGCTCGGCAGAGGGATTGACCAGTTTGGCCACCAGGGTGCAATCCATTGCCCCCAGGCCCTGCCCGATCAATTCCTCAAGCTCCTGTTTGGCCAAGTCCGCGGCAGGCAGGCGCAGACCCGCGGCCCGCCCCGCCTCCAGCGCCAGGCTGACGTCCTTGAGGGCCAGGTCGGTGGTGAAGCCGGGGCGGAAGCCGTTGTTCGACGCGGCGGTGCGCGTCAAGCCGGGCACGGGATACCAGGTGCGAACCGCCCAGCTGTCCGCCGAGGACACTGTGATGACGTCCCAGAAGACCTTCGGATCCAGGCCCATGGCTTTGGCCAGCTGCGAGCCTTCCGAGGCGGCCAGCATCGATATGAACAGCATCATGTTGTTCGCCAGTTTGGCGGCCACGCCGGCGCCGGGGCCGCCAACGGCGAACACGTTGCCGCTCATCGGCTCGACCAGGGCGGCGGCCCGGCCGACTGCCTGGTCGCCGCCGCCCAGCATGAACGTCAGGCTGCCCGCGGCCGCCCCGGACACGCCGCCCGAGACGGGGGCATCCACGAAACCGAACCCCAGTTCCACCGACCGCTCGTGGCAGTAACGGGAAGTCGCCACATCGACCGTGGAGGAATCGACCAGCAGCGCGCTCTTGGGGGCGGTGTCCCAGATCCCGCCGCTGTCCTGGTAGACGGAGCGCACATTGGCCGCTTTCGGCAGCATGGTGAAGACGGCGTCCGCGTCCGCGACCGCTTCGGCCAGAGACGCGGCGGCGGTGACTCCGTGCGCGGCGGCCTCGGCCAGCGCTGCCGGATTGAGATCGAAGCCCTTGACGGTGTGACCGGCGCGGACCAGGTTGGCGGTCATCGGACCGCCCATGTTGCCCAGGCCTATCCAGGCGATTGTTGACATTGTTATCTCCTCACATGTGGTTGTTTGAATTCTTCGACTGACAAAGGCACCCGCCGGGCCCGGCTGGGAGACGACCCCGGGGCGGGACCGGGGGCACGGCATCGGACATAGGCGCCAGCGGAATGACGGGCTAGCGGGAACTCGAGGCGAGGGCCTCCCGGTCCGCGCGGTCAACCGACTCCAAGCGGACCCCCTTCGTCTCCTTCAGCGAGGCCACCGCGATCAAGGTGACCACGCACGCGACCGAGAGGTAGAGGGCGACCGGAACCCACGAGTTGAACTTGCCGAGCAGCCAGGTGGCGATGATCGGCGCCCACGAGCCCGCGAAGATCGACGTCACCTGGTAGCCCAAGGAGACGCCGGAGTAGCGCATCCGGGTGGGGAACATCTCCGCCATGATCGCCGGCTGGGGCGCGTACATCAGTCCTTGGACCAGCAGGCCCGCGATGATGATGCCCAGGATGGCCCAGTTGTTGCGGGTGTCGAAGACGGGGAAGGCGACGAAGCCCCAGACGATCCCCAAGAGCGCGCCTGCCGCGTAGACGGGCCTGCGACCAATAGCGTCCGAAAGGCGGCCGACCAGCGGAATGATGAAGAAATGCGCCAGGTGCGCCAGAACCAACAGGCCGAGGATGGTCGAAGTGTCCATCTTCAAGAACACCGACAGGTAGGTGATCGAGAAGGTCACCACGATGTAGTAGAAGATGTTCTCGGCGAAGCGCAGGCCCATGGCAGTCAGGACGCCGCGCGGGTAGCGCCGCAGCACCTCGGTCACGCCGTAGCTGGACTTCTGTTCCTGAGTCAGGTCCCCCAGGGCCTTGGTGAAAATGGGCGCGTCCTGCACCTTGGTGCGGACGTAGTACCCGATGGCGACGATCACCACGGAGAGCCAGAAACCCACCCGCCATCCCCAAGCGATGAACGCTTCTTGGGTCAGCGTCTTGGACAGCACCAGTAGGACCACCGACGCCAACAGGTTGCCGACCGGCAGCGCAGCCTGTGGCCATGAGGCCCAGAAGCCGCGTTCCTTGGCCGGGGCGTGCTCGGCGGTCAGCAGGATGGCCCCGCCCCATTCACCACCGACCGCGAAACCCTGGCCGAACCGCAACGCGACCAGCAAGATCGGTGCGGCGTAGCCGATCGCGTCAAAAGTCGGCAAGCAGCCCATTAGGAACGTGGTCGCGCCAACCAGAATGATGGCAACTTGTAAGAGCCGCTTGCGGCCGTACTTGTCTCCGAAGTGGCCGAACACCACTCCGCCCAAGGGGCGGGCGATGAACCCCACGGCGTAGGTCAAGAACGCCTTCATCACATTGTCAAGGGCGTTGTCCGTGGGCGGGAAGAAGATGTGGTTGAACACCAGCGTGGCGGCGGTGGCGTAGAGGAAGAACTCGTACCACTCCACGATTGTGCCCGCCATGGATGCCGCTACCACTTTTCGTAGCCCTGAATGCATTGGACGGTCCCGTCTTGAGGGCGGCGTCCGCTCGATTTGTACCACTGGTCTTCCTCCTTGCAACCGTGTTGGACTGTCCGCCGGAACGGCGCTCCGACGGGATCGGGGGATTGCCTGGCGTGGCGAAGCGGGGGAAGCGGCAAAGGGGGCTTGCAAGGGGCTGCGGTGCGCGGGGACACCGCTTGGGTGGCGCTGGTGCGGGGCGGGGAGGTTCGCTCAGCTAGTCCAGCGGGAGGGTGGCCAGGAGGTTGTCGAGCGAACGCCGCAGGTGATAAGCGGTGGCCTGGCTGGCCAGCATCTCATCGCCGTCGATGATCGCGTCGATTATGACCACATGCTCGGCCGTGGCTTGGGCCAAGCGTTCCGGGTTGGACCGGGCCGCGCGTCGCAACCGGGCCAGCAGCCCGGAGATGGCCCGCAGCGCCGCCTCGATGTGCGGATTGTCCGCCGCCTCGAGAATGGTCTGGTCCAACCTGGAGGACAGATGGTAGAGCTCGGCCTTCTCCGAATCGTCGTGCTGGTCGGCCGGACCCGCCATCATGTCGGCGCGAAGGGCCGCGAATTGCCCCGGGTCCCTTCGCGACGCCGCCAGTCTGGCGGCCTGCGTCTCGAGAGCTTCCCGCAACTCGAACAAGGCCCTGACCTCGCGGCTGGTCATGGGCGCTACCCGCAGCGTGCGCGAGCCCGTGTCCACCACCAGGCCCTCGCCTTTGAGGAGCGCCAGCGCCTCCCGCACCGGGGTCCTCGACACCCCGATGCGCTCCGAGAGCTGGGCTTCTCCCAGCGCCGAGCCCGGCGCGAGCCTCAGGTGGATGATCTCCGCCCTGAGCCATCGGTAGGCCACGTCACTGCTTCGCACAGGTCAAGCATAACCCAAGATTTGGCTTCTTGTATACCGAGCGTGGCGGTTCGTCCTGATTTGCTGTCACTTTGAGGCCTTCGGCATACATTTAGTCCCCCCTTGCCACGCGTCAACGAGCTCGACCGCGCCCGGGAGAGCGAGTCCCGCGTTGTCGGCCGACCGGCGCGTTCGGCGAGTCGCACACGATCCGCCGAGTGTCCACAAATCACTGGAACTCGACCGCGCCGCCAATTGAAGCCACTTACGGACACAAGCAGAAAGGATGGCCCTTCCCGCCAACTCATCAACCTGCGCAAACGCCGCCAGCCGACCAAACGGCATCAGGCAGCGGTGTCCACAAGCGGCTGGAACTCGGCCACGCCGCCAATTGAAGCCACTTACGGACACCGGAGCACAGGGACGCCGGTGCCGCTCGCACGGTCGCTGCGGCCGCGCCCGTTCGGACCGGCCGCCGCCGGACACCAGCTCTAAGACTCAAGTGGAGGCGCAGGGCGGCGTCGATTCGCCGCATGGTCCCGGCGTCGGCGGCACCCCCAAGGGCTCACGGAGCCGACGCATATCGACCGCCCGAACCTGTTCGGCGTGGGCCTTGGAGTCGCGGACCAGCCCGGTCTCAGGGCCGCCTGGGATCAAGACCTGGAATGGATGGATGTTCTGCGTGGCGGTGGTCAGCGGCACCACTGTGACCACCCCGCGACCCAGGGCGAGGGCCGCCTTGTGGCAAAGGGACGTGGCAGGATGGTCTGCCGTGACCGACTTGACGATCCGCGACGAGGCCCCTGACGACATCGAGATGATCGCCACCGTGACGGAGGCGGCCTTCCGCGACTCCGGCCTGCCCGGCGACCGCACCGAGCAGTACGTGGTCGCGGCTCTGCGCGAGGCCCGGGCGTTGACCATCTCCTTGGTCGCCGAAGAAGCGGGCCGTATGGTCGGCCACATCGCCTTCTCCCCTGCCGTGATCAGCGACGGCGCCACCGGTTGGTACACGCTCGGCCCGGTCTCAGTCCTCCCAGAACGCCAACGTCAGGGCATCGGTTCGACGCTGATCCACCAGGGACTGGGCCGCCTGAAGGCAATTGGCGCAAAGGGCAGCGTGTTGGTGGGACATCCCGATTACTACCCGAGGTTCGGGTTCGTCCACCGCGACGACCTGGGATATGAGGGAATCCCGCCCGAGGTGGTCTTCGCGCTCTCATTCGATGGCCGCTACCCCACCGGCGTCATCACTGATCAGGTCGAATCACCCCCGACTTCCGCACAGCATCCCTGAGTGACGGCCGAGGCCCGGATCAGGGACGAATCAGGGCTGAGCGCTCGCCCAAATCAGGGTTAACCCAGGGCGGTCCCCAATAGCGCAGGCGTCGCAGAACGGCCAACATGGAATCATGATCGAGCCCGCACCGCCGAGTAGTCCTCTTGGCCTTCCTGGCCCTCTCGACCTTCCTGGCCCTCTCGACCTCCTCGGCCCGAGCGACCTCCACTCGCGCCGAGCCAACACTCCTTATCGCGCCATTCGTTGGACGCCCACCGAAATCCGTGCCCAATCGTTTAGGACTTCGCACGCGGCCTCATAACCGAAACCACCCACAAACGCAGTCCATTCAGGCGATGGAGAAAGAGGTCACGCCTTGCACGGCCGATTGATCAAGAACGACATACGCAAAGGAAAGCTGATCGCGATCACCGTCACGGCCTTCATAACGGTCGCGGCGATGCTCACTTCAGTGGCGGCTATTTTGGCGGTGAATCTCTTCGGCGCCATCGACCACTTGATGGAGGAGGCGAGGGCGACTCATTTCTTGCAGATGCACTCCGGTGATATCGACGAGCGAAAGCTCCAAGACTTCGCCGACTCCCAGGGTAATGTGGACGCATATCAACTGGCCAGATTCCTCAACGTGGACGCCTCGGAAATCCTCATCGGGGAAAATTCTCTTGAGGGGAACGTCCAGGACAATGCCTTTTCCACACAGAACGAGTTGTTCGACTTCCTGCTCGATTTGGACGGCGAGGTCGTCCATCCGGCGGACGGCGAGGTTTATGTCCCTCTCGGTTACCTGAAAGACGGCCGCGCCAAGGAAGGCGACGCGTTGAGTGTGCGCGGTGTGTCACTCACGGTCTCCGGATTCTTGCGGGATTCCGCCATGAACGCGGACCTGGCCGGTTCCAAGCGGTTCCTCGTCAGCGACCATGACTTCCGGAGTCTGGAGCCTCTCGGCGCCATGGAATACCTGATCGAGTTCCGTCTGAAAGACCCAGGCGCCTTCCCGGCCTTCCAGTCGGAGTATTTCGCGGCTGGGCTCCCATCCAACGGACCGCCAGTCATCAGCCGCCCGCTGCTCATGATGATGAACGCGATCACGGACGGTCTGATGATCGCGGTGCTGGTCCTCATCGCCGCGCTGGTCGTCCTGGTCGCCTTCCTCGCCATCCGGTTCACGTTGCTCGCGAAGATCGAGGAGGACTACCAGGAGATCGGCTTGCTGAAAGCCATCGGCATGCGGCCCGCCCAGCTCGCCAAGCTGTACACCGCCAAGTACGCCCTGATCGCTGGGGTCGCCTGCGCCATGGGCTTCGGGGCCTCCCTGCCGCTGAGCGTCCCACTGATGGAGAACATCCGCCTCTTCGCGGGTGACAGCGGCCGTGGCGCCATCGCCCCGCTCATCGGCGCCCTCGGCGCGGCGCTGATCTTCTTGGTGGTGATGGCGTACGTGAGGGTCGTCTTGCGGCGGTTCCGCAGAATCTCCGCGGCGCAGGCGGTGCGCTTCGGCGCGCCTCGGGACAAATCCAGGGCGGCCAAGGGGTTCCGTCTCAGCCGGAACAGGCTCCTCCCCCGCAACGTGTTCCTCGGCGTCAAGGACGTGCTCGCCCGCAAGGGCCTCTACGTGACCATGTTCTTGGTGCTGGTCGTCTCGGCCTTCATCCTGGTCGTGCCGCAGAACATCGTCAGCACTGTGTCGGCGCGGAGCTTCATGACCTACCTGGGCGTCGGCGAGAGCGACGTCTCGATCCTGGCGTCGCAAACCCGTGACGATGCCGTGCCACGAGTGGCCGCGGATGTCAGCGCCGCGCTCGATCAGGACGAGGAGGTGACC
>JAISCU010000277.1 GCA_031265345.1 Bifidobacteriaceae bacterium
CTGGTGGGCAGGCCGGGCGACATCGTCGTCTTGGACGGTGTGCGGATCGTCGGCAACATCGGCGCGATCATCCGGACGGCGACGGGCCTGGGCGCGGCGGGGGTCGTGCTGATCGACAGCGGGCTGACCACGGTGGCGGACCGGCGGCTGCTGCGGGCGAGCCGCGGGTACGTGTTCTCGCTGCCGGTGGTGCTCTCGACGGCCGAGCGTCTACGTGAGTTCTTGGACGAGCACTTCGTCGACATCGCGGTGCTGGAGGCGGACGGCCAGGTGGAGCTGTCCCAGGTCGCCGCCGGGCCCGAGCCGCTGGCGTTGGTCTTCGGCAGCGAACGGGCGGGGACCTCGGAGTTGCTCCGGTCCGTCTTCAGCGATCACGAGGGCGATTGGGATCGATCCAAGGAGACGAGGACCGTCTCGATCCCCATGCCCGGCCCGGTCGAATCGTTCAACGTTTCTGTCGCCGCAGCCATTGTCCTGTACTCACGGAGCCTTCACGCGATCTCCAATTGATGGTGTGACCTGCGAAGACGCTCTAGGATCGGGGATTTGCGGCAGGAGATGGGAGGGGGCTCAGAACCGGCGGCCGCGATGAAAGATCACAAAACGGTAAACTCGACTCCCGTGAGTGACCATTGGAGTCTGTATGGCCAGGAGCCAGGAGCACCGGCACCGCCAGGACCTGAAGCCCCGGAGGGGCCACCGACTTGGGAAGAGCCTCGCGGGCCCGCTCGCGGAGGCCAGGAACGGCAGACCGGGGAAGAAGCTGCACCGCAGGCTTGGGTTCCCCCGGCCGGGTCGCCGTGGCGGCCGGTCGAGCCGACTCCGGCAGCGCCGGAACAGCCAGTTTGGGAAACCCCTGGCGAATCAGCCTGGGGCGCTCCGCAACCGGCCGCATGGAGCGCGGCGGTCGAGCCGCCATTGACCATCCCGCAGGAGCCCGCCTGGGAAGGCTCGAACGAGTCGGCCTGGAACTCACCCGAGCAAGAAGCCTGGGCCGCACCGGAGCCGTCAGATTGGGAGGACCCGAGCGAACTGGTGGCGCCAGGCGCGCAAGAACAGGCAGCGTGGGGGGCTCCAACACAGGCCGGCCGGGACACTTCCGAACCTGCCGCGTGGAAGGCGCCAGAATCGCAGGCCTGGAATGCCTCGGTCCAAGAGGAACAGCAAGGCCAGGAGCCCTCCGAACAGCTCCCTTCCCAGCAGACGTGGGAAGCACCCGAACAAGACCCCTGGGCAGCCTCCGGCCCGCAGACGGTGGAGACACCCGCCCTGACCGCGCCGCTGGCCCCACCGCAGCCACTGCCGATGGCGGCGTCAAACCCGGCCACCTTGTCGGAGCCGCCCTCGTACGCCCCGCAGCGGTCCGCCCTGGGGCGCCAGACCGCGACACCTCAGGCCACCACGCCCGAGACCGCGACACCTCAGGCCGCCACGCCCGAGACCGCGACTCCCCAGTCCGCCACGCCCCAGGCCGGGCCTGCGCAGGCCGCGCCAGCGCCCGGCGGCGCCTCCGTCAACCGTCCCGACAATCCGATCTTCCCGCCCGTGCCATCCCGTCGCGAAATGCGCGAAGCTCAGGCCGCGGAGGAGGAAGAAGCCAAGGAGGACAAGCACGTCAGCCGTCGGCGCCCGATCGCGGCGGTGGTGATTGTGCTGCTGGTGGCGGCGGTCGGCTCGGCCGGGTACTTCCTCGGCAAACCGATCTACCAGGAGCTAACCAAACCGAAGGAGGTACAGGTCACCGACTTCCCGGGGCCTGGCGAAGGCGCCGCCAGCATCACGATCGAAGCCGGCGATCCCGGCAGCGTGATCGGCGACAAGCTTGTGGCGGCCGGCGTGATAGCCACCACCGGGGCCTTCATCGAGGCTTGGAACAAGGCTGGCGACCGGGCGAACTCGATTCAGCCGGGCACCTACGCGCTGATGGAGAAGATGTCCGCGTCGGGTGCCTTGGCGGCGCTGCTCGACCCGGCGAACCGCAACGCGATCATGTTCACGGTGCCGGAGGGGAAACGGGCGGCGGAGGTCTACCAGTTGATCGGGACCGCCGTCGCGAAGTCGGATTTGGGGGACGATGCCGACCAGGCGGCTCTCGATCAGAAGGCCGCCGAGCAGGCGGGGGTCGTGAAGCAGGCCGCGGAGTCAGGCGCCATCGGCTTGCCGCCGGAGGCGAACGGGCTGGTCGAGGGCTGGCTCTACCCGGAGACCTACAGTTTCAACATCGACACGGCTCCGACAGAGATCCTCTCCAAGATGGTCGCGAACACCGTCAAGACCCTCGAAGATCTGCAGGTCCCGCGCGAACGCTGGCTGGAGATCATCACCGTCGCCTCCATCATCGAGAAGGAGGCGAGGCTGGAGCCTGACCGCGCAAAAGTGGCGCGAGTCATTTACAACCGCCTGGCGGACGGCATAAAGCTGGAGTTGGATTCGACCGTGGTGTACGGCGTGGGCCGATTCGACGACACACTCTCGACCACCGACGCCGAACGCAACGCCGACAACCCTTACACCACTTACGCGAATCGTGGGCTCCCAATCGGCGCAATCTCCGATCCGGGCAAAGCAGCTATCGAGGCGGCCCTCAATCCGACGCCCGGCGCATGGAAGTTCTTCTGCGTCGTCAACCCGGAGACCGGCGAGATGGAGTTCAACGAGACCGCCGAGGGCCACAACCTATCGGTCGAGAAATGGAAGCAGTGGGAGCGGGAACACGCCGGATGACGAACCGGCAGCCGAGCCCGCGACTCGATCGGCCACCCAACCGGGAACTGAAGCGGGCGGCGGTGCTGGGCAGCCCCATCGCCCACTCGCTGTCGCCAGCCCTGCACCGGGCCGGGTACCAGGCCCTCGGCCTGGAAAACTGGGCTTACGAAGCCATCGAGATGACATCGGAGCGGTTGCCGGATTGGCTTGCCAGCCTGGGGCCGGAATGGAAAGGGCTGTCGCTCACCATGCCGCTGAAGCGGACCGTCCTGGAGTTGGTGGACCATGTTCAGCCTTTGGCCCGCATGGCCGGGGGAGCCAACACGGTGCTATTCACGCCCGCCGGGACGGTTGGCGCGAACACCGACGTGCACGGCATCGTCGCGGCTGTTCGTGAGGTGGCACCCGAACGCCAGTTCCGATCTGCGACCGTCTTGGGCGGCGGGGCGACCGCCGCCTCCGCGCTCGCGGCCCTCGCGGAACTCGACCTGAGGAACCCCCGCGTCTATGTCCGCTCGACCGCGCGGTCCCGGCCCATGCTGGAAGCCGCCGCCCGCATGGGGGTTGAACCGCAACTCCGCAAACTGCGCGACGACCGCCCTCCGATCGACTGGCCGGCCGACCTGACCATCTCGACCCTGCCGTCCCACGCTGCGGACGCCTTGGCTCAAGACCTCGCCATAGGCCTATCCCCAAGCGCGACCGCGCGCCTAGCCCCAATCACAGCAGCGAGCTCGGGGCCGATGGCCGCCGCCCGCCCGGCCCCAAGCGCAACCGCGCACACGGCCCTGAGCACGGCCACGAAGGGCGTCGCAAGCTCGGCCATGAACCCAGCCGTGAGTCCTGTCACGAGCAATGGCGTTGATCCCGTCGCTAGCCTCGCCGCGAACCCGAACACGCTCGCCCCTGGCCCCCCAGTGCTCCTTGACGCCGCCTACGATCCGTGGCCATCAGCGCTGGCCGAGGCGTGGGCCGAAGCGGGCGGCACGGTCGTGTCCGGCAAGACCATGCTGCTGCACCAGGCCGCCGCGCAGTTCCAGCTGATGACGGGAATAGCCGCACCGCTGGAGCAGATGCGTGCGGCGATCACCTGAAGTGGGGACAATAGGCTCATGCTACGTTGGCTGACCGCTGGGGAATCGCATGGACCAGCCGTGCTCGGTGTGCTCGAGGGAATGCCGGCGGGGGTCGCAGTCGCCCCGGATGACATCGCCCAGGCCCTGCAGCGGCGGCGCTTGGGGCACGGTCGCGGCGCCCGCATGGGCTTCGAGGCGGACCGGGTGGAGATCCTGGGCGGAATCTGGCGCGGCCAGACCACCGGCGGCCCGGTCGCCATCAGCGTGGCCAACTCCGAATGGCCCAAGTGGCGCGAAGTCATGGCCCCGAATCCGGGCGAGCCACCCAATACGGCCCGCGCCGCCAAGCTGACCCGTCCCCGCCCTGGCCACGCCGACCTGGCGGGCATGGTCAAGTACAGCCACGACGACGCCCGCGCCATCCTGGAGCGCTCCAGCGCCCGCGAGACGGCCGCGCGGGTGGCGCTGGGCTCGGTGGCGGCATCGTTCCTGTTCCAAGCTTTGGGAGTGCGCATAATCAGCCACGTCGTGAACTTGGGCGGTGTCTGGGCTCAGGGCAAAACGCCGATGCCCGATGACGCCGCCCGAGTCGACGCCAGCCCCGTCCGCACCCTCGACACGGCAGCAGCCGAAGCGATGCAAGCCAAGATAGACGAAGCCAAGGCAAGCGGGGACACGTTGGGCGGCATCGTCGAAGTGATCGCCTACGGCGTGCCGGTGGGACTGGGGTCCCACGTCCAGGCCGACCGGCGGCTCGACGGCGAACTGGCGGGGGCACTCATGAGTATCCAGGCCATCAAGGCCGTCGAGATCGGGCTGGGGATGGGCGTGGCGGACAAGCCTGGCTCGGAGGTGCACGATCGGATCCGCCGACGCGACGGACGCGTGCGACGCGACACCAACAATGCCGGAGGGATCGAGGGCGGCATCTCCAACGGCGAGCCGATCATCCTGAGGGCGGCCATGAAGCCGATCCCGACCGTGCCGCGCGCGCTGGCCACGATCGACACCGAGACCGGCGAGGAGGCGACGGCGCACCACCAGAGATCGGACATCACGGCCGTGCCCGCCGCCGGAGTAGTGGCTGAGGCGATGACGGCGTTGGTGCTGGCCAGAGCCGCGTTGGAGAAGTTCGGCGGCGACTGTCTGACCGAAGTGAGGCGGAACCGCCAAGGCTACCAGGCGGCCATCAAGGAGACGCTGAAGTGAGCGCCCTGGTGCTGATCGGACCTCCGGGGTCCGGCAAGACGACCGTCGGGCGGGCACTGGCGGCGCTCCTCGATCTAGGCTTCGTGGACACCGACCAATTGGTGGAGGCAAAGGCGGGAAAGTCCATCGGAGAGATCTTCGTGGCCCAGGGCGAACCGGCCTTCCGCGCCATGGAGCGCGTGGCTGTGGCCGAGGCCCTGGCGCAGGCCCGAACCGGGGGACTGGTGGTAGCCTTGGGCGGGGGCGCACCGATGGATCCGGCCACGGCGGCGTCTCTGGCCGGGACGACTGTGGTTTTCTTGGACATCTCGGCTCCGTTGGCTGCTCGCAGAGTTGGTCTCGACGCGACCAGACCGCTATTGGCCGGTTCCCCCCGGAAGCTTTGGCGCGATCTGATGGCCGGGCGCAGACCGGTCTACGAGGGGCTTGCGGACGCGACGATCCTGGTGGATGGTCTCAGCCCGGCCGAGGCGGCGGGCCGGATCGCCGCCCAAGTGATGGCAAAGGAGAAGCAAGGGTGAGCCTGACGGAAATCGCCGTCGAGACGGACGAGCCATATGAGGTCATAGTCGGCCGGAACCTCCTGGAAGACTTCGGGAGCTATGTTCCCGAGGACGCCAAACGACTGATGATCCTGTTCGACCCGGTGGTCGCGGGTCCGGTCCCGGCCCTGGTGGACGAGCTCCGCAAGGACGGCTTCGAGGTCCATCTCCTGGCCGTGCCCTCGGGCGAGGAGGCGAAGGAGATCAACGTCGCGAAGGCGGTCTGGCAGCGGCTGGGCGAGGCGGCGTTCACGCGCACGGACGTGATAGTCGGCATCGGCGGCGGTTCGACCACCGACCTGGCGGGGTTCGTGGCTGGGACCTGGTTGCGGGGCGTGGATGTGATGCAGGTGCCGACCACGCTGCTGGCGATGGTTGACGCGGCCATCGGCGGCAAAGCGGCCATCAACACCGACGAGGGCAAGAACCTGGTCGGCGTGTTCCATCAACCCGCTGCGGTGCTGTGCGATCAAACCCTGCTGGAAAGCTTGCCGACCCCGGAGATCGTGTCCGGCATGGCGGAGGTCATCAAAGCCGGCCTGGTGGCCGATCCGGGGATCCTCGACGTGGTCTGGTCGGGGCCGCAAGAGACCCTCGACCCGAAAGGCCCGCTGCTGGCCGAGTTGATCCGCCGGGCGGTCAGAGTCAAGAGCGAGGTGGTGGCGGAGGACCCGACCGAGACGGGGCGGCGGGCGATCCTCAATTACGGCCACACCTTCGGCCACGCGATCGAGCAGGTGGAGCATTACAAGTGGCGGCATGGCGACGCGGTGGCGGCTGGGATGGTGTTCGCCGCCGAGGTCGCGGTCAGAGCCGGGCTGATGGACCCGTCGCTGCTGGGCCTGCACCGGGAGCTGCTCAGCGCCGTCGGCCTCCCGATCTCCTACAAACCGGGCCGCTGGGACCAGTTGCAGCCGGCCATGCGGCGTGACAAGAAGAACCAGGGCAAGATCCGCCGCATGGTGCTGCTGGAGGATGTCGCGAAACCGCTGGTGGTGCGCGACATCCCGGAGGAGCTGCTGGCCGAGGCCTATCAGGCCCTGTCCGCAGTGCCTGGCGCGACTCCCTACCCGGTCAAGACGGCGGAGGACTACTCGTTGGAGAACCCCTACGGCACGGCCATCTATGTCCCGCCGGTTGACGAGGAGCCGGAGGCCTCCTCGGGCGAACGCGGTCGGCGGCCGTCGGCATGAGCCGCCTGGTCCTGGTCCTGAACGGCCCCAACCTGGGCCGGTTGGGCGCGCGCGAGCCGGACATCTATGGGCGGTTGGATTTCGCTGATCTTCGAGCGGCCTGCGCGCGGTGGGGTTCGGAGTTGGGCCTGGCCGTGGACGTGCGTCAGACCGACTCCGAAGCCGAGTTGGTCGGTTGGCTCCACGAGGCGGCGGATGGCTCGGTGCCGGTGGTCCTCAACCCGGCGGCTTTCACGCATTATTCCTACAGCTTGCACGATGCCGTGGCGCAGGTTCCGCTGGTCGTCGAGGTCCACTTGTCCAATCCCGCCGCCCGCGAGGGCTTCCGGCACCGTTCGGTGATCTCCGGCGTGGCGCGCGGGACGGTGGCCGGTTTCGGCTTCGACTCCTATTACTTGGCGCTGGCGGCGTTGGCCCGCTTGGGGCCTGCTTCGGCGCTCGGCGGCGTCGAACCGGAGTTGGGGACTGTCCCTAACGATGTCCCCAACCAGGGTTAAGGACAGTCCCCAACTTTGGTTTTCCGGTCGCCGGGCCGAGGCGTCTTGTCGTTCCCGGGACCGCCGGTGCGCTGTGTGACTTGGGTCACAGTTAACTATTTCGTGACGTGAATTTGGTGTTTGCGCGATGAGCGCTTAGGGTGGGACGTATCTTGCCACCCAGGGCCGGTGGGAGATGCGTTATCCGGGGAAACGCATCCGCGTCCGTCAGCATCTCCGCAGATCATCAAACAGAAGGAGATGCATCAATGCATTCCGTCAAGAGGTCTTTGACCATGTTGACGGCGGCCGCCGCGCTCGGCGCGGTTGTCGTCGCCGGAGGGGCACTGAGTCCCAATGCGCCAGCGGCGGAGGCCGCCACGGCAAATGTCCCGTGTTCCACTCAGACCAGCTCGGTTAGCTTCCCCGCCTGGTGGGGATCGATGAAGCCGATGATCCCGATCTCGTCCGCCGGCAGCACCGACTGCTTGCTCGTGTCGGGCAACAGCGGCGGGGGGGTGACAGCGCTGCAAAACGGCCTCGCCTTCACCGACTACAGCCTCCGGGCAGGCCACAAGTCGTACGAGTACGCTCGTATCCTTGTCGGCAGCGACGCCCTGGAAGCGAACAACTGGGGTATCGATGGCAACTTCGGGGACAAGACCTACCGCGCGGTCAAGAGATTCCAAGAGAACAAGAAACTTGCCAATGACGGCAAATTCGGCAACGACATGCGCCACATTGCGTGGGTCGGCCACAGCGTGCTGACCGGCGGCTACAAGTACCTCATCCAGAACGTGTACAAGGCAGGGAGCACTTGGCACCATGCTGCCAACAGCGCCAAGAAGGTTTACGCGTACAACTATGGGTGATTCATCCTCAGCCCGGGGCGGTCGGCGTCATGCCGGCCGCCCCGCAGCAGCGTGTGCTGGCGGCGGGTCCACGGCGCGCCGGGCGATCTGTCTCGTGAGGGAGTCGCGGGCGGCCCGGTTCACGGTTGGCGCGGCAATCTCCTTTGCCCTCTTGGCACTGGTGGCGTGCGAGGGAGATTCGGGGCAGGGGGCTGATCCTGGCGCGGGCGGCCCAATCGCATCTCCGTCTTCTTCGTGGGCGCCGCCTGAGGGGGTGCCGGTCGCGCGGGAGTGGATGGAACGCACGGCGCTGCCGTTGGACCATTACGGTGACCTGGCGAACCAGGCGGACCAGACGATGTCAGATATCGCCAACCAGGACGGCGGGGTGTGGGAAGTCAAGCAAGAGGAATTCATCGCGTCCTGTATGAAGGATACCGGGTTCGCGTATTACCCGCGCGATGTGAAACCGCCGGCGCGGAGCGACGGTTCGTCCGGTTCCGGCGCGGAGCCCGGCCGGAGGCTGTGGGTTCCCCAGCTGCCGGAAGAGTTGGCGGACGTGGAGCGTCACGGTTACGGGCATTCCAAGCCCGCAGAGGTGATCGACAACGCGGCGGCCGCCGAGCAGGCTCGGCAGGGCGACCGGAACGAGGAGTACGTAGCATCGTTGAGCGAATCCGCGCAGAGGCAGTACAAGGTCGCGTTGATGGGCGAGGCGCTGGCGGAGTACGACTTGTTGGCCGATTTTGACAGCGTCCCGCTGCCGGACTTGGGTGGCTGCATGGGCGGCGCCGCCGAGGCTCACCCGTACCCGTTGATGAAGGCGATGGACGAGTCGCCCACCACGTTGTACAGCGATCTGCTGGACCGGTTGAACGAGGAGGGCTGGCCATACACCGTGGGGTATCTGGGCCGCACGGAGTTGGAGGCTTTAGACACGGCCTGGAGGGAGTGTTTCCAGGCCGACTTCCCCCCGCTGCTGGTGGAGCCTGCGCCGGGAGTGGTCGGCGTGGAAGAGGGGCCGGTCGAGCCGAGCGAGCAGGAAGGACCCGCCAGCGCGTGGGGCCTTGCGTTCCACACCAACGCCGACGGCGAGTACTGGGATGGTGACGGGCAGGATCCCCCGGTGGAGTATCTGTCCTTGACGGGCGCGCCGAGGGAAGTCGCGATTGCCGTCGCGGATTTCAAGTGCCGTGAGCAGACGGACTATGTCGACCGGTTCCTGGCGATCCAGCGGGACGCCCAGGAGGAGTTCATCGCCGCGAACAAGGCCGAGTTGGACGAGATGGCGGCGGCGTTGGAGGCGTACATCAACGGCGGCTGACCCGCTGGAGGGCTGTGCTGAACGCTCGGCCGGATGGCTTTCCGGTCGAGCGTTCGTTTCGTCCGCATTTGCGTGTGATCTTCGGCGAGGCGCGGGGGACCGTGGCCCGGCTCGGCTTCAACTCCCACTGCCTGGCCCTGCTGTCGTCGGCCTCGGCGCTCGGCCGCGTCGAGCCGGAGCCGGAGACAGACCCGGCGAAGGAACACGGGTTTGCGTCAGACGCCAACCCGTGTTCCCGCCTGGCCCGGCGGCTTTCGCCCATTATTCCTACAGCTTGCACGATGCCGTGGCGCAGGTCCCTCTGGTCGTCGAGGTCCACTTGTCCAATCCGGCCGCCCGCGAGGGCTTCCGGCACCGTTCGGTGATCTCCGGCGTGGCGCGCGGCACGGTGGCCGGGTTCGGCTTCGACTCCTATTACTTGGCGCTGGTGGAGTTGGCCCGCTTGGCGGCCGCCTCGGAGTAGAGGGCATCCACTTCGGAGGCGAAGTCATCCAGCACCAAAGCGCGCTTCACTTTCAAAGACGGCGTCAGGTAGCCGTTGTCCTCGGTGAAGTCGGTCCCCAGGATGCGGAACTCGCGGATCGACTCGGCGCGGGAGACGGCTTGGTTGGTCCGAGTGACCGCACGTTCCAGCGAGGAACGGATGTCGGGGTCGATGCGGGCTTGCTCGATGGTCAAAGGAGACTTGCCGTGGGTGGCCAGCCAACTGGGGATCATCTCCTCGTCCAGCGTGATCAGCGCCCCGATGAAGGGACGCCCATCGCCCACCACGACCACCTGGGAGACCAGCGGGTGTCCGCGCAGCCGGTCCTCCAGGGTGGCGGGGGCGACGTTCTTGCCGCCAGCGGTGACGATCAGCTCCTTGCGCCGCCCGGTGATGGTCAAGTAGCCGTCCGCGTCCAACGAGCCCACGTCGCCGGTGTGGAACCAGCCGTCGCGCAGCGCCTCGGCAGTGGCCTCGGGATCGCCCCGGTAACCCCGGAAGATGTGGAAGCCTTTGGACAGGATCTCGCCGTCCTCGGCCACGGCGACGGTCTGGCCTGGCAACGGCGGCCCGACGGTGCCGATCTTGTTCACCCTCTCGCGGTTCACGGCGGTGGGAGCGGAGGTCTCGGTCAAGCCGTAGCCCTCGTACACGGTCAGACCCATGCCTCGGAAGAAGTGCCCGAGCCGTTCGCCGAGGGGAGCGCCTCCGGAGACGGCTTGGACCAACTGGCCGCCCATCATCTTGGTCAGCTTGCGGAAGACCAGACGGCTGGCTACAGCGTGCTGAATGCGGCGCACGGGCGTGAAGCCGCCCCGCGAGTCCAGTTCGCGGGAAGACACAATGGCCACCTTGGCCGCCCAGCGGAACAGTTTCAGTTTGAAGCCGCCGCCAGTCGAGGCCTCGGCGGCGTTGTAGACCTTCTCCAGCACGCGAGGGACCACCAGCAGGAAGGTCGGGCGGAAAGCGGCCAGGTCCTTGATCAACGTCTTGGTGTCCGGCAGGTAGCCCATCACGGTGGGGGAGTACAGAGCGATCACATTGATCACGCGGGCGAAGACGTGGGCCAGCGGCAGGAACAAGAGGCAGCGCGCGCCGGGGTGGACAATCCAGGCCAGGGCGGCGGCGGCGTTGCGGGCCGCGGTGGTGAAGTTCAAATGGGTCAATTCCACGCCCTTGGGCCGCCCGGTGGTGCCCGAGGTGTAGATGACGGCCGCCAAGTCGTCGCCCCGGACCGCCTCTCGCCGGGCCGCCAAAGCCGTGTCGGAGACGGACTGGCCCTTCGCTTCCAAGTCCGGAAGCGCGGCATCGTCCAAAGTCCAAAGCGGGCCGTCGTAAACCGACCGGACCAACTCGGTCTGGACCTGGGTCTCGCAGACCACCGCCGCCAAACCGCCGTCCTGGATGATCCACTCGGCCTGGGCGGCGGACGAGGTCTCGTAGATCGGGACGCCGACAGCCCCGATGAACCAGAGGGCGTAGTCCAACTGCGTCCATTCGGGGGAGGTGGCGGCCATGATCCCGAGCCGGTCCCCGTGCCCTATGCCCTCGGCGATGAGCCCTTTCGCCAGGGCCTCCACCGAGCCGAGGAAATCGTGGACGGACACCGGGCGCCAGCCGTCCGACTCGCGGACCTCCATGATGGGCGCGGACGGGTCGCGGTTCAGCCGCTCCAACAACAGGTCGGCGATCGATTCGTCGGGATTGGCAGGGGCGATTGCGGGCCTCGAGGAAACCTTCACGCCCCGGACTTTAGCCCCTCGAACCCTCCCTACGCATTCGTAGGGACGCGAACAGTAAGATATCGAGGGCCAATCGCAGCGACAACGACGGAGAGATTTGTGGCAACCACCAATGATTTGAAGAACGGGCTAGTGCTGAACTTGGACGGTCAGCTTTGGACCGTGGTCGACTTCCAGCACGTCAAGCCAGGCAAAGGCGGCGCGTTCGTGCGCACCAAGCTCAAGAACGTGCTGACCGGGAAGGTGGTCGACAGGACTTTCAACGCCGGCCTCAAAGTCGACACGGCGACGGTCGACAAGCGCGACATGCAATACCTCTACCGTGACGGCGACTCGTTCGTCTTCATGGACAAGGACAGCTACGACCAGGTGAACGTTGCCGAGGCGACCGTCGGCGACGCCGCCCACTTCCTCCTCGAGGGCCAGGACGCGGTGGTCGCGCGGCACGAGTCCGACCCGCTCTATGTGGAACTGCCGGCGGCGGTGGTCCTGGAGATCACCTACACCGAGCCGGGCCTGCAGGGCGACCGCTCCACCGGCGGCACCAAGCCCGCCACGCTCGAGACCGGCCACGTCATCCAGGTCCCGCTGTTCGTGGAGCAGGGCACCAAGGTCAAGGTGGACACCCGCTCGGGCGAGTACTTGGGCCGGGTCAACTAGTGGCCAGTCCGCGCACGGCTGCCCGTCGGCACGCCGTCGAGTTGGTCTTCGAGGCCTTCGGGCGCGACATGGGCCTGCTCGACCTGCTCCGTTCACGGGCCGCCATCCGTGAGGCCGCCGAACAGGACGCCGACCGGGATTCCGGTGAGGAGACCAAGTTGCCCGATGCCGCCGTCGTGGCCCCCTACACCCTCCAGCTGGTCAGGGGGGTGGCTTCGCGCCAGGGGGAAATCTCCGACTGGTTGGACACCTACTCGAAGGGCTGGCCGCAGTCCCGCATGCCGGCGGTGGACCGGGCGATCCTGTACGTGGGCGCCTATGAGATCGTCTTCGAGGACGATGTGCCGGACCCGGTGACTCTCAAGGCGGCCGCCGACATGGCCGGCAAGCTCTCGACCGACAAGTCGGCCAATTTCGTGTCCGGGCTGCTGGGACGGCTCTCGAAGCTGAAGCCCACTCTCCTCTGAGCGCGCCGGGACGCCCCGCGTCCCAAGCAGGGTAAGCAGGGGACGGTGCCTTGTTTAGCGAGGTCAGACGGCGGCTGGGACCAGTGTCACAGCGGCGGCGCCGGCGGTCGGGCGCAGACGTTTGTCGAAAGCAGCCAGTGGGGCCTTCAGGGCGATCGCCGCGGCGAGGGCGTACGCGTCGGGCAGGCGGACGCCGTGACGCGCGCGGACGGTGGCGACGAAGACTGGGGCGACGGCATCGGGCGGCAGTGTGACCATCCCGAGCGACTCCCAGTCGTGGGCGGCCCGCGCGGCCAGGCGCTTGACCGCCGGTTGGGCCTTTCGGGGCTAGCGCTTCGGGGGATTGCGGCCGAATGAAGCGGGGGCTACTTTGGTCCCAAAGGTGGCTCGCGAAGACGCGAGCGCCCGACCCGCGATGGAGCGGCCTCGATCAGGCGGCGAACCATCCGCGAGTTCCGACCGAACATTGACCGAACATCGACTGGGCGTCGGCCGAGTATCGACCGCACGTTCGAACCGCACATTCCGACCGCACAACAGCTCCATCGAGATCGGCCCCCGACGGTCGAGGGCCAGACTCATATGAGGAAGGCACTGGCATGAAGACCTACGACAAACAATTCATCGGCGGCGAGTGGGTGGAGGGCACGGGCACGCCCGGCCTGGAGAACCGCAACCCGTTCACCGGCGAGCTGATCTACGCCTACACGGGGGCGTCGAAGCAAGACCTGGACGCGGCCTACGCGGCGGCGGCAGCGGCCCAGCCCGCCTGGGCGGCCACACCGCCCGCTGCCAAACAGGCGCTCCTGGGCAAGGTGGCGGAAGCGATCGCTGGGATGAAGGACGAGGTCTATGCCTGCATGGTCGAGGAGGGCGGCTCCACGCGCCCCAAGGCGGACTTCGAGTTCTTCGTCTCGCAAGACATCTGCCACGAGGCGCAGGCCTTCCCGTACATGATGGACGGTCGCATCATGCCCTCCAACATCCCCGGCAAGGACAACTACATCTACAAAGAGCCCAAGGGCGTGATCGGGGTGATCGCGCCGTGGAACGTGCCGCTGGTCCTGGCCATGCGTTCCGTGGCGCCCGCCATCGCCTGCGGCAACGCCGTGGTCATGAAGCCCGCCACCGACACGCCCGGCTCCGCCTTCCTGATGGCCGAGTTCTTCGAGCGCGCCGGCCTGCCCGCCGGGGTCCTCAACGTCGTGGCCGGGCGCGGCTCGGAGATCGGGGACGCGTTCGTGGCCCATCCGGTGCCGTCTCTGATCTCCTTCACCGGTTCCACAGCGGTCGGGACTCGCATCGGCGAGGTCGCGAGCGGCCAACTCAAGGACATCTCGCTGGAGCTGGGCGGCAATAACTCCATGCTGGTGATGCCGGACGCGGACCTCGACAAGGCCGTCGCGGCGGCGCTGTTCGGGGCCTTCTTCCACCAGGGCCAGGTCTGCATGGCGCTGAACCGGATCGTGGTGGTGGGTGCGGCCCACGACGCGTTCGTGGAGAAGCTGGTCGCGGCCACCCGCGAAATCCCGGTGGGGGACCCGGCGGACCCGAAGACGTTCATCGGCCCGATCATCTCCCAGGCCCAGGTCGCGTCGATCGAAGGTTTCATCGAGGGCACCATCGCCTGGGGCGCGACCGTGGCCCTGGAGGGGAGGACCGGGGGACCGTTGATCCATCCGTGGATCTTCACCGATGTCACCAACGACGCGCCCGCCGCCAGGCACGAGGTCTTCGGCCCGGTCTGCTGCGTGCTCAAGGCCAAGGACGAGGACGAGGCCGTCGCCATCATCAACGACACCGAGTACGGCCTGTCCAATTGCGTCTTCACGGCGGACCTGTACCGCGGGATGGCCGTGGCGCGGCGGCTCGAATCGGGGATGGTGCACGTCAACGACCAGTCCATCAACGACGAGCCCCACGTCATGTTTGGCGGCGAGAAGCACTCTGGGGTGGGCCGGTTCAACGCCCAGTGGGTGGTCGACAAGTTCACCCGCGACCGCTGGGTCTCCGTCCAACGCGAGTACCGGTTCTGACGGCAAGAGAAGACCGAACAAAAACCTCAGCTGTCCGATGCCGCGCGCCCGGCCCCGGCGCCCACGACGGGTCCGCGCCTACCCGACCCAGCGGCATCGGACAGCGTTTGAGGCTTGCGCTGATCGGCTGGTAGCTCATCGCGGCGCCCTCTGGCTCCGGGACACGCGCCTCGGCCGGGCGTTCCTACCGGCGCTGGCGGCGATCGCCAGCGGCGAGATCGTGATCGCGGGCGCCAATCCGTCCAGCCAATCCGACCGCCCCAGCGCCCGCGCCACCCTCACCAGCGTCTTGGTGGATGAGCCGCGCCCGTTCTCGAGCGCCGCGAGCGCGGACGGCGAGACGGCGGCGAGTTCCGCAAGATCGGTCTGCGCCAGGCGCTGGGCCAATCGCGCCCGCCGCACCGCTTGCCCGAGCTTCTCCTCTAGTTCCCCGGTGCTCAGCCTTGGGGCAGGTGCGGTGGCATCGAACATGTGGTACATACTAACCATTGGATTCTGCGCAGTAAAGGCCGCTATCTCCACGAAGCGGTTAGATACCACCAGTTATGCTCATACTAAAGCAGGCCCGTTGTCCGATGCCGCCGGGTCGCCAGCCGCACACCTCGGCTTGGTCCACCGCTGGATTCGGACTTCGAGGCGTTCTGGGGACGGATCCCGCCGCCAGCGTGTCCCCGGAATGGGTTTTGGTCCAAGTTCGACTGAAGTCAGTGCCGGGCCTCGGCTGGCCCAGCGGCGACCCGGTAGATCGAGTCGCGCAGGAAGGCGTGCTCGGGGTCGGCGTTGTAGAGCGGGTGCCACCACATCGCCTGGATCATGGGCGGGATTTGGAACGGCAGCGTCACCAAGCGGACCCTGGCGTCCTCGGGCAGCGACCGGGCCAGCAGCATCGGGACGCAGGCTATCCGCTCGGAACCGGCCAGGAGTCCCGGCACCACCGTGAAACTGTCGGTCACCACCTGGATGAATGGGTCGATGCCGCGCATCCGGAGGTAGCGGACCGCCGGGTTCGTCACGCGCGAGGACTCATACGGCGCCACCCACGGCAGCGAGGCCATCTGGGCCTCGGTGATGGAATCGCCGACCGTCGAGTTGCCAGCGGCGACCAAGAGTCCCCAATGGTCCAGGTAGAGGTCGCGACTGGCCAGGTCCCGGATGAAGCCATGGGGCATGATCACGACATCCGCTCTGGCGAGATGGTCGGCCTGGTCCACGGACGCGTGGTTGAGTTCGGTGAGGCCCAGGCGCGCTTTCGGGGCCGCGCCCGCGATGGTCGCCGTCAGGGGAGCGGCGTACACCGCCATGACGTAGTCGGAGGCGACCACATGGAAGTGGCGGGTCGAGCGGGCCGGGTCGAACGCGCGCGGTGGCGTCATGGCCCGTTCGGCGGCGTCCAAAGCGGCGCGGACCTGCTCCCGCAGTTGCACCGCCAACGGCGTCAGGTAGCGTTTGCGGCCCTTGACGACCAGCAGCGGATCGTGGAAGTGCCGACGCAGGCGGCCCAGGGCGGCAGACATCGACGGCTGGGTGATGCCGAGAGCTGCTGCCGCCAGCGTCACCGACTGTTGCTCCAGCAGCGCGTCCAAGTAGCCGAGCAGCTTGATGTCGGTCTTGCCCGCGCTCACAGGGCAAACTCTAGTTCATAGGACTGGTTTCACTTTGGGAGTGGCCGCGCCCACGGCCTTCTGATCGGAATCGCCTGGGGCG
>JAISCU010000288.1 GCA_031265345.1 Bifidobacteriaceae bacterium
TTGGTGAGACCCGCTCGCGCCGCGATCTCGGTTACGGTGGTCGCGTCGTAGCCCCGCTCCGAGAACAGTTGCAGGGCCGCCGCGAGGAGTCGCTCGCGTGCTCCCGGATCCCAACGCGCCATGGGTCCATGGTACCGATGAGACTCTTGTCCCATCGCGGGCCGTCAAGAACCCCTAGAGTGATGGGATAAGAGTCTTATCACTGGGAGGAACCATGCTCGTATTCGTCACCGGGGCCAGCGGCGGCATCGGCTCCGCTGTGGTCCCCGAACTGATCGCCGCCGGCCATCAAGTCCTGGCCCTGGCCCGCTCGGACGCCTCGGCCAAGGCCGTCGCCGAGGCGGGCGCCACGCCGTGGCCAGGAGACCTGAACCGTCCCGACACGCTGCGCCAGGGCGCCGAGCAAGCGGACGCGACGATCCATCTGGCGTTCGGGAACGACTTCAGCGGCTTCGAGCGCTGCGTGGCCGAGGAGACGGCGGCCCTGGACGCCTTCGCGGAAGCCCTCGCTGGCACCGGCAAGACGCTGGTCTGGGCATCCGGGACACCGGCCGTGCCGGGTCGGCTCGCCACCGAGGACGATCAACTGGCCAATATCGACGGCCCGCTGGGGGGCCGGGCACGCAACGCCCAAGCGGTCCTCGACCTCGCCGACCGCCAAGTTCGGAGCGCGGTGGTCCGCCTGCCCCGGTCGGTCCATGCGAACGACGGCCGTTACGGATTCGCCTCGGTCCTGATCGAAGCGGCGGTGCGCACGGGAGTCTCCGGCTACGTCGGCGACGGTAGTCAGCGTTGGCCGGCGGTTCATCGGCTCGACGCGGCCAGGCTCTTCCGGCTGGTCCTGGAGCAAGCCGAGCCCGGCGCCGTCGCCCACGCGGTCGGGGACCAGGGCGACACCATGCGCTCTTTGGCGCAGGTGATCGGGAGCCGCCTGGGCGTGCCCGTCCAATCGGTCCCGGCTGAGAGTTTCGGCTTCCTCGGCGCCGTGTTCGCGGCCGATCAGCCCGCCTCCGCCGCGCGCACCCAGCGGCTCTTCGATTGGCAGCCGACCCATCCTGGGCTGCTCGAAGACCTGGCGGCCGGTCGCTATCCGGAGGCCTGAGGCACCGAAGTCAACCGTCGGCGTAGCGTCCGGCCCGCAACCGGTCGAGGGTGTGGGCCAGGAACAGGTCGGCTTCTCGCACCAAGTCGACCTTGGGATTCGCCAGCCATTGGATCTCGATGCCGTCCATGAACGTCATCAGGGCTCGCGCCTCGTGACGGGCGCAGTCCAGCGTGATCAGCGGAATCTCGCCGTCCCAGGCCGCCTCGACGAGGCTGACCGCGAAATGGTCGACGGCGGCGTGGTACCGGATGCTCCGGTCTGGTGGCCTCGGCATCCTCGGCTGTGTCTGAAGCGGGGCGGGGCGCGCCACGTGCAGGTTGAGCGTGATGGACGCCTTGGCGGCGCGAGCCGAGGCCCGGACGGCCATGCCATGGGCCAGGTTCAAGCGGTGCGCGGCTCTGACAGCCGCCAACGGGTCCGTCAAGGCGGGCGCGTGGCCCAGGAAAGCCGCGCACCAGGGCTCGTTCAACGTGATGAAGGTGTCGATTCGGTCGCCCAGCGCGCCCGCGACAATGGCGGCGTAATCCGCCAGGCGCGCGGCGGTCTGACGGCTCTGCCAGCCGCCAGCGTCTTGGAGCGGCTGCGCCAGGTCCCAGTGGTACAGGGTGCAGATCGGCTTGACGCCACGCTCCAGCAGGCCGTCCACCAGGCGGTCGTAGAACTCGATGCCCTTCGGGTTGGCCGCGCCCGAGCCGGTCGGCTGGACCCGCGGTCAGGTGCCGAGTTGGCGCAACTCCATGATCGGCGCCGGTTCGGCGGTGGTCCGCAGAGCCACCGACGCCCCGTCCGAGGCCGAGATCGCCTCCATGATCTCAAGGACGTGCAGGGCGAGTCCTCCCGACGCGCGGTGCGGCTGCCCCTCCGCTATGGCCTCGGCCATGTCCAGCACGCCGATGCCGCGCCCCGAGTCCGCGAATCCCGCGGCCCGCGGCACCGGCCGCCACTCGACGCGGGCCTCCTGGTCGGAGTCGCGGACCCCGCGAGCCTCGTAGACCAGGCCCGCGCCGTCGAAGTGGCTCGGATCGGGCACGCGCAAGGACCCCTCGGTGCCGTTGAGCTCGAAATAGGGCTCGACGCGACCCCAGGTCTCGAAGCTGAGCGTGACCGTGGAGAGCGCGCCGGAGGCGTGGCGCAGGATCGCCGCCGCGTGGGTGGGGACCTCGATCGCGACCGGCTCTCCCGCCCGCGGCCCTTGGCCCACCTGGCGCTCGCGCCGGGTGCGGATGGTGCGGGCCTCGACCGAGACGACTGGCCCCAGCAGCTGGACCAACGCCGTCAGGTAATACGGACCCATGTCGAGGACCGGACCGGCGCCCGGGCGGAACAGGAAGTCGGGGTTCGGGTGCCACAGTTCCGGCCCGGCTGCTCCCCACAGCGCCGAGGCGGCGAACACCTCTCCCAACCGCCCCGACCTGACCAACGCTGCCGCGCTCTGGATGCCGGAGCCGAGGAACGTGTCCGGGGCCGAACCGACGCGCAAACCGGCTCGGGCGGCATCGGACAACACTTTGGTCCCGTCGGCGAAAGTCAGCGCCAAGGGCTTCTCGGCGTAGACATGCTTGCCGGCGTGAAGGATCTGGCGGTCCAGGGCGGCGTGGACGGCGGGCACCGTGAGGTTGACGACTATGGCGATCCGGGGGTCGGCCAGCAGTTCCGCGACGCCCACGGCGGCCAGGCCGCGTTCGGCGGCGACCGCTTGGGCACGGTCCCGGTCAATGTCAGCCACGCCCACGACCTCCAACGCGGGCGTCCGCGCGAAGGTGTCGAGATACTGTCCCGAGATCACTCCCGTGCCGACAATCCCGATTCCAACGGTCGTTCCCATTCCCCACTCCATCGCTCGACTCGAAAGTTGTGTTCAGCGTAATGGAAGCGTTTCCACCGGACCACTGCCGTTCGGCTCGGGGAATCGACGATTGACTCGGCGCCCCTCGTGCCTCCCGGCCGGGAAGCCACGCCGCGCGTAGAATCTAGGAGCCCTGCTGGTCCGCCCCGCCCGCCACGACACGAAAGGCTTTCGATTCCCGTGCGCGTCATCCACGCCTTCTGGTCCCCCAAGACCGGGCTGAACCTGTGGGCCGAAGACTCCGACAGACGGGTCAAGTCAGGCTCTCAGGCTTATCGTTCCGCGCGGCCTCACCCGTTCGCCGTCCCGGCCGAGGATCTGGCGGCCGACCTGGTGGCGATGGCGGAGGCGCAGGGCGCCCCGGAACCCGTGACGGGCAGCGCCACCGTCCTGCTGCCATCCCTCAAGACCGCCCCGCTGGACTCTCCGGAGCTGATCCGGCGGCGTCCCCGCCCGCCTTTGCAGACGGCGCCGGTCCTCGCGCCTTGGGCGGTGCCGGTCGTCAGTTTCGCGCCCGACGAGGCCTCCGACACGCTCGGGCGCCCGCTCACAGAGGCCCGCGCGGGCCAGTCGTTGGAGCACCTGCGCGAGGTCGCGGCTTTCGCCGAGGATCTGGCCGAGCGCCGCCGGACTGTGCCGGTGGTGGAGGCCTGCGCCGACCATCTCGGTCCCAACCCCGTCTTCCGGGCGCGGTGGGCGCCGGTTGTGCAAGGCCCCGACCTGGCCGCGTTCCAGTCCTTGGTGGCGGCCATGCCGCCGGTCGGCCGGGCGCAGGCGGGTTCGCCCTCGGACACCCGCGGCCAGTCGCCGAGTTCGCTGGTCACATCGGCGGTGGAAGAGTTGATCGACGCCGCGGTGCGCGACCGCCTGGGCCATGGCCAGGTCGACCTGTTGCGACCTCTGGGGCGCCCGCGCGGTCGGCGAACTCCGCTCCAGCGGGCGACCGACGCCTGGCTGGAGGCCCTGACCGGTCAGAGCGGCCGATTCGTGGCGGACGAGGCGGAAATTGGCGCCTTGGCCCGGTCGCTCGCCCCCTGGGACGACCTCTTGGAGACCGCCACCAGCCCCGCCCGGCTGCTCCTGCGGGTGGTCGAACCGACCCGCCTCGTGGCTGAGGTCGTCACAGACGAGCACGGCGACATCGATGGCGCCGACCAGGACGCGGCCGAGGAGCTCCCGGTCGCCGAAGGTCCCGTGATCATCGCCACCACCCCCTGGCGGATCGAGTTCCTTCTTCAATCGGCGGAAGATCCGTCGCTGCAGATCCCGGCCACCCACCTCTGGCAAGGACAACAAGCCCTGTCGCGCTGGCTCGACCGCCCCGATGAACTGCTGCTGACGGAGTTGGGCAAGGCCTCGACTATCTATCCTGAGCTGGCCCGCGCTCTGCATCAAGCCCGCCCGGCCGAGTTGGAGTTGGACGATGCCGCCCTGGTGGCTTTCCTCTCCGAGTCGGCGCCCCTGTTGGAGCAGGCCGGGTTCGCCGTCCTGGTGCCGTCGTGGTGGACGGCGCGGGCGACCTTGGGGTTGCAGGGATGGGCCAGCCCTGCGGTGGAGGAGGGCGGCGCGAGTCGTTTCTCCAAGGAATCGATCTGCCAGTTCGACTGGCGTCTGGCGCTGGGCGACGACCCGCTGACCGCCGAGGAACTGGCCCTGTTGGCCGAGGCCAAGACGCCGCTGGTGCGCATGCGCGGCGAATGGGTCGCGTTCGACCCCGACCGGCTGGCCCGTGCCCTCGCCTTCATCGAAGCCGAAGGGAAGTCGGAGCTGTCGGCAGCGGAGGTCATCGGCTTGGCGGCCGCCCACCCCGACGACCTCGAGCTGCCGTTGCCGGTGACCGGGATCGGCGGGGAAGGCACACTCGGCGCGTTGCTCTCGGGCAGCGCCGAGGACGCCGTCGAGCCGGTCAGCCCACCGGACTGGTTCGCCGCCGAGCTGCGACCGTACCAGCAGCGCGGGCTGGCGTGGCTGGCGTTCTTGTCCCGGTTGTCGCTGGGCGCCTGCCTGGCGGACGATATGGGGCTTGGCAAGACGGTCCAACTGCTGGCCCTGGAGGCGGCGGAACGTGACCCGGCGGCATCGGACACCCCGACGGGCGACGACCGGCCGACCCTGATCCTCTGTCCCATGTCGTTGGTGGGGAACTGGCAGCGCGAGGCCGCCCGGTTCGCGCCCGACTTGCGGGTCTACGCGCACCACGGGCCTGCCCGGCCCCACGGCGAGCAACTCGCGGCGGCGCTCACGGGGGTGGACATTGTGCTCACCACCTATCAGACGGCCGTGCGCGACTCCGGAGACCTGACCGAGTTGGAATGGCGGCGGGTGGTCCTCGACGAGGCCCAGGCGATCAAGAACTCGAACTCGCAGGCCGCCAAGACGGCCCGGCGGTTGCGCGGCGGCACGCGCGTGGCGCTGACCGGCACGCCGATGGAGAACCGGCTGGTGGAACTGCGTTCAATCATGGACTTCCTCAATCCTGGGATCCTGGGCTCGGCCGAACGGTTCCGCGAGCGCTTCGCCTATCCGATCGAGCGGCATTCAGACCCCGACGCGGCCAAGGCGCTGCGGGCCGTCACCAGGCCGTACATCTTGCGGCGAGTCAAGACCGACAAGTCGGTCATAGACGATCTGCCGGACAAGATCGAGTTGCGCGAGCCCTGCACCCTCACCGCCGAGCAGGCCAGCCTCTATCAGGCCGTCGTGGACGACGTGATGGAGAAGATCGACCGCGCGACCGGCATGGAGAGGCGGGCGAACGTGCTCGCGGCCATGACCAAGCTCAAGCAGATCTGCAACCATCCGGCGCAGTTCCTGCACCAGGGGTCGACGGCGGCCAGGCGTTCCGGCAAGGTCACGCGATTGATGGAGATCCTCGACGAGATCATCGCCGAAGGGGACAAGGCTCTGTTGTTCACCCAATTCACGCAGTTCGGCGGACTGCTGCTGGAAGAGATCGCCCTGCGTTTCGGTTTCGAGCCGTTGTTCCTGCACGGCTCGGTGCCGAGGTCGCGGCGCGAGGAGATGGTGGCCTCGTTCCAGTCGGGGGACGGGCCGCCGCTGTTCTTGCTGTCGCTCAAAGCTGGTGGCACCGGCCTCAACCTGACCGCCGCCAACCACGTCATCCATGTGGACCGATGGTG
>JAISCU010000309.1 GCA_031265345.1 Bifidobacteriaceae bacterium
GTGTAGGCAGCGGTCACAGTGCGCGCGGCCTGGCTGGCGGGGTTCTGTGCCCCAGGCGCCTGCAGGGTCTGCTCGACCTCAAAGGCGGCGGGGTCGATCACAGTCCCCGCAGGGATGACTTCGCCGTAGTCGAGCGCGACACCAGCGACCATGTAACCCCACGAATCAACTTCAGTGATGACAGTCACACTGTCGATGCTCGCGTCCTCCGGCGCCGCAAGTGCCGGCCCCGCACCTAGCCCGAACGCCAACGCGCTGGCGGCGCCCAAGGCTATGATCCTTCGTTTCTTCATTGAACCGCTCTCTCTTTCTCTTAACTGATATTGGAGAGCGCTTTGTCACGGTCCGAGAGGCCGAATCGTTTCCTTCTAGG
Source organism: Bifidobacteriaceae bacterium (assembly GCA_031265345.1). The sequence goes on from JAISCU010000309.1 coordinate 374, forward strand.
ACAACATCAAGCGTCCGAACCAGGCAGGTCCGGTCCGTCGTCCAGCTCTTCGGCGAAGTCCGGTGATAAGCGCGCGTTCCCGCGGGCCGGGGCGACCTGGCACTTCGATTGAGCACTCGGCGCCAAGCCAATGAGAACACAAGCAGTCTAACGGGTATCTGCACGTTCAGCCAGTAGTGAATATCTAGTCGTTCAGCCAGCGCCTCACGCCCATCGGCGACTGCCAGCGAGAGTTACGGTTTGTCGAGCAGGTGGCGAGCGGTTTGCAAATCCGTGATTAGCACATCGACCCATTTGCCGCGCGCCGCCGCTCGAATGGCCGCCAGCTTGCGCTCGCCGCCCGCGATGCCGATTACGCGCGGGATCGCACTCAGCGTTCCGCTCGAGATGCCGACGACGCGTCGATGCAGCGGAGCTTCCACTAGCGCGCCATCGGCATCGAAGAACCTCAAGCAGACATCGCCCACTGCGCCCAGCGCGCGCAGGGCGTCTTGATCGGTGTCAGAGATCGCGTTGCCGGAAGACTTGAGCAACGGCGAAGGCTGCAGACTTCCGATGCCGACCAGCGCGACAGTCAATCCTCGCCAAGTCCTGACCACTCCGCCGATGAACGGGTCCGCCAGCAGTCCGTCACGGACTGCTTGAGAGGACACGATCCCTGGCGCCGGAAGAAATCGGGTTTGCGCGCCAGTGACCTGGGCCAAGCGCTCGGCCAGGTGCGTGGCCTGGACTTGCACCGATGGCTCGCCGACGCCCCCGATCATTTGGACGACCTCGATGGCTGTGCGTGTCGTTCGCGGTTGCATGGCGTCAACGGTGGCCAGAAGGGTTGACGACCATGACGAGATCCCGACCTGATCGGACCCGGTCAGGGTCGCCTCGAGGTAGGTGGCACCCGCGCTGCCAAGGGCTGTCAGCAAAGACAGCTCGGATTCGTCCGGCACCTCCGCCACCACCACGTCGCTCAGGCCGTAGTGGTCGCGCAGCTTTTCCTCAATGTCCGAATACACGCCTGCCGGTGGCACCACCACTGTCCGGATGATCCCCAATTCGGTCGCTTCCTTCAGCATTCGCGACACGCGGGATTGCGACACATGCAGACGCTTTGCTATGTCAGGTTGCCGGACGCCCTGCTCATGGTACATCCGGGCCACTTTCGTTATCAGACCAAGCCTCTCGGCCCCCCGTAGCCGACGCGGTGTCAGAGATTCGCTACTCACAGGAGTCCTTTCAGCAACCGAGACCTGACCTGCCCGTCGCGGGCGAACGGATACGGCCCTGACTGCATAATGGCGTTCGACCGGCCAGCCCTCAATGCGTTCCCCATCTTAGCCGTTCGACCAATGGGCAGCACGCGGTGCGACTCTCCCGCGCAAGGTCTGGAGGCAGCGAGCCCCGCCAGTCCCGACGGCGGCTCCAGGCGCACGCCCCCCGCCAATGCGCACCTAGCCTTTGATCGCGCCAGAGAAGGCACCCTCCACGAAATAGCGCTGGAACATCAGATAAACGATCAACACGGGCACCGCCGACATGATGATGAAGGCGTTGAGCGGGCCGTAACTGGTCGAGTGCTGCCCGGAGAACCCCTGGACCGCCACGGGGATGGTCCAATTCGCCTGGCTCTGCAGCAGAGTGGTCGCCATCGCGTATTCGTTCCAGGTGGAGACGAAGTCGAGAATGAATAGAGCTGCTAGAGCCGGCTTCGCCAACGGCAGGCAGATTTGCCAGAACTGCCGGAAATGTCCCGCCCCATCCAGTTGGGCCGATTCTTCGAGTTCGTCGGGGATGGCCCTGAAGAACCCGTAGAGCATGAACATTTGGTACGGAATCCCAAACGCGAGATAGGGCAGTATCAAGCCCCACCGACTGTCGAGCAGGTTCAGGTTCAGCATTGTCGAAAAGAGCGGCCCAAGGCCGATCTGTATGGGCACCATCGCTCCAGCCGCGAACAAGCCCAGCGCGAGCTTGTGGCGCCGGAAGCGGATGCGGGCGATCGCGAACGCCGCCAACGCGGCCAAGAACAGGCCGAGGGGCACTTTCACCACCGCGATGATCAGCGAATTGGCGCCGGTCCCCCATAGGTTCCCGGTGTCCACCGCGTCGGAATAGTTCGACCACATCCATTCGGTCGGCAGGTACCAAGTCGGCCGCTGCGATATGTCCTTCTTCGACTTGACCGAAGTGAGGAACATGAAAACGAAAGGCAGCGCCCACAGAGCTGCGGTGACGACCAATGATACCCACAGCGCTATGCCAACATAGTCGCGACGCTTGCGGCGGCGGGAGGCGGTCATTTCTCATCCCCTTTCAGCGACCAGGCGAGGTAGGGCACCACCAGGCTGAGCGAGATCACCAGCAACACCACGGCGGTCGCTCCGCCTTGGCCGAAGGTGTGGTTGGAGAACGACTGGGTGTAGCTCCACAGTGCCAGCACTTGGCTCGACTGCGCCGGGCCACCCGCCGTGGTGCCCACTATCAAGTCGAACACCTTCAACGAGTTGATGATGGTAAGGATGATCACCAC
>JAISCU010000340.1 GCA_031265345.1 Bifidobacteriaceae bacterium
GCGGCGTCGCGGACCGGGAAGAAATCGGCCGCCGGCACCTGAGTCGTGATGCGTTGCCGCCTGGCTTCGCGCCGATGCGGGGCTTTCAGCCACTCCGCGAAGGGGGACTCCAGGCCGCGCTCCTCCAGCGCGTCGTGCAAGGCCTTCGCCCGGCCAGTAGAAATGCCTTGGTCGTAGTAGACCTTGGCGACGCGATGGGGCGGCCCCAGTTCCGGATGCGCCGACGGGTCGGCCGCGATATCCAGGGCCGCCATGGAGACTGTGTGGGTGTGGACGTGGTCGGGATGGGGATAGCCGCCGGACGGGTCGTAGGTGGTCAAGACCTGCGGCCTCACCTGGCGGATCAGGGCGACCAGCGGCAGCGCGGCATCGGACGGGTCGATGGTGGCGAACGACCCGTCCGGCAGTGGCGGCAGCGGGTCGCCCTGCGGCAAGCCTGAATCCACGAAACCGAGGAACTCCTGTTCGACGCCTAGCACACGGGCGGCATCGGCCATCTCGCGACGGCGGGTCGCGGGCAAGTCGTTCTCGACCGCCGGGTCGCCTTTCAGCCGGGGGTTCAGCACGTCGCCCCGCTCGCCGCCGGTGAAGGTGGCGACCACCACGCGGACCCCGTCGGCGGCGTACTTGGCCATCGTGGCGCCGCCCTTGGACGATTCGTCGTCAGGATGGGCGTGGACAGCGATCATGGCTAGCTGGGAATCGTTCACGGGCACACCTTGCACCATCCGGGCCGCCAAGTCCACTCCCGTAAGGCCCGGCGCGTCCCGCTGGGCACGATCCGAGGGCGCCTTCCGGGCCGCCGGCGACGCGCTGGCGGCGTTCCCGGTTCCGCCGCGCCCCGCGCGTGTCAATGACTACTGCGCGGTGCCTGTAGTATCGGTGCGAATGTTAAGGCGCGGGCCACATGGTCGGCGCGTTTTTTGTGAATGGAGAAAACAGTGGCGGAAACGTATACCGGTGAGTTCTACTGCGGGAAGTGCAAGCAGAAGCGCGAAGCCACGGGCGATGTGGTGGTCACCAACGACCGCCGCATGGCCAAAGGCGTCTGCCCCGTCTGTGGCACCAAGCTGAACCGAATCCTCGGCAAAGCCTGATCTGGCTGACCCGCCCCAAGAGGGGTCGCGCCTTCGCTGGCGCGGCCCCTTTTCGTTTGCCCGGACTTGGCGCCCGGCCCAGTCGCCGTACCAAACCCGCACAACCAGGCCCGCCGGGCCGTGTTGGCACGGGTTCGGTATCCCCGCCACCGATGCCGCCCGCGCGGCCTGCCGCATAACAGCAGTTCATGGCGGTGCCCAGGCACGCGCCGGGCCACACCCCAGTACCAAACCCGCACAACCAGGCCCGCCGGGTCGTGTTGGCACGGGTTTGGTACCCGCTCCGCCGATGCCGTCCACTCCGCCCCCGCATCGCAGCAGGTCACCGCAGTGGTCGGCCACACGCCAAAGCCAGCCTCCGTGCCAAACCCGTGCCAACAGGCCTACGCGGTCGTGTTGGCACGGGTTTGGTACCCACCCGACCACCCGGCGGCCCGCAGTCCAGGACATTTGCATGTAGCAAGCAACTGTCCTACGATGGCTGGCCGTGCCCCACGCCACATCCAACGCAGAAGACCACACGGCGCCCCCGACCGACCACACGCCGCTGCGCCAACTCATGGACTCGGCCTTTCGCCTGGTCAAGGCATTCAAATGCAAGAACACCTGGGATGCCGGCGGCCTCACCAGGACCCAACTGGCGACCCTGACCGCCCTCAAGCACCGGTCACCGCGACGCATCACGTCGCTGGCCGAGGAGAGCCGCAACGATCTGTCAGTGTTGTCCCGGCAGATCGCCGCCCTCGAGAACTGGGGCATGGTCGAACGGACCAGGGACCCGGCCGACGGCCGAGCCTTCCTCGTCAGCCTGACCGATCACGGCCGAGCGACGTTGGCCGAAGTCTGGGCCAAGCGGATCGAGGAACTGCGCGGCGACCTGGCCGATTTCTCCGACGCCGAATTGGCGCACGCCGCCATTGTGCTGGACCGGATCGCCGCCTCCTGGGACGGGCGTCCGGCCGCAGCCCCGTGACCCCACCGTTTCCGCAGCCCACTGACCCCCACACCATCGCCCCGAGACACGAACGAAGACGAGATAGACACTGATGAGCACCAAGAGTCCCACTAGGACGCACCCGAAGCCAAAGCCGCATGCCACCAGGAGGGCGCCCGGACGCCCCCACGGCAAGCCGCATGTCAGGACCGGCGCCGAGCGAGCGTCATCGTCCACGCCGAAGACACAATCGAAGCCGGCCCTGGTCGAATACCCGGAGTACTCGCACCGCCAGATCATGAGGATCCTGTCCGGGCTGCTGCTGGCCATGTTCGTGGCCAACGTGGCCGGGACCGTGGTGGCGAACGCGCTGCCAACGATCACCGCGACGCTGGGCTCGACGCAACAGCAGTACACCTGGATCGTGACGGCGACCTTGCTGGCCTCCACCGCGTCGACTCCGATCTGGGGGAAGCTGTCCGACTTGTTCAACAAGAAGAACCTCTTCCTGATCGGCCTGGCGGTGTTCATTCTCGGGTCGATCCTGTCCGGAGCCAGCCCTTCGACTCCGTTCCTGATCGCTTTCAGAGCAGTGCAGGGACTTGGGCTCGGCGCCATGATGTCGCTGACGCAGTCGATCATCGGATCGGTCATACCGCCATTGGAGCGCGGCCGCTACATGGCCTACACGGGCGCCGTGATCGCTGTGGCGACGGTGGTGGGGCCGCTGGTCGGCGGCTTCCTGGTGGACGTCAGCTGGCTCGGCTGGCGCTGGTGCTTCTGGTCGGCGGTGCCGTTGGCGCTGGCGGCCGGGGCGGTGCTGCAATTCCAGTTGAAGATGCCGAAGGGGGCGGGCCGGGTCAACACCAAGGTCGATTGGCTGGGCGCGGGCCTGGTGACGCTGGCGGTCTGCTCGCTGCTGATCTGGATCTCCTTCGCCGGGCACTCGTTCGCCTACGGCTCCTGGCAGACGGCCGCCTTGCTGGGCGGTTTCGCGGTCACCACTGCCCTGTTCATCTGGGTCGAGTCGCGGGCCGTCAACCCGATCATGCCGCTCTGGCTGATCCGCAAGCCGACCACCGCGTTGGCCGTGCTGGCTTCGATCGCGGTCGGGATCGGCATGTTCGGCGCGTCGGTCTTCCTCGGCCAGTACTACCAGGTCGCGCGCGGCTACTCCCCCACCTCAGCCGGGCTGATGATGATCCCGATGATGCTGGGCGTGCTTGCGTCCTCGATCTTCATTGGGCGCTGGGTCTCGCGGGTCGGCGTCTGGAAGCCGTTCGTGGTGGCCGGATCAGTTGTGCTGATGGTCGGGTTCGGGTTGATGGCGACCATGCGCTTCGGCACTCCTTTGTGGCTAATCGCCATCTATGGCCTGGTCACAGGCCTGGGGGTGGGCATGACCATGCAGAACCTGGTGCTGGCGGTCCAGAACTCGGTGTCTGTGCATGACGTGGGCGCCGCCTCCGCCGTGGTCACCTTCTTCCGCTCGCTCGGCGGCACGATCGGCATCCAGGTGCTCGGCTCGATCTTCGCCTCCCACGTCGCGCACCTGATGCGCGAGCGCCTTTCCTCCTTGGCGGGAGCCCGCTCGTTGCTGGGGGGCGCGGCCTCCGACCCGGACTCGATGTCTCTCGACCTGTCCAAGCTGCCCTCCCCCGTGGCCGATGCCGTGCGCTCGTCTTACGGCGACTCGGTTGGTCAGCTCTTCCTCATCGCGGCAGCCGTCTCAGTGGTCTCCTGCGTGGCAGTCGTGTTCATGAAGGGGACGCGCCTGGCGGCCAAGCTCAACACCTCGGCCTCCGCCGATTCCTCGAAGTAGGCCCTGGTCGAACCACAGTTGGGGCCTGTCCCCGATTGCGGTTTGCGCTGGGCGCTCGGGCGATTCGCCGACCCGCGGATTTGTGGCTTGGCGGGCGCGGTTGTTACCTTTTGGGTGCCCGTGGGGAGTTACAGGTTGGGGGCGCCGACGAGCGCTCTGAACGCCTGGCGCCGGGGCATGCCCGCCCCCGCTCGGCCAGACCCCAAGGGGGAGCTTTGAGAAACACGAATCGCGCACTGGCCGGGCTGTTATGCGGCGTCATGACGCTGGCTCTGGCCGCTTGCGGCGCCGCTCCCAGCGATGCCGGGGCGCCTGGCATTCCCGGTGAGACCTCCGGCGCCTCAGGCGAACCGGCCAAGGCCGACCCGTCCGAGCAGTTGCCACCCGGCGCCGACCCGATCGCTTGGTTCGGGGAGCGGCTCTTCCCGCTGGTCAACCAAGACTCCGCCGATGCCGTGGGCCCGGTCTACTCCCCGCTCTCGGTCTACTTGGCGTTGGGTATGGCAGCCGACGGGGCTCGCGGGGCGACCGCCGATCAGTTCGCCCAAGTCATGGGCGGAGATCGGGAGGCCGTCAACTTCGAGGCCGCGGCACTGTTGAAGGACTACATCCAGTTCGAGGGAACACCCGGCGCCGAGCCCCTGGGCGAGGACGGGGAGCCGGTGGACGGGCCGACCATCCGCGTGGCCGATTCGGTCTGGGTCGATGAGGGGTTTGAAGTTCTGGAGGACTACGCCCGCGACCTGAAGGAGCTCTACCAATCCGAGGCGCACCAGGTCGATCTGCAGCTTCCCGCCTCGGTCGACCAGATCAACGAGTGGGTCTCCGAGAGGACCGAGGGCCTGATCGACCAGATTCTGAGCCAAGACGACACTGATGCGCTGGTGGTCTTCCTGGCGAACGCCCTGTACTTCAATGGCTCGTGGCAACACACCGCGGACCCGGGCGCGACCGCTCCAGCCGATTTCACGACCGCAGAGGGACAGACCGTCCAGGCGGACATGATGACCTTGGACGAGAGCTCGGCCGGTCATCTGCAATTGGACGACGGCACCGAGGGCGCGCTGCTGAACTACACCGGTGGGCGTTTCGCGATGCTCGCCGTCATGCCCGGCGATGGCATCGACTCAGTCGATTGGGACGGGCAGACGATCCTCGACTGGCTCGGCGCGCTCGACATCGAGCCTGCTGGCGGGCTGGGGGTGAAGCTGCCGAAATGGGAAGCCGACAGCGGACCGCTGGACCTGGTCCCCGCTCTCCAGGCGGCTGGCCTCGAGGACGCCTTTGACGGTCAGAAGGCCGACCTCTCCGGGATCGGCGCCGGGGACCTGTACATCAGCGACGTCTCGCACCGGGCGGTTGTGAAAGTCGACGAACGGGGCACCGAGGCGGCCGCCGCGACCAGTGTCGGTGTCCGCGATACGGCTCTCGCCCTGCCGGCTCGCACGGTCGAGTTCAACCGGCCGTTCGTGTATTCCATAATCGACACTGAGCTGAACGTCCCGCTGTTCCTCGGCGTGGTGGGCAACCCGACCGCTCAGCCGCAGGGCCGCCCCTGAGCACTCGCTTTGGTCCGAAACCGCGCCTCTGGGCCGCCTGATTTGGACTTCGGAGCGTTCTGGGGACACCAAACCGGCCCCGGCTGTCCCCAGAACGCGATTTGGTCCGAAACCGGTATTGTCACGGAGGGAAATGAGGCACGAGAAGCGAACGGCGCGAAGGAGGCGAGGCGGTGCTCGGATGGCTGCGGAGGCATCCTCCACCGGCTGGCGCGCTGATCCTGGCAGTGGGTCTGGCGGTGGCGGCGTGGATCCAGCCCGTGGACGCGGACGCTGAGGACAGCCCCGACCTGCTGCCGGACTTCGCCGCCAAACCGGTCCTGGGACCCGTGATCGACTTGACCGAACTGGTGGAAGGAGACTTCTACTCCGTGAAGTCTCGTGGCTTCCTAGGCGACCACGTCGGCTTGGCGCTGGCGCAGGACCCCGTTTGGGAGGGCTTCCCAGACTGGGACGAACTCCCCGCTCTGGCGGCGGTGGTCGCGTTCGACTTGGACTCGGGCGCACGCCTCTGGCAGGTCGATTTCGGCGAGACGCTGGGCGAAGAATTCGCGGACGCCAGATTCGGCGATCTGACCGGAACCGGCGACGAGGCAATCACGCTGTGGGGCGTCAACGACTTCGGCAATGATGCCCAGTACCCCGCCGCGACCATCAGCGCCGCAGGCGAGGTTGTCTCAAAGACCGGCGACCTGGGCGGTGAGCCGATTGGCGCCGCCAACGGCACGATGCTGGTCTGGAACGACGCGGCGGGACGGGAGAGTCTGGCCGCCTATCGGGCCGAAGACCTGACGGACCCGATCTGGCAAGCCGACGCCGACCCCTATGCCCTGGACACCACCTCGCACAACGACTGGACTTCCACTTGGTGGACAGCGCCGGACGACGAGGTCATCGACGTGTACACCGGCCAACCGACCGGGTTGCGCAACGCGTCGGGGCGGGGCACCGAAACCGGCCATTGGCTGATCGCTGGGCCGACGGACTTGGCTCTGCGCTTGGAGCGTGACGGCTCCGCGAGCCTGGTCGATCCCAAGACCGGCGAGCCGATGTGGGACCAATCCGCCCCCATCGCGGACGGGCCCCGCGTGATCGAGCTGAGAGGTGAGACAGTGCTGGCCGGACCGAGCTATTCGGAGCGGTCGGCGCACGTCTGGGCGCGCGACGTCACGACCGGCCGGGTCCTGTGGACCGCCACCGGTCGGATCGCCGCGGTTCGCGGCCAGACGGTGTTGCTCGGGCGCGGCCGGTACCTCACGACCCGTCAGATACGTTCCGGTCGGGAGTTGGCGCGCACGCGCTTGCCGGAGGAATACAGCGTCTTGGGCGCGGGCGCCGAAACCTTCTACATCCAAGCCTGGCATGGCGAGCGCCGCCAGTTGACCGCGTACGCCATCGACGGGTTGAGGAAGCTTTGGACGCTCGACACCAGCCCCGAGCTCGAAGAAGGGGCCACGGCGGTCTGGTACCGCTGGAAAGCCAACCGCCTGTTCGCCGTGTTCACAGCCGACGACCGCCAGACCATGCGCGAATTGACGCTGCCCTGAGCGCCGGGGCCGCCCGGTCGGCATCGTGCCTAAGAGCCCCTACTTGGGGAGGCGCAAGGGTCCGCCCGAGGACTCGGCGAGGAGCCGCCCCGCGTTCGGATGCACGATGCCGCCAGGTCGTCTCCGCGTTCAAGGGGTCTGGTCGCGACGCTCCCGCAGGGTGGTCAAGGCTTCGTCAAGCAACTGCGCGCCGTCGTGGTCGGAACGCCTCACATTAGCGAAGAGGGGGCTGGGTTCGACTTCCCCGGTTGACGGCGGCGGGCGCGCTGGCGTTCGCGTTGCGCCACCGGGTCGGGCAGCGGGACGGCCGCGATCAGGTCCTTGGTGTACTGCTCCTGGGGGTCGCGCAGGACCTGCTCGCGGGTTCCCAACTCGACTAGGCGGCCGGACTTCATCACCGCGATGCGATCCGCCAGCAGGTCCACCACCGCCAGATCGTGCGTGATGAACAGGCAGGCGAACCCCATCTGGTGCTGCAGCCGGACGAAGACTTCCAGCACCTTCGCTTGAACGGACACGTCCAAGGCCGAGGTCGGCTCGTCGGCCACCAGCAACTCTGGGCTCATGACTAGGGCGCGGGCCAACGAGACGCGCTGGCGCTGGCCACCGGACAACTCGTGCGGGTAGCGCTCCGCGAACTCGACCGGCAATTCGACCGCTTCGAGCAACTCGGCCACACGGGCCCGCCGCGACCCGCTGGTGCCGACTCCGTGGACCCGCATCGGTTCGGACACGCAAGCCCCCACCGACATGCGGGGATTGAGCGAGGCGGCCGGGTCCTGGAAGACGAAGCCCAGCCGTTTGCGCAGGTCGCGCAACACGCCCGCTTTGATCTTGGCCAACGGTTGGCCCAGCACCGTCAACTCGCCGGCGGTCGGCTCGAGCAGGCCGACCGCGCAGCGCCCCAAGGTGGTCTTGCCCGAGCCGGACTCCCCCACCAATGCCAGAATCTCGTGCCGGCTGAGCTCCAGCGACACGCCGTCGATCGCCCGCACCGGCGGCGAGCCGATCCGTCCGGGGAAGAAGACCTCCAGGTTCTCGACCGTCAGCACAGTCTTCGCCTCTATGGGCGGCGCGGCCGTGTTCATCGACGCGGGCCGTTCGCGTCCCAGATACGGCACCGAGGCCAGCAAGTGCTTGGTGTAGGGATGCTGAGGCCTCGCGAACACGTCCTCGGCGGTTCCCTGTTCGACCAGTTCGCCCCGGAACATGACCGCCACCCGGTCCGACAGGTCCGCCACCACGCCCATGTTGTGCGTGATCAGGATGATCGCTGTGCCGAGGCGTTCGCGCAGGTCGTGCAGCAGGTCGAGGATCTGCGCCTGGACCGTCACGTCGAGCGCGGTGGTCGGCTCGTCGGCGATGATGACCTCCGGATCGCAGGAGATCGCCATGGCGATCATGACCCGCTGCTTCTGACCGCCCGACATCTGGTGGGGATAGGAGTGGACCCGCACCGCTGGATCGGGGATCCCGACCAGATCGAGCAGTTCGACCGCCCTGGCCAGAGCCTGTCTCCTGGTCATCTTGCGGTGAGCCCGCAGGGCTTCGACGATCTGCCAGCCGACCGTCCTGACCGGATCGAGCGCCGTCGAGGGCTCCTGGAACACCATCGCGATCCGGTCGCCCCGGACCGCCCGCATGGCGCCGGCCCTCAGCCCGATCAATTCTGTGCCCTCGATCTTGGCCGAGCCCTCGATCCGCGCCGTGCTTGGCAACAGCCCGATCATCGCCCGCGACGACACAGTTTTGCCGGAGCCCGATTCGCCCACGATGGCGAGGATCTCGCCCTTCGCCACCTCGAACGAGATGCGCTGGACCGCCCGCACTGGCCGCGCGTCGGTCTGGAAGGAGACGGTCAGGTCGCGCGCCCGCAGCAGCGTCTCGGTCATGCTCGCCCCTCCTCGCCCCCGCGGTCGCCCGCGCTCCCGTCTGAAGCCTGAGACGCCTCGGCCTGGCTGACGCCCGCCACGTCGGGGCTCGGGCTGCCAGCAGCAGATGGGGGCGCGGCATCGTCCAAATGAACCGACACGTCCAACCCAGGCGGCGCCCCCGGCTCGGACGACTCGCGGGGCTCGGGCCAATCGCGCTCCAGGGGCGCCCGGTGGTCGCCCACCTCGCCCATCACGACTTGGACCAGTTCCTCCTCGTCGGCCGTGGTGGCGCCGCCACGGGTGCGCAACAGGGGATTGAGGACGTCGTTGAGCGACTCCCCGATAAGTGTCACCCCGGTGACCACCAGCACGATCGCCAGGCCGGGGAAGACGCCGGTCCACCAGATGCCGTTGGCGACGTCGGAGGTGGTGGCCTTGTTGAGGTCGTAGCCCCATTCGGCGGCCGAGGACGGCTCGATCCCGAAGCCGAGGAACCCGAGAGCCGCCAGCGTCAGGATCGACTCGGAGGCGTTGAGCGTGGTCAGCACGGGGATGGTCTGCGAGACGTTGGGCAGGACGTGGCCGAACATGATGCGGCCGGACTTGGACCCGGCCACCCGCGCAGCGTCCACGTAGGGCTCGGTCTTGGCGGAGATGGTGGCGTTGCGGACCACCCTGAAGTACTGCGGTATGAAGATCACCGTGATGGCCAGCGCAGCTGAGACTATCCCGCCCAGCGCGCTCGAGGAGCCCCCGGCGACCACGATCGAGACGATGATCGCCATCAGCAGCGAGGGGAAGGCGTAGAGCGCGTCGGTCACCAGCACCAGCACCCGGTCGAGCCAGCCGCCGATGTATCCCGAGACCACGCCCAGGGCCACGCCAGCCAGGATCGAGGCCGCCACGGACATCAGCACCACCAGCAACGCGGTGCGCGCGCCGTACAGGACGCGCGAGAAGACGTCGTATCCGGCCACGGTCGTGCCGAACCAGTGGTCCGCGGACGGGGGTTGCTGCCCGCCGAACGGCACGCCGTTCCATTTGGTCTGGTTGAAGTTGTACGGCGCCAGCCAGTCGGCGGTCAGGGCCGCGATCACGAACGCGGCGATCAGGCCGATCCCTGTCAGCAGCATCACCCGCTGGAGGCCGTGGGTGGATTTGATCAGGCCGTAGCCGGGGATCTTGGTGTACGGGATTGCCCTGAGCCAGCGCGCCATGTCAGTACCTCACCCTCGGGTCCACCAGGGCGTTGATGACGTCGATCAGGAAGGAGGCGACGGCCACGACCAGGGCGATGGCCGTGACTATGCCTTGGACGGCGACGAAGTCGCGGGCCAGCAGGTATTGCGAGAGTTGGTAGCCGATCCCGTCCCATTCGAAGGTCGTCTCGGTCAGGATCGCGCCGCCCAGCATCAGCGCGATCTCCATCCCCATGACGGTCACAACCGGGATCAGAGCGTTGCGGAAAGCGTGCTTGGAGACCACTTTGCGCTCGGTCACCCCCCTTGCCCGCGCGGCGGTGACGTAGTCAGCCCGGACCGTCTCGAGGAGGTTGATCCGGATCAGTCTTATGAAGATGCCTGCGGTCAACAGCCCAAGAGTGAGGGCTGGCAGGACGGCGTGCTGAAGCACATCGCCGACATAGGCGCCGTTGCCGGACCGGATGGCGTCGATGATCAGGAAATGGGACGGGTTCTCTAGTCGTCCCAGTTCGAGGCGGGTGTCGAAGCTGGCCCTCCCCGAGGACGGCAACCAGCCCAGGGCAGAGGAGAACAGGAGTTTCAGCAACAGGCCGACGAAGAACACGGGAGCGGCGTAGAACAGCACCGCGAAGGTCCGGATCGACACGTCTGGGAGGCGGTCGTGGTAGCGTGCCGCCAGCCGCCCCAGGGGGATGCCGACTGCGAACGCCACGATCAGCGCCCAGAACACCAGTTCGATTGTGGCGGCCCCGTTGGTAACCAGGACATCGACAATGGCGCGATGGTCTTTGGAGCTGACGCCGAAATCGCCGCGCAGAATGTTGCCGAGGTAGTCCACGTACTGTTCCCAGATGGGCCGGTTGTAGCCAGCCGCCTCCTTGCGGGACTCCAGTTCGGCCGGCGACAGGCGACCTCCCTGAGCCGCCGTGATCGGGTCGCCGATCACCCGCATAAACAAAAACACCACCGTGACCAGGATCAGCACGGTGGGTATCAGCAGGACCAGGCGCAGCCCCAAATAGCGCACGAGCGCAGTGGAGGATCGACGCTGTTTCTGGGGCATAACGGGCCTCAGTCTAGCGAGCCTGACTGACACGACTAGGGGTTAATCGTGAGCCGTGAGCAAAATCCCTGCTCAGCGCACCGACGCCGCCCGCGTCCGGAGGGCCGCCGAAGCGGGCGAGAACCGTTCTCAACAGTATTGTGGGGACAGGCCCCAATTCGGTCGTTACCAAGGACATAAGGACAATATGCCCGATGCCGCCGGGTCGCCTGCGCCTGCCCCCGCGGCCTTCCCGCCCGCTCGACTCGCCCAATAAGTCTCCAGACGACTTTCTGGGCGAGCGGGCTTGCGTCAGGAAGTGGGCACGGCCTTCAGCGCGACCGAGCCGCTCCCCAGGTCCCCCGCCTCGCCGTCTTTGAACGCCATGGCGCCGGTGGCGGTGTCGCTGATGAAAAGCAGTTTCATGAAGCGGTAATCGCCGTCGCCCCCCCCCACTCGACCGTCGCCTTGCCGTCGACAACGTCGAAGCTGCTGCCAGCCCAAGTGGTCATGGAACTGATCCCGGTGCTGCTCCAGGCGTCGGCGCCGGCTATGCGAATGGTCACGTCATGCAACGACTTGCCGTCGGCCGCGAGAATGAACCCGACCTCCACTTCATCCACCCCTGAGAAGTCGGCCGTCCCCTTGAACGGCGTCTCGCCCGCGTCGTATTGGACCGGCTCGCGGTCGGTCACCAATGAGATGCTTCCGCTCTTGCCATCGGGATTGAGGCCGTCGGCCTGCTCGCTGTCCTCTTCCTCGGGAGACTGCGATTCGTCCGGTGTCGCCGACTCGCTGGGCGGCTGGGACTCCCTCGGCGCCGGGGACTCGGCCGGTGTCTGGGACTGCTCGGTTTGCACCGGTGCCTTGGGACTGGCGTCCGTGTTCTTCCGGGTCGAGGCCACGACCACGGCAACCACCACACCGACCACCACGACCGCAGCGGCCACCGCGATCAGGACGGCTCGCTTCCGTTTCGCGGGTGTCAGCGTGGCCGTCGGCGCCGAAGGGATCGGTGCCGCGGCTGACTGGCCGTATTGGGCCTGCTGGTACCGGCCCTCGCCGTACTGGCCGCTCTGTGTTTGCGCGCTCTGAACCTGGCCGTACTGAGCGGCCTGGTAAGGCTGCCGCTCCACAGAAGGCCACGCCTGTGCCGCCGCGGGCAAAGTCGCGGGTCCGGCCGAAGGGCCGGTGGCCGCCCCTTGCGCCCGCAGCCACGCCAGCAAGTCCGGGTACACGGCGGGATGGCTGGCCACGCGCGGCCAAAGCCCCGGTTGCGCCGCAGCTATCGCCGCCAATTCGGCCGCAGGCAGATTCGGGTCCCCCAAAGCCGCCTGCGCGGTCAAGAAATCGTTCCAATTCGTCATCGCCCTATCTCCTTTGCTAGCCTCGCTGACGCTCTTGCCCAACGCCGCCGAATGGTCCTTGGTCAAGGAGTCTGCCACCGCCCGCGAGCCCCAGGGTCTGCTCGGAGCAGACAATTTCCGCCGGACCACTTACAAGTTGCCACGACCGCCGATGCCGTGGCTCGGCCCGCGCCCTACCGGCAGCCCGGGCTCCCGCTCGGCCCCGACGCCCAGCCATTGGTTGTCCAGCCGTCCGATCAGGCGGTCCTCGGCCCCATCGCGTCGGCAGGAACACGGGTTTGCGTCAGACGCAAACCCGTGTTCCGCGACTCGCGGACGCCGCTCTGCTCCGGCGCCCGCTCGACTCACCCAATAAGTCTCCAGACGACTTTCTGGGCGAGCGGGCTTGCGTCAGGACGTGGGCACCGCTGTCAGGGTGACGGGACCAGTCCCGAAGTCGGTGATCTCGCTCTGGACGTAGGTCACGTTGCCGCTGGCGGTGTCGCCGTCGAAGGTCAGCTCCAAGACGCACGGCCCCTCCGCCGGGCCGACCTCTGCCAGGACCTTGCCGTCGATGATGTCGAAGCTCTGCCCCGTCCACATGCTCAGGGAATCCATGCCGTAGGCCTCGAGGGAGGAATCGACCACGCGGATGCTCACGTCATGCAGCGATTGGCCGTCCGCCGAGAGGATGAAGCCGACCTGCGCCCCTTCTGCCCGCGGCAAGTCGGCGCTGCCCTGGAACGGTGTCTCGCCGGCCGCGTATTCGACCGGGTCGCGATCCTCGACCAGGACGATGCTGCCAGCCTTCCCGTCCGGATTGGGGCCCTCGGGCGGCGCGCTGGCCTGGTCGCTCGGAGGCGCCGAGGCGCTCGGCGACGACGACGCGCTGGGCGGCTGGGAAGCGGGGGCCTCAGGCTCGACGGGCGTCTCGGGTTGCCCGGTCGGCGCGGATGATTCCGGACCGGCATCTCGGTCACCGAGTGCCGATGCCACGACAATGACCACAGCGACCACGGCGACGACCGCTGCTGCGGCGACTGCGATCAAGACCGGTCGTCTACGTCTCGCAGATGGCGAGGACCCGGAGTCCCGGGCCTCAGCGGTCTGGCCGTATTGGGCGCCCGCGAAGGGCGACGGCTGGCGCGCGGACGGTTCCGACAGTTCCGCCGATGCCGCCCGCTCGGCCTGGGAGCCCACCGCCAGTCCTTGGCTCCGCAGCCATTCCAGCAGGTCCGGGTAAGCCGCAGGATGGGCCGCGACCTGCGGCCACAGCCCCGGTTGCGCGGCGGCGATGGCCGCCAAGTCGGTCGCAGCCAGATTCGGGTCCCCCAAAGCGGCCTGCGCCGTCAAGAAATCGTTCCAATCCGACATAGTCCCATCTCCTATTCGCATCGTGACCTTCCTTGGTCAGACACTTTGGCGCCACCGGCGCACGTCATGGTCTGCACGAAGCAGACATTTTCCGCGCGCTCCCCGAAACGACAACATTGCCGATGCCGTGGCCCGGCCCTGGCGCGCAATCGCAAGGCTTCCCAGCCCCACCTCGCAACCAATAAGTCTCCAGACGACTTTCTGGTTGGCCGAACCGCGTCCGCGCGGCAAGGCGGCGTCGCCTGGCCCCACCGAGCGCAAGCCGCCGCTAGCGCGGTCACGCGCGCCACGGCATCGGCTACCAACGGAAGAGTCTCCGGGCGGGATTCCGATTGATCGGGCTCCGGCACCCTTGGTCAAGAGGTCGGGACTGCCGTCAGGGTGGCATCGCCGGTTCCCAGGTCGCCATGCAGGTCGTCGCTGAAAGCCAGAGTGCCCGCGGCGGTGTCGCCGGCGAAGGTCAACTCCAAGCGATCCGTCTTGTTGGGACCACGGAGCTCGGCCAGGACTCCGCCGTCGACGATCTCGAACCTCCGGTTGGTCCAGGCGCTCACGGGACCGACGCGGACGGTCACTTCACGGATCGAACCGCCGTCGGCCGCGAGGATGAAGCCGACCTCGGCCTGCCCCCCCCAGGCTGGCCGTGCCCTTGAACGGAGTCTCCCCGGCGCGGTACTGGACCGGATCGCCGTCAGTGACCAACGCGATGCTGCCCGCCTTGCCGTCCGGATTGGGGCCCGAGGGCGGCGCGCTCGATTTGTCCGCCGACGATGGCAATTCGCTCGGCGACTCGCTGGGGAGCGGCGAATCGTTCCGCGACGGGGATTGGTGCGGCGCCTGGGACTGCTCGGTCCGCACGGGCGCGCTCGGCCCGGCGTCCGTGTCCTTCCGGGTCGAAGCCACCACCACGGCAGCCACCACGCCGACCACCACGACCGCAGCCGCGATGGCGACCACCAACCCCGTCCGCCCGCGTTTTGCCGGTTTTCCTGCAGTCGCCTCCGCCGATGCCGTCGGCACGGCCTGGGCGCGCGCCCCCGCCCCCTGACTTCCCTGCCACGCCAGCAGGTCCGGGTGAGCAGACGGATGCGCCGCCACATGGTCGCGCAGCACGGGTTGCGCGGCGGCGATCGCCGCCAAGTCGGCCGCGGGCAACGCCGGGTCGCCCAAAGCCGACTGCGCCGTCGTCAAGTCATTCCAATCCGACACGGTCACGTCTCCTATTCGCTTCGGGACCGTCCTCGATCCGCCCCTCTGCCACCGTCAACGCGCGTCATGGTCTGCACGGAGCAGACAATCCAGTTGAAGCTGCCATTCCCGGAGGAAACGATTCGGCGCACCTGAAACGCGGAACTCTCCTGGCGTCAGGCAGACCCGAAAACAACCGCACCCACTGGACTCAACCCGAAGGTGACCCGTCCCTCGAAGCAAAGTAGGTGTCTGAGACCTCGTAAAGAAGGGCAGTGAGCGCGGCCATGCGGTCACGAGTTGCTTGATCCGGTTCGGATCCGGCCGGGCTCCGGCCACCGTCAAATCCGGGAAGATCGAACCCGATGAAAGGCGTGACAGGCTCCGGATACTTCTTGTTCAGGGCCTTCACGTCATCCTCGGTGGCATTGGCATCGAGTTCGGCGAGTGCCTTGTCGCGCGCCATCGCTGCAGCCAAGTCGAAAGTTGGGCACGCGTCGATCAACGCACGGATGTCAGTTTCGGTCACATGAGCCGGGAGCAAAGCCATCGGCGTGGTTCTCCAGTGGTCGGCCTTGGGCGCCGGAATATCATCCATCGCTGGATAACCATTGCCGCGCGCGCATTCGATCCATCCGGCAGTTGCGTCGATGACTTCGCGTTTCGCGTCCAACTCCTGCGTTGGGGTCATCGAATACTCTGGGTCGGTGTACCCGCCTTGTTTGATGCACGCATCGAAGACGTCGCTGCGGTCAACTCCCGAAATCATCAGATACGGTCTCAGGGGCTCATTCGCATACTCGACGGACAACTTCTCCATCGATTCCATCAAGGCCGCTTCTGGCCCGTCATCGATCTGGCTCGAGCTCGGCGACCGCATGGTTGATCCATCCGGAAAGCCGACCAGATATGGCTCATCGAGATCGAGCTGAAGCTGCTTTTGCCCATTTTCCCAGTCCACGGTTGATGCGGCGATGCCGACATCCCGCAGGCATTGGGCTAACGCTTCGGCGCTTTCTCCTTGTCGAGAAGCAGGGTCGGCGGAAGTACTGGAATTCCCATCCATCGTAGCGATCTGATCACTGCCGGCGCATCCCGCGATCGCGAACGCCGACGCCGACGCCAGAGCCGCCCAGCCCGCGCGCATCGCTCCCATCTCTCGGCTCAGCCGTCACACACAGCAAGATCCAGAACTAGGACCTTCCGGCTGGAGTCACTCACAGACGCCTGAACTCTGATCTTCTTGGGAGCGCGTTCTTGGGCGAAACGCGCCGCTTCGCCCCGCGCCGTTGACGCGCCTCCCAGCCACGGCCTTTCCACAAGTATCGTCTCCACGTTCTGGCAGCCTGTCGACCCCACCGAATAGGGGGCCACCGCGTCGTTCGCACCATCCACGTTCGGCATGCACAGTGCTAGCAGAACGGTCCAACCACCGACCGCAACTGCCGTGACACAGATAAGCAGCCAGACCCATCGCGGCAGCCGCCCGAAGGCGCGTCGCCATTCGTTCAAGTCGGCATTCGCCATGGATGTCCCTCCCGGTCGAGGTGGTGCGCAACTGCACATCGACCGCTTGCCATCGTACACTCAGTGCTGTATCCTCGGTCGACAGCCCCAGGTACTTTGGCCGACCGGTCATCGTTGATTTCGATCCGAACAGCAGAAAGAACCAAGAATGAAGCGCAAAATCGCGGCAGCGCTTGCTGCAGCCGCGCTACTACTGGGTTTGGGTTCCACAGCCGCCCTCGCCACTCTTGAGTGGACCAACAACGGTCAACTCTATTACTACACGAACACTGCTACTCATACGGCAGAGTATTTCAACAACTACTACAGCCACAAGGCAGGAGCGAAGACCTCCGCCACTGGTTACAAATGGTCTGACGGCGCGTGCAAGAAGATGGGCGGACCTTCGTCGTTCATCTCCGTCGCAAAAGGTCTCCCGATTGGAAGGGGTCAACTCGGCCTCATCCTGTGCTAGGTAGCTCAGGGCCACGCGAGCCGACTCGAGAGCGGGTATCGAGGATCTGAGTGCAGCGGTATGAGAGACTGGCAATAGCGGGCGTCACCGCCGTTTTGCTGGCACTGACCTTTAGCATCTTCACCGTTTGGGATCAGACGGTCCCGGCCGGAACCTCAGCGCTCTTTGAAGTCTTGCCTTTACCCCAAGGCATGAAGAGCGATGAGGCGGTCGCGGCCGTTCGGGAAGGGTTGAGGCAAGCTGGGGCCACTGTCTACTTGCAAGTCGCTGACCCAAATGACCCGGAGCGTGTTCGCGTCCTCTATCGCTTTGGCGCAGATTCGTCAGCCCCGACCGAGTCGGAATGTCGCGACTTCACCCGCGGCCAAAGGACCAAAGTCCTCGATGCGACGGAGATCGGGCGTCGCGATTTGTCAGGGATATACACCTGGGACAAGTCGACCGCAGCGTTAGACCTTTTCATCGGGGATCTGCTCAAAGCTGGAATCGTAGCTGTGCGCCTGGACAATGTGGGTGTCGCGCTAGCGGTGGAGTCCGCCACGGCTTCCGGACTGATGCCGCTGGCAGGTGCCTGTCTAATCGGTTTGTTCGTGGCTTTTGCTTACGGGACGGTGATCCGGCGCCGGCGTGACGCGGTTCTTGCCGTCCACGGTCGTAGCGCAGCAGCTCAGTACTTTAGAGACCTCGGAGCGTTCGTGGGCAACACGCTCGGCATTGGCTTGATCCTGTCTGGTTGTGGAACCCTGTGGCTGGGCTGGTACAACCATTGGAGCCAGCTCCCGAGATTCGCCGTTTGGGTCGCTGTGGCTCTGGCGGCGATGGTCGCCGTAACGGTCATATTCCATGCTTCGGCCTACCTAATTCGACCACCTTTGGAACTGGTGCGGCTGCTCAAGGGCGCGCGCCCGCTTCTGCACAGCGCCATGGTGGCCGGGTTGGCGCAGGCCCTGGCTTTAGCGCTGCTGTTCGTCACCGCCGGATCGGTGGGCAAGCAGTTTGAGCAAGTGGCTGGGTGGCGGGAGTTCGAGAAAGAATGGCTTGGATCCAGCGATCTAGTCTCACTTGGACTAGTCGGTAACCTCCAAAAGGGCGAAGATGCAACCCGTTTCGGTACGTTCATACGCGAGCAGGATGCCCGTCGCCAAGTGGTCATGGTCTGGCATAGCGGCGACTACCAACAGGAGGAACCAAGTGTTGGCATCTACGTCAGCGAAGACAACACTATGGCAGTGAATCCCGGTTTCCTCGAAAGGGTATCGGTGCTCGATTCCTCGGGTAACCGAATCCAGCCTCGAAACGACCGCTTCACCGTCTGGATTCCGGAAGACCTGAAGCAAGACACAGAACTGTATGTTTCCGCAGGGCTTGAGTTCGCCGAATGGGAGGCCCTTGGCATGCAGGATCGCGAAGTGCTTCCGGGAGTCGAGCTGGAACCCGAAGTGGGGATTATGAAGGCAGGACAGACTATCTTCACATTCAGCGACGACAATCTCTTCGCACCCGCAGCCCTGACTAACCCGGTGATTTTCGTTGTACCTTTGGGCCTTGACATCATGTCGCCTGTAAACCTGAGTGCCGTCGCGAGTCAGGGCAAGCTCCTGTTCGCTGATTCCGCAGCCGTAGAAGATGCACTTGCGACAGAATCGTTCGGCGCTGAGTTCGAGTTGGGCGCGCTGCGGGCGAGTCGCGCGCTCGATCGAATCGCTGACGCGGCGCGGGACGCCCGGCTCGCCACGGCAACTGTGTTGATCACCGAAGTAGTGCTGCTCTTGACCACCGCGATCATGGTCGCGTCGTTTTGCCTACGCAACAGGCAATCGTTGTTCGTCAGGTACATCAATGGTCGAAACTCCGACCGGACCCTCATGCCATTCGTGCTCTTCAGCTTTGGGATCGGAGGATTGATCTGGTTGCTCGCTATCAGCTGCGGCTGGGTGACAGGAGGCGTCGCGAACACCATATGCGCCACATCCGTGATAGCCAACACCATCTTATGCTGGCTGTTAGCACGGATGTGGACCAACAAGGCAAGGGCGGAAGATGTCAAACGGTACTGAGCAGGGTCCAACAGAAGACCGGGACGCGTGCCACACGGCCGGATTCAGGGGAGAACTCGTCGTGACCGGCTTGAGTAAGCGATTCGCAGGCCAATCAGTTCTAGAAAGCGTTTCCTTCGAAGCTCACGGTGGAGAGTTCATCGCCATCACCGGCGCTAGTGGCTCTGGCAAGACTACCCTGCTGAACTTGATCGGTGGCCTCGAGGAACCAGACGGAGGGGAGGTTCTTCTGACTATCCGACCAACTCCGCAG
>JAISCU010000356.1 GCA_031265345.1 Bifidobacteriaceae bacterium
GCCGGGCTGGTGTCCGGCTGACCGGCCCCGCTCCCTTCGGTGTTCGAATCCTCCGGCGGCAGACGGCAAAAGCCCTCCGCCAAGCGGCCCGCCACGGCCAACACCACCGCCGCCCCACTCGCCGCCAGCTCCTGCCAGAATCTCAGCCAGGCGAGCGCCGAGTGCAGCTCGCCCGCGCCCGCCAGGGCGGCGCCGAGGTAGACGCCCGCCAGCGCGGCCCCGGCCAGCGCGCAGGCTTTGGCCAAGGCCCAGATGGCGGCGGCCCTCAACGGATCGACCGACCGGCGTTTGCCTTTGACGTACTGGCGCACCGGCCAGGCGACCGCCAGTATGGCCGCCGCCGCCACTAGCAGAAGCCCGGCCACTGTCCAGGGGACGGTGACACGCTGCCACAGCACGCCCGTCGCCAGGTCGATCACCACAGCACTGGCCACAGTGGCGGCGACGCCGATCAGGACCAGCGTCCGAATCCTGGTTAGGCTCATACCTCGGCCGCAGCCGGCGTCACCCAATAGGCGGCTTGGTTCGGGACCGCAGGCGCCGGCGCGAGCGGCGAAGGAACGGGCGCGGGCCCAGCCGACTGCGGTTCGACTTCAGGCGCGGCGACAGGCGCCAGGGGCGGCGCGAAGGGGCTAGCTGGCAGGCCGGGCGCGAATTGGGGCTGGCTCAGCGAGTCGACCGGCGACTGGGCGAAGGCCGGGACGGGGGTCGCGAAGAAGTCCGCGGGCGCCGCCGGGGCGAATTGCGCTTGCGGCGGGGGCAGGTATTCGAATTGGCCGCCGGGCTCGGACGGCGTCTCCCACGGCACGGGCGCGCCCGGCGCGGGAACGGCGAAGTTGTCCGATGCCGCCTGGTCGTGATGGCCCGGCACCGGCTGGTCCGCGACCGGGGCGCCGAGCGGTTCGGCCACGGGTCGCTCGGTGGCGAGCGGCGCGGGCAGGGCCGCCTCAGGGCCCAGAGCCGATGCCGCCGATTCCTCGGCCGCTTCGGGATCGCCGACCAACCCCGATTCGAGGCCCACAAGCGTCGGCGGATGACGGTACGGCATCGGCCGTCCGTGCGGTCCTGACTCCATTCGCGGCTCGAACTGGGCGCCAGGCAATTCGCGGCCACCGGGAGTGGCGGTCGGCAGCGGATCGTAGGGCACGGCCTTGAGCGGCGGCTCCAACTCATCCTGGCCGATCCCGCGGAAGGCGGAATGGCCGCGCCGCGCCTCAGCGAAGAAGCCCGGCACGCCGGGTCCGGCCGCCGGATAGGCCGCGCGCGTCGGCGTGGGCAGCGGTTCCGGCAGGCGCGGGACCGAATAGCCAGGGGACTGGTCGGCCGATTCGGACTGGTCGAGCAAGGGCTCCGCCGTCTGAGGCACCACCGGCCGCGGTCCCTGATCGCGGCCCGACCGGTCCCAATCCGGGGCCAGCCAGCGAATGCAGCCCGTGTCGGGGGCCGCCTCGGCCAGTTCCGCCACCGGGCCGCCCCCCAGGCCTGGCAAGAACGCGCCCGGCGCCATCAAGGACCACGGCACCAGCACGAAGGACCGCTGGTGGGCCCGTGGATGCGGCAGAGTCAGTTCATCCTCGTCGGCCAGCAAAGTGTCGTACGCGATCAAATCGAGATCGAGCGTGCGCGGACCCCAACGCACTGAGCGGCGGCGGCCGTGCGTCTCCTCGATCCCCTGCAGGGTCCTCAGCAGCGCGCGGGGCGACAGAGTGGTCCTGACATGGGCGACGGCGTTGAAGAAGTCGGGCTGGTCCTCGTGGCCCACCGGCGCGGTGCGGGCCAGCGGCGACACCGCCACCACTTCGATGCCCGGTTCCTCGCGCATGTCCGCCAGCGCCATGCGCAGCGTGGCCAACGCCTCACCGAGGTTCGCGCCGAGCCCGATTATCGCGTCGACCGGCTCGTCTGGGACTTGATCGATCGAGGCCGCCGGGTCGGTCCCGACCCCTGACCGGCGCCGCCTCAGCGGTCGCTCCCCCGAACCGCCGGACCCGCGCGTGGCGCCCTCGCCGTCCCGGGCGGGCACGGAAGCGGCATCGGCACCCTTGGCGTGCGCGCCCGGAGCGCCAGCCGCGCTCTCAGACACCGCCGACGGCCCACCGGGCGCGTTCACCCCGGCGGAATCGTTGGGCGCTGCCGGACTCGCGCCCCCCTCCTGGCCATAGACCGGGCTGACCAGACCGGCCCGGCGCTCCGCCTCGCCAACCGCTTCGAAGATGGCCGAGTCCGGCGCCACGAAGGTGGTCTCGCGCCAACTGTGGACGGCCCGGCGCACATGCACCGACACGTCGGCGGTCTGCACTCCCAACGCGGCGTTCGGCTTGTGGACGGTGACCTCGACCACTTCGACGGCCTCGTTCTCGAGGACCACCTTCGCGATCCGTTCCGCCACCGTCTCAAGGAGGTTCATCGCCGGGCCGGCCAGGACGTCGACCACGGCTCGCGCCATGCGGGCGTAGTCCACCGTCAAAGCCAGATCGTCGGCCTCGCTGGCCGCACGGGTGTCCAAATGGAGTCGCAGATCGGCTCGGAAAGCCTGGCCGTTGCGGCGCTCCTCGGGCTCCACGCCGTGGTATCCATAAGCGGCTATGCCGCGCAACTCGATCACGTCGAGCGTCCCACCGGTCGATCCGAGCACCCAATCCATTAGGCCATCATGCCCCCGTTTAGGCCCTGAAGGGAAGCTGATCTGGGACCTGTGACCGCATTATCCGCTGCTCCGCGTCCGGATGGTGGGCATTCACGGCCTCAACCACGCGCACCGCGGCCGCGTTCGGCGCGACCGCATGCGCTCTGACGCACCAGGCTCCAGCGGCGGCGCTGAGCGCGGTGACGGCGGCGGTGGCGGCGTCGCGCCCGGATGGGATGGTCGCCGTGGCTGGATCGGGGCCGCGCACGGCATCGAGGAAGCGCTTGCGGGAAGCGCCCACCAGTATTGGGAAGCCGAGGGTCGCCAGGCGGTCCAGATTGGCCAGCAGGGGCCAATTCGACGCGCCCGTCTTGGCGAAGCCCAAGCCGGGGTCCAAGACGATGGCTTCCGGCGCGACGCCGGCCGCCAGGGCCTGATCGACCCGCTGGGACAGTTCCGCAGCCACTTCCGCCACCACGTCGCCGTAGCGGTCACGGCCGTCCATCTGGTCGGAATGCCCACGCCAATGCATCAGCACCACGGGGGTTCCGAGTCCGGCCATGACCGCGAGCATGTCGCGGTCCGCCAGGCCGCCTGAGACATCGTTGACGACGCAGGCTCCGGCCTCGACCGAGGCCGCCGCGACTGCCGCCCGCATAGTGTCCACCGACACCGCGACCCCCCGCGCGGCCAGTTCTTTGACCACGGGAATTACCCGCCGCAGCTCTTCCGCTTGGTCGACTCTGGGGGCTCCGGGGCGGGTCGACTCGCCGCCCACGTCGATCAGGTCGGCGCCTTCGGCCAACATCTGGTCGCAATGGTCCAATGCCGCTGCCACCTCCAGGTAGCGGCCGCCGTCGGAGAACGAGTCCGGCGTGACATTGCAGATGCCCATCACGGCCGTCCGCTCAAGGGCGCCCAGGCCGACTGGAAGCGGCCGCGGCCTGGCGGGCCGTGCCGGCGTCGAGCCTCTCCCCCCGGGATTAGACATTGAGCCGTCTCCTGGTCAGTGGACTATCAGCGACATGGCTTCGGCGCGGGTCGGGCCGGAGCGCAGCGCGCCGCGCACCGCCGAGGTCACGGTCTTGGAGCCCGCTGCCCTCACGCCACGCATGGTCATGCACAGATGCTCGGCCTCCAGCACCACGATCACGCCGCGCGCGTCCAGAGCGTCCATCAGGGCGTCCGCGATCTCGCTGGTCAGGCGTTCCTGGACCTGGGGGCGGCGGGAATAGGCGTCCACCAGCCGGGCCAGCTTCGACAGGCCGGTGATGTGGCCGGAGGCGGCGGGGATGTAGCCCAGGTGGGCCAGGCCGTGGAAGGGCAGCAGGTGGTGTTCGCACATCGAGTACACGGCCACGTCCTTGACCAGCACCAGTTCCTGGTGCCCCAAGTCGAACCGGGCCGCCAGCAGTTCGCGCGGGTCGCGGTGCAGGCCGGAGAAGATCTCCTCGGCCGCGCGCGCCACCCGCGCCGGGGTCTCGGCCAGTCCGGCCCGGTCGGGGTCCTCGCCGATCCCGCACAAGAACTCCCGCACAGCCGCCTCGATCCGCTCGCGGTCGAACCCTCCCGCCAGCTCAGCCATCGCTCGCCTCGGGGGCGGCGCCACCGGCCCCGTCGTGAGAGCGGGCGGCATCCGCCGAACCCGACCCGACCGTTGGGGTCGTGCCAATCCCGTCTGCGGGGGCCGGGTCGTCGGACCCGTCGTCGGTTGCCGAGCCCGGCCCAGCGGCATCGTCAACCGGGTCGCCATTGCGGGCGGGCATGTCCACGGGCCCCCGCGACGAGACGGGCCGCTCCGAGGAGCTCAACCAGACCGGGCGCGCGGGCTGCTTGGAGATGTCCTCGAAGATGGTCGCCAAGGCGGCCTCGCCCAGGGTCTCCTTCTCCAGGAGGGCCAGCACCAGGCGGTCCAGCACGTCGCGGTTGGCGCGCAGGATCTCCCAGGCCTCCGTGTGCGCGTTCTCGATCAGAACCCTGACCTGCGAGTCGATCTCGGCGGCGATGGCCTCTGAGTAGTCGCGCTGGTGGCCGTAGTCGCGGCCCAGGAAGACCTCGCCCTCGGCCTGGCCGTAGCGGACCGAGCCCAGGTTCGAGCTCATGCCGTACTCCATGACCATCTTGCGGGCGGTGGTGGTGGCCTTCTCGATGTCGTTCGAGGCCCCCGAGGTCGGGTCGTGGAAGACCAGCTCCTCGGCCACGCGGCCGCCCATGGCATAGGCCAGTTGGTCCAGCAACTCGTTGCGGGTCACCGAATGCTTGTCCCGGGTCGGCATGACCATGGTGTAGCCGAGAGCCCGGCCGCGCGGCAGAATTGTGACCTTGGTGACCGGGTCGGTGTTGCGCAGCGCCGCCGCCACCACGGCGTGGCCGCCCTCGTGATAGGCGGTGTTCTTCTTCTCCTCCTCGGTCATGATCATCGACACCCGCTGAGGTCCGGCCACCACCCGGTCGATCGCCTCGTCCAGGGCGTGGTCGGTGATCTGCTTGACGTCCTCGCGGGCTGTCAGCAAGGCGGCCTCGTTGAGGACGTTCGCCAAGTCCGCGCCGGTGAAACCGGGCGTCCGTTTGGCCACCTGGGCCAGGTCCACGTCCGGCGCCATCGGCTTGCCTTTGGCGTGGACTTTCAAGATGGCGAGGCGACCCGGCTGGTCCGGCGCTCCCACGGTGATCTGACGGTCGAACCGACCCGGCCGCATCAGGGCCGGGTCGAGGATGTCCGGCCGGTTGGTGGCGGCGATCAGGATGACGTTGGTGGTGGCGTCGAAGCCGTCCATCTCGACCAGCAACTGGTTGAGGGTCTGCTCGCGCTCGTCGTGGCCGCCGCCCAGGCCGGCCCCCCGGTGGCGGCCCACGGCATCGATCTCATCGACAAAGATGATCGCCGGGGCGTTGGCCTTGGCCTGCTCGAACAGGTCCCGCACGCGGGACGCGCCCACGCCCACGAACATCTCCACGAAGTCCGAACCGGAGATCGAGTAGAACGGCACCCCCGCCTCCCCGGCCACTGCTCGCGCCAGCAGCGTCTTGCCGGTGCCGGGAGGCCCGTACAGCAGCACGCCGCGCGGAATCTTCGCACCGACGGCCTGGAACTTGGCCGGCTCGGCCAGGAACTCCTTGATCTCCTGGAGCTCCTCCACCGCCTCGTCGACCCCGGCCACATCCGCGAACGTGACCTTCGGCGACTCCTTCGACACCAGCTTGGCCTTCGACTTGCCGAAGCTGAGCGGGCCGCCGCGACCGCCGCCCTGCATCTGCGACATCAACCACCAGAACAGCCCCAGGATCAACGCCATCGGGATCAGCGTCATCAGCAACGAGCCCCACCAAGACTGGGTCGGCACCTCCGAGTTGAAGCCCTCCTTCGGGTCGGCGTCCTCGATCGCCTTGACCACCTCGGGACCCTGCGGCTCGACATAGAAGAACCGCACCAACGTGCCTTTGTCCTTGTACGCCTTCGTCAGCGTCAGGTCGACCCGTTGCTCGCCGTCCACGATCTTGGCGGACTTGACCTGCTCGTTCGCCAGCAACTCGAGGCCCTGCGAGGTGTCGACCTCCTGCGGTCCGCTTCTGAACAACGAACCGACCAGCAGCCAGACGGCCACCAGCCCGAGCACCAGCCACAGCAGCGGGGCGCGGAAAAATGATCTCTTGGTCGGTGTCTTGGCCACGTATTCGCTTTCTTGGCTGGTCTTGGTCTTGGTGTTGGTCTTGGGGCTGGCATTGGGGCGGCACAGCGCGGCGCCTCAGCTATAGGCGTGCGGCGCGAGCGTGCCGACGAACGGCAAGTTGCGGTAGTGCTCATCGAAGTCCAACCCATAGCCCACCACGAAATCGGTCGGAATGTCGAAACCGACGTAACGAACCGCCACTTCGACTTTGGCCGCGTCCGGTTTGCGCAGCAGCGCCGCGATTTCAACCGACTTAGCCCCCCGTGACCGCAAATTCGCCAGCAACCAGGATAACGTCAGGCCCGAGTCCACCACGTCCTCCACGATCAGGACATCGCGACCGTGGATATCGGTGTCGAGGTCCTTGAGGATCCGCACCACCCCGGAAGACTTGGTGCCGGACCCGTACGAGGAGACCGCCATCCAATCCATCGTTACTTTGGAGTGGAGCTTTCGTGAAAGATCGCCCATCACCATGACCGCGCCCTTCAGCACGCCCACCAGCAGCAGGTCCCGCCCGGCGTAGTCGGCGTCGATCCGGGCGGCCAACTCATCGAGTCTCCGGTCTATCTCCTCGCTGGTCAGAAGTACTTTCTCAAGGTCAGTCCCAATGTCTTGGGCATCCACCTAGGCCTCCTCGGGGGCTCTTCACGGATTTGAAATTGAGCGAAACTCCAGCTTGCCACATTTGCGGCGGCCTTGGATTCCACCCGCCAGGTGCACGGGGCCTTGCCCGCGCCACGCGCTCACCAGGCGGTCGATGGCTTCGATCTGGGCCGCGTTCAGGGCGGCGGGGTCCGCTCCGGCCTGGACAGCGGCCCGATGCAGCGCTCGGGTCCGAATGGCCGGGTGCGCGCTGGCGAGCACCGCGACGGCCAGCGCCAGGTCTGGTTCGCCCTGTCCTGTTCGGCCGGGTTCGCCCGATGCCGCTTCGCCCGCTTCCGCCGTCGCCCGGCTGGGTCTGCCGCATGGCTCGTGAGCCTGTTCGCCGTCTTCGGCCCGGACGGGTCTAACCCGAGCCTCCCCGCCGGGTTCGCCCTGTCCCGTTCGGCCTGGTTTGCCCGATGCCGCTCGGGCCGCCTCCGCCATCGCCTCGTCCAGCAGGCGGTCGGCTTGGGCGTCCAGATAATCCGAGTCCTGGCGCAAGCGCTGCGCCGTGCGGGCCAGCGCCCGGTCGAATCCGCGGCCGAGCAGTTCTTTTGCCAGCGGCATCAACTGTGCTCTGACCTGGCTGCGGCGTGATGGGTAGGGGCCGTCCGGTCGATTGGTGGGGTCCTCCCAGGCCGTCAATCCCTCCGCCGCGATGATCGCTTCGGTCTGGGCGCGGGTCAAATCCAAGAACGGCCTGGCGAACAGCCCCCGCCGCCCTGCCATGCCTGACAGCGCCTTCGCACCCGCCCCCCTGGCCAGCGCCAGCAGCACCGTCTCCGCCTGGTCGTCGAGGGTGTGGGCGAGCAGCACCGCTTCCGCCCCATGCCGGGTCGCGGCCTGTTCGAGGGCTTCGTAGCGGGCCTCACGGGCGGCAGCCTCGATGCCTTCGGGCGCGTCCTTGTCGACCTTGACCGCGACCACCTCGACGGGCTCCAGCCCCAGGCGGACGCACCGGTCGGCGGCCTGACGGGCGACGGCATCGGACATCGGCAAAAGCCCGTGGTCAACCACGACCGCCCCGGCGCGCCAACCCCGGCGGGGTGCCTCGAAGGCCGTGACGGCCGCCAACGCCAACGAATCGGTGCCGCCCGAGCAGGCGACCAGGACGGTGCGGGGAGTGCGGAACAGCTGGGGATTCGGGGGGCTGGCGTCCTCGGCGCGGGCATCCGCAGCCAGGGCGACCGGCCCTTGGGCATCCGGCCCCCGCGCGACCGACCCTTGGGCGGCCGACGTCCGCACAGCCGACTCCTGGGCGACTGGCGTCTGGGCGGCTGCTCCGAGCGCGGCCAGCCACCGGCGCACCGCCAGGCGTCCAGCCGCGACAGCCGGATCGAGTCTGCCCGCGGGAGCCACCTCAGATGCCGTGGCCTGGGCCGACGCGCCTGACCCAAGCGGACGGATCGTCGATCTCGGCGGCGGTCGGCAACGCCTCCGGCGACTCGAAAACGGCGTTGAAGCCCTCGTGTCCCAGGGCGGCCAGCCCAGCCCGGACGAAGGCCGCCCCCTGGACGTATTGCGCGGTCTTGGCCTCGATCCCGGCCAGGCGACGCACCGCCCGTTCCCAACGGCCCCGCGCCACCCGGCGAGCCTCGAAGCGCGGGCGCAACTGCTCCAGGGTCTTGACCACCTTTGGGCCAACGGCGTCCATGATGACGTCGGCGTGCCCTTCGAGCAGCGACATGGTGGCCACCAACTCGGCCAGGATGCGGGATTGTTCGGGCGAGAGGAGGTAGGAGACGGTGGCGGGCGGGGCCTCGTCGGCGAAGAGGTCCGGCAGCTTGCGGATCGCGGCCAGCATCTGGTTGGGACCGCCCGGCTCGTCCTCGGCGTCCATGAGCGCCTCGAACCGCTCGCGCAACCATGGTGCCAGCCACGGCGCGGCGGCGAACTGCACGGCGTGGGTGACCTCGTGGAGGGCCACCCAGAGATGGAAGTCGCGTGGGTCGGCGTCGAGTTCGCGCTCGAACCTGAGCACGTTGGGGGCGACCAGGACTATCCTCCCTTGGTCCGCTCCGTCCCTGGGGGCGGGGGCGTAGAACGGGTCGTAATGCCCCAGCACACGGTAGGCCAGCACGCCGGTCAGGGCTCCGAGTTGCGCGGAGGCGGTCTGGCGGGCGATCCAAGACGGGTTGTCCTCGGCCCAGACCTCGCTGGTCAGAGCGTCCACGGTGCCGACCAGGCTGTTTATCAGGCCGCGCCGGTCCACCACCCTGGTCTCGGCTTTGGCGGCCTTGCGGGCGGCGTCATGCAGGCCGGTGATCTCCGCCACGTAGCCGAAGGCTTTGCCGACCTGGTTGCGCAGGTCCGCGACCAGATGGATGCCCTCGGCGAAGGTGACGTCCGGCCCCGGCCGCACCGTCAAACCCGCGACGCGCCTGGCCAACTCGGAATTGATCCCTCCGCTCACCCCCCCACCCTATAGGGGACGGTACCTTTCCATGCTCAACCCGGCCTCTTGGGCACATGTTTGCGCAGGCCAGGCCCTGTGGATAACGGGTCCGTCCCCATTACGTGCTCAGGGAGCAGGATTCTCGCTTCAAGTGAAGACAAACACCGCCGCCGATGCCGCCGTCCCGGTCCCCGCATCGGTGCCAGTCGCGGATAGGCGTCTGGGCAGCCTTCTTCAGTGCGCGCCGCCGAGTCCGGGGTTTTCCCTGCCGCTCTTCACCGAGTCCGGGGATTTGCGCGGTCAGCTTCGCCGAGTCCGGGGTTTTCCATGCCGCTCTTCACCGAGTCCGGGGTTTTGCGCGTCGCTCGACCCCACACAACGCGCTGATCAGGCAAAACGCAAAACGGCCCGGCGCAAAACAGCGGACTCGACGGACCCAGGCATGGGAAACAGCGGACTCGATGCAAAGGACCACGCAAACCAGCGGACTCGACGGACACCCGCGCGCGAGGGCGCGGCTCGCCGGTTTCATCCCGGCCGGGCGCTGCAACGAACGACGCGAAGTCGCGGTTCGACCGCCGACAGTACTCCGGCTCAGCGACCGCGGATGGCGTCGAAAGGCTTGACCATCTTCAACAGCGCGACCACCACCAGCGGGATCACGGCCAGAAGCGCCACAGTGCGCAGACAGTCCCAGGCCGTGACGGCCAGCACCAGCCCGTCCAACCGGGACGCCAACCAGGCCGCGGCCAAGCACATTCCGGCGCAGACTGGCACCAGCACGGTGAACACCCAATCGGTCGCCACCATCGCCGCCAACCGCGCGCCCCGCAGACCCAACAGCCCGTACAAACCGACGTCCGTGCGCCGCGCGATCCACAACACCGACTGGACAACCAGGATGAACACGGCAGCCGCCAACGGCGCCCAACGGGTGAACCGGGACGCCAATTGGCCGTTCGGGCTCATGCCGAGCGGCGCCTCCGGCATGGCGGCGTTCACCAACAGCCGGGCGGGCTCGTCGAACCACCCGACCAGCAATGACTCGACGTCGCCCCGGGCGCCGGGATCGGCTTCCACGTAGCACTGCGACAATCGACCGACCGGGGCGACCGGCACAACCACATGGTTGATAGCTTCCGGCCATCGGGCCTCGCCCACCGCCACCGAAACCTCGGTATACCCAGGCGTGCCGTGTCCCGCGTACGCCAGCCCTCCCCGATCCGCTATGCCGAGCGCCTCGGTCACCCGCGATCCCGCGAACACCGCCCCGGAATCCACCCCTTGCTGCAACTCGGGCCAGGTCACCGCCGCGTAGCCGGGGCTGGCCCTGAGCAGGTCGAAGCTGACGCCCGTGTCGACCGATGAGACCACCCGTTCGGCGCTCGCGACCCCGCCCGCGGTCACCACCCCGCGCCGGGAGCGCAGGGAATCGCATCGGGCAGCGTCCACACCCTGCCCATCGGCTCGCTGGACCACGAACAAATTCGCCCCCGCCAACCGAAGCTCTTCGTCGTAGGCGACGATCCGGCCGACCTCGAAACACGCCGCGGCCACTATCAACGCGCCCATCGCCACACCGACCACGAATGCCACCGCGGTCCGGACCGGGCTGGCGCGCAGGTTCGCCATCGCCTCGCCCGCCGCCAACCGGAACGGAAACCGGCCGCCCGCCCGTTCACGGCCCACCGGTCAACCGCCCGTCCTCGAGCCCGTACACCAGTCCCGCGCGGCCGGCCACATATGGGTCATGGGTCGCCACCAGCACCAACGCCCCCTGAACTGCGGCCCGTTCCAGACCGTCGCAGACCAACTCCCGCGACCGCGGGTCCAGCGAAGCTGTCGGCTCGTCCGCCAGGATCAACTCCGAACCGGCCGCCAGCGCGCGGGCCACCGCGACTCTCTGGCGCTCCCCGCCCGACAATTTGTAGACCCGTTGGTTCGCCAGCCCGCCTATCCCGAGGGCCTCCAACGCCGAGCCGGCCGCGCCCGCAGCGGCTCGCGCCGACTCGCCCCGCGCCCGGGGGCCCAGCACCACGTTGTCGTAGGCCGAACGCCGGTTCAACAGGGGCGACGATTGGACTATCCACTCCCACCGCCCGGCCGCGCCCGGTTTGCCATCCACCGCCACGATGCCCGATGCCGCCCGCACGGCCCCGGCGACCACGCCCAGCAACGTCGTCTTCCCAGATCCCGACGGCCCCATGAACGCGACCATCCCCGGGGAGGCGAAGCTGCCGCTCAGATCGGACAACACCACTCGCTGTCCGAACGCCACCGAGCAATGGGACACGTCTACCCGCATCTGCGGTCCTTCGCCGCTGGTGCCACCCTGACCTCGTCGCCCGGTTCCAATCCCGCTTTGACTATGCTGCTCCCGGCTGTGTCTCCCACAACTTCGACCCCCACGGGCTCCAGGCTGCTCCCCGTGACCCTGAGCACGCACGTCGCGCCATCGGGTGTCGCCACCACTGCGGCTGCGGGCACCAGCAGTTCGCCCGCGCCCGCCTCGCGCACCAGTTTCGTCTCCACCACGGCGGCGCCGGACTCGACCTGGCGGCGCAACGCCACCAGGCCCTCGGCCGAAACCCTGGACCGGTCCTCGCCCAGCGTGATCGGGTCGCCCGTCGTCGCCAACTCCTCGTCAGGCTCCGCGGCCAGCGTCTCCGTGGCGGTCGCGACCGTGCCCGCACCGCTTCCGTCGTCGCCGCTCGATGACGGTGCGGCGACCTCCTCGACCGCGCCCCGTGGCGCCAGCACCGCTCCGGACAACACCGGCTCGGCCGAACCGATCACGGTCCCCGACGCAGGCGCCGGGGCCGCCAGGGGCAGCTCGACACTCGCGAGGCGGTAACCCTCCTCGGGCAGGAAGACCAGCCAAGCGGCATCGAACAACTCGCCCTTCTCACTGACCGCGCCTGTCTGTTTCACCAACGCGGTCACTGCAGTCTTGGTGGCAGCCCCGTAGGTGCCCTTGTCACGGGCAACGTCGTAGCCGA
>JAISCU010000392.1 GCA_031265345.1 Bifidobacteriaceae bacterium
CACGTGACCAAGAAGCAACGCGACCTCTACGAGGCGCTCGACGCCAAGCCCCCCGCCTGACGCCAGGCCGCCGCCGGCACGGCCGGCCGGCCATGTCACAACCCGGTCGGGAAATCAGGGGTCCAGCGAGCTGACATAGCGCACGTGCGCAAAGATGGGTTGATCAGCCTCGATCACAACCTCAATGCCGTCGAAAGCCCGCCACGTTTGTGAGGCAGCGACCGCTGAGCACGGCATCGTGCCTGGTCGGGGGCCTGCGGATTCTTTGCGGGCTCCTTTCCCCAATCGGGCGGCAACTCGCGCTACACTTGCCGTCTGGCCACCCTTTGAGTTGGGGATGGCCAGGTAGGCGGCGACGATGGGGTCGTGGTGCGGTCCCATTGTCTGGCGGCGGGAGCGCACCACGGGTCCTCCCGGGCGGGTTGCTCGGCGACATTTATAGGCAGGTGTAAAGATGCTGCAGGTCGGGGATGTGGTCGACGGCAAGTATCGACTTGTCGAACGGATCGGGGCAGGTGGGATGTCTGTTGTTTGGCAAGCCCGCAATGACCGGTCCAATAAGCTCTGGGCTGTCAAAGAGGTCCTGCGGTCAGGTCTGGTGGACGACCGGCTGGCTGAAATGGCGTTGATGGCGGAGATAGATACGCTGAAGCACCTGCGCCACGACAACATAGTTGCGATCAGCGACGTGCTGGAGACGCCGGACTCGCTGCTCATCTTGATGGACTACGTGGAGGGCCGGCCTCTGGGACGTGCCCGGACTGAGGACCTTCAGGGCAGCGACACAATCGAGCTGATCGATGGCGCGTTCCCCCAGGAGCACGTGATGCGCTGGGCCAGGCAGTTGGCGGGCGTGTTCACTTACTTGCACGGTCAGAATCCTCCTATCGTGTACCGCGATCTCAAGCCTTCCAACGTCATGCTCAGGCCCAACGGCGAAGTCGTGCTGATCGACTTCGGCACGGCGCGACGGTGGGCTGGCAACCAGCTTCAGTCAGTCTCTGGCGCCAGCGGCACCGTAGCGCTGGGGACTTACGGATACGCCGCGCCAGAGGTCTTGTTGGGCGATGTCAACACCGACCGGGCTGACCCCAGATCGGACATCTATTCCCTTGGCGTCACGCTGTACCACCTGGTAACAGGCCACAATCCGAGCCAGCCGCCCTACGAGATGTATCCGATTCGTCAAGTCAACCCCGCGTTGTCCGGCGGATTGGAGAAGATCGTCGCCCGGTGCACCGCAGCTAACCCCGCTGACCGCTACCAGAGCTGCGAAGAACTGTTGTATGACCTCCAGCACTATCGAGAAGTCGACGACGGCTATCGGCGCCGCCTGCGCCGCCGCATCACTCTGTTCGCCGTGACGGCTGGACTGGCAGTCGCACTAGCCGGGGCTGGCGCGGTTTGTTCGGTTGCTGCGGCCAATGCAAGGGCGTCTGACTTTGAGCAGGTCGTTAACCGGGCGCTAACCGAACCGCCAGGATCGCCAGCTCAGATCGACGGATTCTTGGAAGCGATTGACTTGGAGCCCGCCGACCCCTCGACTTACCTGCAACTGCTGGAAGCGATGCGCAGCGACGCGGATGAGTTCAGCGCGTCCGACCACACGGTGTGGAGCGACCTGATGGCCACGTATCGCACCGGCCTGCAGGTATCAGCGGGATGGTCCGGCCTGGCGCATCAGATCGGACTGACTTACGGCTTCTTCTACGCCGGTGCCGAGGCCGATTCGGTGGCGGCGGACGCTTTCCGCCAGGCGGTCGATTCAGGAGCCGAGGACTCCGCTTTCTACCATCAGGATGAGTTGTTCAGCCAGGTGTTTGGCTTCCGTGCCCGGGCGGCCCAGAAGCTTGGCCAGGTCGACTACCGCGAATACTGGGACGCCCTTGGGCAAATGGTCGAGTCGGTTGACGCCGCATCCGCGCAGTCCGATGTGGCAGCTTTCGGGGCGCTCTTGCTTCCAGCGCAAGTGCTCGCAGGCTATCCCGATCGATTCATCAACGCCGGGGTTGCCGCCCAAGAATTGCGGCGCCTGCTCAGCCAGATAGGCGAAAAATCGAGCGGCCTGGTTTGTCTGCCTGGAGCCGTGGACGCCGCAGTGGAAGAAGACTGCCGTTCGATCGCGGACGCCTTGGCGGATGCCCAGGCGTCGGTGGACCGGCACAGCGGAGTCGGGACGCTGCAATGACCCACGATACTTGGTCTCTGTTAGCCACGGTCGCTTTCGCGGCTGCCGGCGCGGCCGTGGTGGCGGCCACAATCCTGTTTTTCGCGTTGAACATTGGAGACGCCCTGGCCGTGCTGAGCGGCCGACGCAGCGCCCGCGGGATCGCCGACTTGCGCGCTGCGAGCATCGATGGCAGGGGCATGGGGACTGGCCGGCCAGGCAGACTGCGGTCACGCTCGAGCGGTCCGATCGGCTCGGGGCGGGTCCACTTGGCGCATTCGGCTTCCCGCCGCCGCTCTATGCCGTCCTCTTCCTCTCGGATTTCCGCCGCCTCAACACCGGTCGCCGCAGTTCCGGTCGCCGCAGTCCCGGCCGCCATGGTTTTGTCCCCCGCTCAGGCGGTTTCGTCCACCGGGACCACGGTCATGGGCCTGGTCGGGACGTCAAGTCAGGTGTTCGTGCATGCCCCACGACACGCTGCGGAACCACCGACTGCGCCCCCGCGCCCGCCCGCGCCGAATTGGCCCGCGCCATCTGGCACCACCCGCCTTGCGCCGACGGTCGCTCTTCCCTCCGGCACCACTGTCATGGGCAGCCCAGAAGCTGGGCACCGGGTTGCCCAGGATGCGGACCCGCTGCCAACCGGCACCACAGTAATCGGCTCAGGTCCACCATTGGAGCCAACCGGCCTCAGCGACGCCGACCTCGCATGGGCCACCGAATCACCCGCTCTTGGCACCCACTGCGAGCACCCCGATCCGGAGCACGTCACTCCTACGCAAGTGGTGGCGCAGTTCCGGTACACATCTGCTAAGGAGTCATTGTGAAGGCACATAATCGTTGGCTGGCTGTCGGATTGGCCGCTGCATTAGGCGGTGCAGCGTTGGTTCCCGCCCTGGATCCCACACGCGCCTTGGCTGATCCGGCGCCCATCAGTGTGACCATCAGGATCGAGGCGAGTGCCTCCAGGACCATTGGCAACGCGGCGACCGCCCCTCCCTCGGTGACTGTGGTGGACCCGTCCTCAGTTGCCTGGCCCCTAGTGACCACTCTTGATGAGGACTCGGGCGTCTACAT
>JAISCU010000442.1 GCA_031265345.1 Bifidobacteriaceae bacterium
CGCCATGGCCTCGCTCGGCCACCGGGTGATCGGGATCGACGCCGACGCCGCCAAAATCGCGGACCTGGCCGCCGGTCGCCCGCCGTTCTACGAGCCGGGCCTGGAGGAACTGCTCCGCCAGGGCCTGGAGGCGGGACGCCTGCGCTTCAGCACTTCGAGGGCGGACGTGACCGAATGCGCTCTTCATTTCATCTGCGTGGGAACCCCGCAGGCGCCGGATTCCCTGGCCGCCGATCTCACGGCACTCGACCAGGCGGCCGAGGAGTTACTGGACCATTTGCGGCCCGGCGCGGTGGTGGTCGGCAAGTCGACCGTCCCAGCGGGCACGGCGCGGCCTCTGGCTGCCCGGCTGGCCGACGCGTCGGCCCAGTTGGTCTGGAACCCCGAGTTCCTGCGTGAGGGGTTGGCGATCCGCGACACCCTGGCGCCGGACCGGATCGTCTACGGGCTGGCCGGTTCGGCGCCGGACTGGGACGGCGGCATCGGCGGCGGCACTGGCGCCCATATGGGCGCGGACCTGCTCGACGAGGTCTACGCCGACCTGCTGGCGGCCGGGATCCCCAGGCTGAAGATGTCCTACGAATCGGCCGAGCTGGTCAAGGCGTCGGCGAACTCGTACCTGGCCATGCGGGTGAGCTTCATCAACGCGATCTCCGACCTGGCCGATTCAGCCGGGGCGGACATCCTGGACGTGGCCGCCGCGCTGCGCTTGGACGAGCGGATCGGCAAGCGCTTCCTGAATCCCGGCCTGGGGTTCGGCGGGGGCTGTCTGCCCAAGGACCTGCACGCGCTGACGGCTCACGCCGAACACTTGAACGCGCCGCTGGCGGCGGCGCTGCTCTCGGCCGCGGACCAGATCAACGTCTCCCGCCGCGCCCGCGTGATCGAGTTGACCCAATGCGCGCTGGGCGGCCCGGTGAGGGCCTCGCGGGTGGCGGTGCTGGGATTGTCCTTCAAGCCGCTCTCGGACGACGTGCGCAACAGTCAATCGGTCCTGGTTTGCGAGGCGTTGGTGGCGGCGGGCGCGCGGGTGGTGGCGACGGACCCGCGAGCGGTGGCGACCGCCCAGGCGGCCCACCCGGCGCTGACCTGTGTCGCTTCAGTGGCTGAGGCCGTCCGCGACGCCCAGGTGATCCTGTTGCTCACCGAATGGACCGAGTACCGCGACCTCGACCCGGTGGAAGTGGCCTCATGGACCGCCGCCCGGCAGATCGTGGACGCCCGCTGCGTGCTGGACGCCGGCGCCTGGGTCGCCGCCGGCTTCACCGTGCACGCGCCCGGCCGGCCGGGTCTTCCGGACCTCCGGGCCGGTGCGGACGCCCGCGTTTAGTACCGTTGGGCTATGGCCCCTTGGATGCGCGAACCCGAGTACGTCGACATTTTGGCCGACGGCACGGTCAAGCAACTCAACCCGTTCACCGGCACCGAGGTCTGGACGGTCGCGGGCCGGGGCAACCGGCCGCTCGGCCTGGCCGAACGGGCGCCGGAGTCGCTTGACGCAGCGCGCCTCGATGCGTACTGCGTCTTCTGCTCGCGCCGTTACACCGACACGCCGCCGGAGAAGGCCCGGCTGGTGTTGCCGACCGGGCGCGGCGACGCGGATTGGCCGGTGCGTCTGCTCACATCCGCTGAGGACCTCTCCGCGACCCTGGCCGAGTTCCGCCGCATCCCGAATCTGTTCGAGATCCTGTCGTTTGACTACTGGCAGGCCAACTACGGCTACGAGCTGCCGTCCGATCTGGCCGAACACGCCGCCGCGTATGTCGCTTCCCCTGCGGGCCGGACCCATGTGACCAAGCTGTTGACCGCGAAGCTCACCGCCATGGGGCAAGCGCCGTCCGGCCCGCTGACCACCGCCCAACTGATCGAAGGAACCGGCGCGTTCCTGGGATCGGGGCATGACGTGATAGTCGCCCGGCGACACTTCATCGACAACGCGCTCGATGATTCGCAGTTGGCTGGCGCGGGCACGCTCAGCCCGGTGGAGCACCAGCAGTTCATCAAGTTCACCATCCAGGCCATGACCGATCTGTACCGGCGCAACCGCTACGTCCGCTATGTGTCGGTGTTCCAGAACTGGCTCAAACCAGCTGGAGCTTCGCTGGACCATCTGCACAAGCAGTTGGTGGCCATCGACGAGCACGGCGCGCAATACGAACTGGCCCAGGACTCGTTGCGCCAGAACCCTGAGATCTTCAACGAACGGGCCGTCAATTACGCCGCCTACCGCAACCTGGTGATCGCGGAGAACGATTTCGCGGTCGCGTTCGCCGGTTTCGGCCACCGCTACCCGACCGTCGAGATCTTCTCCAAATCGGAGGCCCCCGACCCCTGGAACCATGAGCCGGCCGAACTGGCTGGCGTGTCGGACCTGCTGCATGCCATGCACGCCGCCACCGGCACCGCCATCCCCACCAACGAGGAGTGGCACACCCGCCCGGTCGATGCCAAGAGCCCAACGCCCTGGCGGATCATGCTGAAGTGGCGCATCTCGACCCTGGCCGGGTTCGAGGGGGCGACCAAGATCTACCTGAACACGATCGACCCATACGCCCTGCGCGACCTGGTGGTCCCGAAGCTGTTCGCGCTGCGCGCCGAGGGCCGCATCGCCCCGGAGATCCGCATCGCCACCGAGGCCCCCTGCCGCCCCAACCCGCTGCGCTACACCGCCGACCGGGGCGCCCCGCTCTGACCGGGGGTTTTGTCTCCGCGGGTGGCTTGCCCGTGGCGGAACCTCGGTCCCCGCGCCGGTTCGGGTTCAGGCCTGGACGATGCCGCTCACTCGCCTCCCAGCACCGCACGACCTGGCATCTGGCTGGCCCGGCGACCACGCCGAGCGGCCTGGTCTTGACCCAGCGCCCGCCGCTCGATCGGCAATACGCGCCTGGCATCGCCCCGGCCCGATCGGTTCACCTCCCCCAGTTGGCCGATGCCGTCCACACGGATCATGGCATGAGGCTGCCCCGCATTCGATGCGCTACTATGTAGCGCGTGCCTACCCATCCATTGTCGATCCGCTTCGAGACACCCCTCCTCGAGCGGCTGCGCCAGTCGGCCGCGGCTGACAGGACCACACCGTCCGGCCTGGTGCAGGACCTGGTCGATGAGGGCCTGCGCATGAGGGAGACCCCCGGGGTCGTGTTCCGCCCTGGGCCAAGCGGCCGCCGAGCCGGGCTCGCCGCTGGCCCCGATGTCTGGGAGATCGTGGCCGCGATCAAGGACGTTGGCGGCAGACCCGAGGACAAGGCGGCCTGCGTAGCGGAGGAGATGGGGCTGACGCCCGCGGCGGTCGACCTCGCGTTGACCTACTACTCGCGCCATCCGACGGAGGTCGAGGCGCAGATCGCCCAGAACGAACGTGCCGCCGAGGAAGCGTGCGCCGCCTGGCA
The DNA here is from genome assembly GCA_031265345.1 of Bifidobacteriaceae bacterium. The sequence goes on from JAISCU010000442.1 coordinate 3,390, forward strand.
GGCCCGCCAGGCCGTCTTGTCGTGACGGAACGCCTGCTCCTCGATGAGCACTACTCGCCCGTCATCGCGACGGTCCTGCGCGAACGCGGCTTCGACGTTCGCGCCGTCGCTGTCGACCCCGACCTCGTGGGCCAGCCGGACGCGACGCTGATCACCGTCGCGGCAGCCGCCCAGCGCCGAATCGTCACCGAGAATGTGAAGGACTTCGTCCCTCTGACCGACGCGGCTCGCCAAGCTGGACAGCCGACGGCCCGACTCCTGCTCGTGAGCCCGAAGCGCTTCCCGCGAGGCGAAGACCGGATCGGCCCCATGGCCAGAGCTCTGGATGAGTGGCTTCGGCGCCCCACGCCTGCCGGCCACGCCGACCAGGAATGGCTCGCGTGACGCGCGGAGCCCCTTCGCGCTCACAGACTCGCGATGCCGCACACGGGTCCCCCAGCGCCGGGCGAGCAGATGAGCTCAGAGACGAGTACGACTTCACCGCAGCAAGGGCGAATCCGTACAGCAGACGGCTGAAGAAGCAGGTGACGATCCGCCTGGACGTGGACACAATCGATTACTTCAAAGCGATGGCCGGACAGACCGGCGTCCCGTATCAGAGCCTGATCAACCTGTACCTGGCCGACTGTGCCGCCAACGAACGCGAACTCACCCTGACCTGGGCCTGAGCACCCCGGCAGTGACCCAGGCCCAAGTGCCGCGGTGGACACCAGCGCTCGGCCCTGCCCGCGGAACCACAACAGCAGTTGCCTGATGCCGCCCGCACAAGTCACGGCATCGGGCAACTCACTATTGAGCTGGCTTGCCAGCCGGCCACCAGGCCCCCTCACACCCGCTCAAGGAATTCGCTGATGACCAGACGGGCGGCATCGTCGGGGTTGTACGCAACTGCGGATTGGATCGTGAGCGCATCTGTGTCGTGCCTGAAACAAGCCACATGTCGAAAAGGTCACGACCTTTTGAGCGTTGATAGAGAGCACGCAGCTTGGTGGCGATCAACTCGGCCAGTTGAAAGGTCTGGACCTCCGCAGTGCCGTTCCACCAGGGTGATTCCACGTTGAACGGAACCGACTGGAGAGCGAGCGCCGGCGATCGTTCGTGGGTGTTCATCTCGATCTTGATTCGCAGCCTGGTGCCACTATGGGCTTCAGCGCGCCAATACACTTTGGGATGCTGACTGATAGTTGAACTGACGCTGAACCCGATGTCCCGTCCCGTGTCTTTCAATGCGTCAAGCGCCGGGCCAACAACGCTGGCGGTCGAACGCACATAGTCCAGGTCTTCGCTGTAGCGAACCGGCGCGGGTAGGTGCAATTTGTGCAGGGCGGTGCCACCTCTGAAGACGAGTTCGGTGCCGAGGTACGGATGGGTCGCTATTGCGCAAATGGCAGGCGACAGCAGTAGATCTTGCTCTACCTGGTCGGTAGTCGCCCACGGATGGCCAGCGCCCCACGCAGCGATTTCCTCAACTGAAAGCACTATTCTTCGACCTCCACATCCTTGTTGAGCCGCAGGTTCCAACGACGGTCCAGCGGACCCGCCAGGCTCAGCGCTGGGTGAAGCCTAGCCGGGTGGTCGGACACTGTCTTGGCGAGGGCAACCAACGCGTCGAGAGGGCCGCATTCGGTGAAGTTCTCCACGATCCATCCGACCCGGCGTGCTGCCGCGACTGGGTAAAACCGCGCCAACTCCACCAGTTTCGTCTGGTCCAATCCTGTCTCAGTGGCCAGGTCGGAGATCACCGTGGCCGCGTTGTCCAAGCCGCCAGCCAGGTCGATATCCGCAGCGATGTCGAAAGCGGTCGTTTCAGGCGTTGACACCGTGTACCTGCCCGAGCGGGCCATTGCCTGCTGCGATGCCAGCCTGTGCAGATTCGGGCGGGTGTGGAACGAGAGGCGAGCCCGGCCGACGCGCCGATCCCGCACTAGCCTCGACACTGCGACTTGGGTCACTTGCGGCGCGTGGTGTGCGGCGCCGTGCAGTTCGGCGGCCGCAAGCCAGCCAACGTAGTACCCAACCCCCAGGTGCTTGGCCAGCGCGTCAACGAACTCGATAGCAGGTGCGCCGCCCCAAGCTCGAAACTCCGGCGCCACCGGGGCCCACAGTCCCCTGGCGGGGCTCGCCCACTCGCCACGGCGTTTCGCGGCGGCAAGCCTCTGTGGGACTTGCAGTGGGGGCACCCCCAAGAGTTCTGCGACCTGCGCAGTTGTGAGTGCCGCCACGCCATGAGCCAGCGCCCAATCGGCTGCTTGCGGGGAACGAACCCTTGGCCGGGTGGCCTGCCGAATCGCCATATGACTGATTCTCACATATTACGTGAGAATCCGCAATCGGCAGATTTGACTAGCGTCGTAACGTTTCATGCACACTCGCTGGCCACGGTGCCCGATGCCGTTCGCGCAGTTCACGGCACCGGGCAGCCTCGCATTCGATTGGTTTCGCAGTCAGCAGACCGAGCTCTGGCGGCGGCGCCTGGCTGCGAGCAGAAGTAGTCCACCGATCAGGACGAGCCCTGCGGCTATGGCTGACAGCGGGGACGCCGACTCAGAACCGGTCAGAGGCAATTCGTAGCCGTTTCCACTCGCCGTCTTCGTGCCGCCCACGCCAGCCGCCGCGTCCGGCGAACCGCCGCCGGCCGCCACGCCTGGTGAGACGCCGCTGCCCGGAGTCTGGCTGCCGTCGCTCGGAGCCGGGCTGGCACCGCCGCCTGGTTGACTCGAGCCAGGGCTCGGCGTGGAAGTCGAAGAGGGCGCGGAAGCGGTCGGCGTGGAACCGGTGCTCGGCGCGGAGCTCGGCTCCGGTTCGTTGGCGGCCACGATGGTCAGGGCGCCCGATTCGAGCTTCACTGTCTCATATCCTTCCCTCGTCGCGGTCACCCGGACCAGGATCAACTTGCCAGCATCATCCGCGCCCGGCGTGTAGGACCGGGCAGCCTCATCCGCGCCCGCCTTGACCTCCGTGCCATCCACCATCCAGGCATAGGTCACGGTCCCGCCCGGAGGCGTGGTCGTGACTTCAGCGACCGTCAATGCCTGCCCGACCTGAGCCGCGCCGCTGATCACGGGCGTACCGACCGTCTGAGTCGCCCCGAAGCTCCCCAGGTCCAGATCGACTCGACGCTTGGGCGTGGCGCTGTCAGATGAATAGCCCAACTGCCCGCTCGCGTTATCGCCCCAGGAATACACCTGGCCACCATTTGTCACCGCCAGAGAATGGCTGGCACCCGCCGCCACCATTGCCACATCTGACAGGCCGGGAACCAGCACCGGAGTAGACCGGTTGGTAGTGGTTCCGTCGCCCAATTGGCCGGAACCGTTGGCGCCCCAGGCGTACACCTGACCGGCGTTCGTGACCGCCAGCGAGTGACTGCCACCCGCCGAAACCATCGCCACGTCCGACAAGCCAGGCACCAGCAATGGCGAAGACCACCAGTCTTCCGAGGTGCCACCGCCCAACTGGCCATGAAGATTGGTGCCCCAGGCGTACACATATCCGGAACCCGTCACCGCCAACGAGTGCCTGCCACCGCCAGCTGCGGACACCACGTCGGACAGCCCTTGCATCAGCACCGGCGAACGCTGTGAATGGCCGACACCACCCCCGAGCCGAATATCCCACTCGGCGTCCCAGACTGTGCCCCAGGAATACAGCTGGCCGTCGCCGGTCACCGCAAGCGAATGGCTTGGACCGGCTGCAACCATCGTCACCTGCGACAACTCAGGAACCAGGACGGGCGCGAACCATCGATCATCGCCCTCGGCATCCGGCGATCCAACGCCCCTGTTCGAGCCCAAGCGGTACACGCGCCCGGACTCCGTCATCAACAGGGCATGATCGCTGCCAGCCGCGGCCATCGTCACGCCCGACAGGCCGGGAACCAGCACCGGCGACAATCCGCCCGATCCGTACACAAGGCACCCCCGATCGCAGACGAATCCCCAGGCGTACACGCGGCCATCCTCCGTGACCGCCAACGAGTGGGAAGCGCCGGCAGCCGCGGTGGATACCCACGCCAACTGATCGATGGTCCCATCGCTTAGTTGGCCATCATGATTGGAGCCCCAAGCCTGTATCTGCCCGGCATCCGTCACCACCAAAGAATGGCTGGTTCCCGCAGCCGCCATGGCCGCGTCCGAGAGGCTCGAGACCGCTGTCGGTTGGCCAATCCAGTCCCGAGTGTCGCCGCCCAACTGGCCGTGTCCGTTCCAACCCCAAGAATAGATTTCGCCCTCGGCCGTCAAAGCCAGTGAATGTCCGTGGACCAGCCCGTCAGTCTGCTCCACAAGCGGCTGGCCACCGATGGATGCAGTCACCACATTCGAGAGCTCCAGCATCAGAACTGGAGATCGATCAGGCCCGCAACCCACTGCCTGACCCCACCTGTAGTCGGAATCCCCGATCCTCCATGAGTACACCTGTCTGAAATCAGTGACCGCCACAGAACACCACAAATTGGTGGCGACCACTGCGACACCGGCCAACCCCGCAACGAGAACCGGCGATGGATTGGAGCCAGCCACTCGGATTCCGTAGCCGAAGGGGTCGTTGTACTTGAGGTCATAACCGCTGGCACCCATTCATACACCTGTCCGGACCTCGTGGCCGCCAACGAGCGCGCGGCGTAGGCTGAAACCGCCACCACCTCGGACAATCCCACGACCAACGCGGGCGACACCCGGTCATTTGTCGTGCCGTCGCCGATCTGGCCAAAACTATTCTGGCCCCACCCGTATACCTGGCCAGAGGCGGTCATAGCCAATGAATGGCCGCTGCCGGTTGCCGCAGCCACGACATCCGACAACCCAGGCACCAGCGTCGGGGACAGTTTACGAACCGGGTGCGTCGAACCCCACTCATAGACTTGGCCGGAGCCAGTCACGGCCAACGAACGGTTCCCGCCCGCGACAACCGCCACCACGTCGGGCAAGCAAGGAACCTCGACCGGCGACAACCGCTCAAAGGCGGTCCCGTCGCCCAGCTGGCCCAAGGCATTGGAACCCCACGCCCAGACCTCTCCGGTGCCGGTCACGGCCAGCGAGTGATCGTTACCTGCCGCGACCGCGACCACATCCGACAACCCGGCCACCAGCACCGGCTCGGTGCTGTCCTGGCCCGTCCCGTCGCCCAATTGGCCAGCGTTGTTGCGCCCCCACGCCCAAACGCGGCCTGAGCCGTCAGCCGCCAACGAATGGTTGCCGCCCGCCGCTGTCCGGCCAAGCGCCGAGGTCTGCCTCTCGACCGCGCCAGCCGTACCGGGAGGCTGCGCCACCATGGCGACAGCCATGACCAACACGCCACTCAACGCGGCAACCAATACCTTCAACCAGGATTGACGTTTCAACATCAGGGGAACTCCATCCGTAAGCAGGGAAATTGCGCAGCCAACAGCCATGGAGGGACCACAAATCAGCACCCGGTCCCGGAGGACATGACCGCAAGCTGAACTGCACGTGGGGGGGGGGGGGGGGGGG
>JAISCU010000447.1 GCA_031265345.1 Bifidobacteriaceae bacterium
CACGTCCATCGGAGTGCGAATGACGCCAAGAACCGGGCTCGTCAAAGCATACCGATTCGTTGTCGTTTGGCTTGTGCCCCCGACCCGGCCGCATACCTATCGTCTGCCCGTGCAACCGCCATTCGTCCCAGCGGCCGCGTGTCCCAATCTGGATGACCCACTCCAAAGTCGCCCCCGTCGCTGGCGGGTCGTTCGGATGAGCGACCTGATCTGCCGCGTGTAGCGCCCAGGCGCCAGTCGCGATCTGCGAGGCACTCCATTCATGGCACGGTTAGGGACGCCGACGCAGCCAGACCGTTCGCAGTCACGATCAACACGACTGGACCAGCCGGTACGTCGGTGAACGATGCCGCGTATTCGTAGGCTCCGGCCTCGGCCACCGCGGTCGGTCCTGACATGACGACTGTGGCTCCTTTCAGCGTGGCTGTGACCGTTGTAGCGCATGGCCCCGTAGTGGTCACCGTCGCCGTGACTGTCACCTGGCCGTTGCGGGCCGTCACCGTTCCAGGATTGATGGCGCTGACCCCGCCTGTCGCTCCGGCCGTGGTCCCAGGCGGGTCGACCTGCGACGGTGGCGGGACGGGCTGTGCGCCGACTGGTCGGTGCGATGTAGAGGACGGGTCAGGTGACGTTTGGGTCGGAGCCGGGTCGGACTGTGGTGGGGTGGCAGTGGGCTCCAGGGTGCTCGGCAGGGTTGTGATCGGTCTCGGGGTGGGGTCCAATGTGGGTGACGGCCCAGGGGGTGGGGGAGTGATCGGGCTGGCGGTTCCGTTCGGGTCGACGGCAGGTGTTCCCGACCCGGCATTGTCAGCGGCGAACGGGCCGAACCCAGCCCACCATGCGGCACCGACCAGTGCCGCCATGAAGACCATTGCTCCGATGGCGACCGCGACCGCCCGCGACCGCCCGCCACGGACTCGGCTGGATTCCGAACAGGGGTGCGACCGGTTGTCCGGCCGTGGCCTGTCCGTGACCGCCTCCGGTTCGGCGAGCGGATCGTCGGCGACGGGCGGTCGCGGCGGGCCGATAGGGTTGCGAACGGCCAGCGCCTTTCGGGCCTCGGTCAGTTCCGTGACCAGCGCAATTCTGGCCCGTTCGCTGTCCTCGAGCTCTTCCCGCAGCGTCTTCAGTTGCTGTTGGTGGGCGGCACCATGATCCAGCCCAGGCGCCGGAGGGGCGGCCGCCGCGCCGTTCCGGCCTTCAACTGCGGGCGTGTCCGGCTCGGCTGGCCGCAGATGGCGGCGTCCCATCTGCGCCCGCCGCGCCCGGGCGCGCGCCTCGCTTCGGCGGGCGCCCAGGAGGGCCGCCCGCCGGTCGGCCCATTCGGCCAGCGACCACCCGCTCGACGGGTCCACGATGTGCCCGCAGTCATCATCCACGCTCATACGCGGCAGCCTCGGCGCGGTCAGGCCATGCGGGCCGGGACAACGGGAAGTCGGTCCCCCCTTGGGCCGCCTCGATCCGGGCCGCCCGGTGGGTGGCAGTCAGCGGCTCGCGGTGCCCGCCGCCGCCCGGGGCCACGCAGCTGCCGGATTCTGTCTCCGCTTCGGTTTTGATCTCGCCCAGCACCCACGCCCAGTCCTGGGCCGCGACGATGTGCTGTCTCGGGTCGGCTCTCACGTTCGTGGTCGCCAGATACGACCGCCAGGCCGCGAACAGCAACACCACCAGGCGCGGATGGCGCAGCCAGCAGGGCGGCAGCACTCTGCCGCCCAGGTGCCAGACGTCCGCCTGGGCCTCGACCCAACCGGCCAGGAGGTTCAACAGCAACCGCCGTTCCGGGCCGTCCGGCAGAGCGAACAGCACCGCCTGCGGGGCCGCCCCCTTCCACGGCAGATCGGGCGTCCACCATGAAGGCACAGGAGTGTCGTCCGGCCATCCGCCCGGGGCGGGCGTCGCGCCGCCGTCGCCCAGCGCCACCCATTTGTCGGACGCCCGCCTGGGCAGGCCTGGCGGCCCCGTCCCTCCGGCCGTGTCCGATGCCGTCCCGAAGAAGTCGACGTACTCGGCGCCGAGCACCTCGGCCGCCAACGCTCTCGCCTTGCCGACTTGGGTTCCCGGCTGCTCCGCTGTCATGGCTCGTCCTGTTCCTCCGTCGCCGCCAGTTCCGCGATCAGATCCCGGATCTGACGCTGTTGGCGGGCCACGATCTGCTCTTTGACCGGCCGGCCGGGGTCCAGGGCGGCCCGGCAAGGGCCGCACAGCGACCCTCCCGGCGTCCGATGCTCCCCGACCCGGTCGCACAACGCGCAAGTCCTCGTCACTGTCATCGCCGTGCCCTTCTCACTGGCCGGTGTACGCGGGCGCCAGGGCGCCGCCGCGCGCCGGATGCGACATATGCCAGACCTCCGATTCGCGTACCAACCAGCTCCAGGGCCGTTCGGGCCACGGCTCCAGGTCCACCAGCACGGGCCGGCACGACCCGGCGACCAGCAGCCCGCAGCCCTGCGGGATGCGTCGGATGTCGTCGGCGGTCAGCACCGGACGGAAGGTCAGCTGTTCCGCGCCGCCGCGCCGCCACGGTCCCCCCATCTCCGACCATGTGTCGTGGGTCTGGGACACCACCCGTTCCCCTACCAGCCGGGCGATCGCGTCCAGGTCGGCCGGGTTCTTGTTCCCGCCCAGGATCACCACATTCGCGGCGTTCCACAACGTGTCAGCCACGTCCAGCCCCCATCCGGCCCGGATCTGGGACAGGGACTGGAACACGGCGCACACTTTCACGCCCTCTCCGGACCCGGCCGCGAACGCCTGCCCCAGGTTCGACCACGGATGCATGTTCGCCAACTCGTCCGCGACGATGGTCAACGGCGGGTCGAGCCGGTTCAGCCCCGACGTCTGGGACAGTTCCCGCGCGGTCGAGACGAACTCGTCGAACAGCAACGTGATGTACCGGCCGGTCGACGGGGTGTCGGTGTCCTCGCCCGACCAACGGGCCAACGGGTACAGGGTGCCGCAGTCGGCCAGGAACCGCCCGATGTCGGTCGCCTGGTCGGCGGGCACGTCGAACGCGTCGCGCACCGCCTCCAGGTCCAACGGCCGCATCGCCTCTTTGACGCCCAGGAACTGCGAGCCCTGGAGCCTCGGGTCGGCCGACTTGATGGCGTCGAGCTGCGCCTCCCAATTCTCCGCGGACTGGTTCTCCAGCACCCGCGCGGCCTCGCCCATGTGCGCCGGCGACTGCGCCCACCGCCACAGGTCGTGGACCGACCGGCCGTCCAACGCGGCCGCGTGCAGCAGCGCCTGGAGTATCCCGCCGGCCGTGGACCCCCACACGGCGTTCTCGCCGCGCGAGATGCCGGTCCCTGCGACCAGCACCTGCGCGCGGCGCTGCGCGACCCTCGGGTCCTCGCAGCCCGCCAACGGGGACCAGCGGAACGTCGACTCCCGGCCCGACACCCGTTCCGGGTCGAACACCGCCACCGGCCCGCGCGCCGCCCGGCCCTTGATGGTCGCGACCATGTTGTCCGAACGCACCGACGAGGCGATCACCGGCCCGGGGGCCGCCATGATCCCGTTGATCACCAGCGAGAACCCCTTCCCCGACCTGGGCGGCCCCAACCACAGCTCCGGATGCTCGACCGACGCCCACACGTC
>JAISCU010000450.1 GCA_031265345.1 Bifidobacteriaceae bacterium
CCGGCGCCCCGCGGCCGCGCCGCCCGGCGAGCCAGCGCCGCGGCCGCTGCCCCCGACCGCAGCGCACAGGCGCCCTCCGCCAAACCCGGCCGCGCCGCGCTTTCGGTGGGCGCGCCCGCGCGATCCGGCGCCGTCGACGGCCCGGCGGACAGCGCCCCGAATCGCCGGGCGCCCCGCTTGCAACCGCTGCAACCCGCGCTCCAACCGCCAGTCGCAGGCCCCGCCCCGCGCGCAACCCCCCGGTTGCAGCGCCCTGCCCGCCCTGCAATCCCCGCCGACCGGAGCGCCCGCAGCCGCCGCCGCGGCCGCTCCGCAGAACCCCAGTAGAGGAAGCACACCTATGGCAGATCAAGGCGCCACCACCGCAACCAGCGCCAGTAGCGCCGGCCGCGCGCCTGCAATCCCGGAAGGGGCGGCGCGGTGACCGTGTCGATGCGGCTGATGACCGCCGGCAACGGATACAAGTACCTCCTGAAAACAGTCGCCGCCGGCGACGGCGACCGCGACATGGCAACCCCCCTCACCAGATACTACGCAAGCACCGGGACGCCGCCCGGCCGGTGGCTCGGCGCCGGGCTCCCCGCCCCCGCCGCCGCGGCAGGCGGCGCCGCGCCCGGCGTGGCGCAGGGCGCGGAGGTGACCGAGGCGCAACTGGAACGGCTGATCGGTCAAGGCCGCCACCCCGCCACTGGCGCGCCGCTGGGACGCGCCTACCCGAGGTACCGCACCAGCGCCGAACGCGCCGCCCAGCGCCTCGCCGAACTCGACCCGGCACTCACCGGGGCCGCCCGCGCGGCCGCCGCCGAGGCGATAGAGGCGGAAGAGGCGTCCAGGACGGCCAGGCGGCCGGTGGCGGGGTTCGACTACACGTTCTCGCCTCCCAAGTCCGTCAGCGTCCTGTGGGGCCTCGCGGACGCCGGCACGCAGGCGCTCATCGCGCAAACCCACCACCAAGCCGTCGAAGACGTGCTCGCCTTCATGGAGCGGGAGGTCGCCCGCACCCGCACCGGCATCACGGGGAGGGACGGCGCGGTCGCGCAGGTGCCGGTGACAGGGCTGGTCGCGGCCGGGTTCGACCACTGGGACTCCCGCGCCGGAGACCCCCAGATCCACACCCACGTCGTGGTTTCCGCGAAGGTCGCGGCCATGTTGGACGGGAGATGGCGTTCTTTGGACTCCCGGCCGATGCACGGCGCCGTGGTCGCGATCTCGGAACTGTACAACGCGGTCCTCGCGGACCGTCTCGCCCGGACCCTCGGGTGGCGGTGGGAGGCGCGGGACCGTGGCCGGGACCGGAACGCCGCGTGGGAGGTCCAGTCGGTGCCGGAAGCGCTGGTCAAGGAGTTCTCGTCCAGGGCCGGCGGCATCGACAAGGAGACCGACCGGCTCATCGACGCGTACAAGGAGAAGCACGGCCGGCGCCCGTCCAGGGGCGTCATCGTGAACCTGCGCCGCCAGGCCGCCCTGGCGACCAGGCCCGTGAAGCAGGTCCGGTCCCTCGCGGACCTCACCCAGACCTGGAGGGCGAAAGCCGCGGGGCCGCTCGGCGCGGACCCCGCCCGGTGGGCCGCCCAGGCGGCCGCCCCGCCGCTGGACGGCGCCGCGGCCGCCCCGATCCGGGCGGACGACGTGCCCCTCGAAACCGTCGAGGCGCTCGGGGAGGCGGTCATGCGGGCGGTCGGCGACAGAAGGTCGACGTGGCGGCGGTGGAACCTCCACGCGGAGGCGTCCCGGCAGACGATGGGCTGGCGTTTCGCCACCACCGCAGACCGGGAACACGCCACCGGCCTGATAGTCGACGCGGCCGAGCGGGCGTCGATCCGGCTCACCCCGGACGCCCGACCGGTGCCCGCGGGCTTCGCCGGACCGGACGGGAAGCCGGTGTTCCAACCCGCCCACGCGGTCCTGTACACGTCCCAGGCGCTGTGGGACGCGGAGCGGCGCCTCCTCGACCTGTCGAAGACGGCCGCCGGCCCGACCGCCGACCCTGGGGCGGCCGGCGCCGCCGGGCCGGGCGGCGTTGCGCTGGGCGCCGACCAGGCTGAAGCGGTCGCCCAGGTGGCGGTGTCGGGGCGGGTGGTGGACGTGCTGGTCGGGCCCGCGGGAGCCGGGAAGACCACAGCCCTCGCCGCCCTCCGCTCCGTGTGGGAGCGGGAGCGCGGGCCCGGGTCGGTGGCCGGGTTGGCGCCGTCCGCCGCCGCCGCCCACGTCCTCGCCGGCGAGCTGGGGATCGACTGCGAGAACACCGCCCGCTGGCTGGCCCTCCACGACCGCCAACGCGCCGCCTTCCAGAAGGGGCAGCTGGTCATCGTGGACGAGGCGTCGCTGGCCGGCACTTTCACCCTCGACCGGATCGCCGGCCAAGCCGCCCGGGCCGGGGCGAAGCTGCTGCTGGTCGGGGACTGGGCGCAGTTGCAGGCCGTCGACGCGGGCGGCGCGTTCAACCTCCTCACAGCGGACAGGGACGACGCCCCCGAACTGGCCGACGTCCGCAGGTTTTGCCACGCGTGGGAGAAAACGGCGTCGCTGCAACTCCGGCGCGGCCGCACGGAGGCCGTCGTCGCGTACATGGAGCGCGGCCGGGTGCGGGAGGCCGGACACGGGCAGGCGGTGGAGGGCGCCTACGCGGCGTGGCTGGCCGACACCCGGGCGGGGCTGTCGTCGCTGCTCATAGCGGACACCGCCGAGACCGTCCAAGAACTAAACCGGCGCGCCCGCCACGACCGGATCCTCCAAGGCCAAGTGGATCCCCGCGCCGAGGCGCGCCTGAAAGACGGGTCCAGGGCGTCCAGGGGCGACCTCGTGGTCACCCGGCTCAACGACCGGCGGCTCCGCGCCGGGAAAACCGGGTGGGTCCGCAACGGCGACCGGTGGGCCGTCGTCAAAGTCCACGGCGACGGGGCCGTCACCGTGCGCCGCGCCGGGCCCGCCCGCGCCGCAGCCGTCACCCTCCCCGCCGCCTACGCCGCCGAGAACCTCCAACTCGGATACGCCTCCACAGCGCACAGGGCGCAAGGCTCCACCACAGACACCGCCCACGCCGTGGTCACAGCCGCCACCACCAGGGAGGGCCTGTACGTCGCGATGACCAGAGGACGCCAAACCAACACCTGCTGGGTCGCCACAGACCAGCCCGACCCCGCCCACACCCAACCCCACCCCGGCGAGGCGCCAGCCGGCGCCAGAACCATCCTCGCCGGAATCCTGCAGCGCTCCGGCGCGGAGCAGTCCGCCCACCAGGCCGAAGCGGCCGAGCGGGAGGCGTGGGGGAACATGGCGCAACTGTGCGCCGAACACGAGACGCTCGCCGCCGCCGCCGACCGCGACCGGTGGGCCAACCTCGTGCACGCCAGCGGCATCGACCCCGGCACGGCCGAAGACGTCACCCGCTCTCCCGCGTTCGGGGCTTTGTGCGCCGAACTGCGACACGCCGAAGCCGCCGGCCACGACATGGCCCGCGTCCTGCCGAGACTGGCCGTCGCCCAGCCCCTGGACGGCGCCGACGACCCCGCCGCCGCCCTCCACGCCAGGGCCGCCCGCCACACCCGGCGCGCCAGGCCCGCCCGCTCCGCGACCGCGGCCGGCCGGTGGGTCGCGGGCATCGCGCTCCGGCCCGCCGGGCCGGTCCCCGCCGGCTTCCGCGAACCGCTCGCCGCCCTGGAAGACCAGATCGAGGCGCGGGCCGCAGAACTGCTGCGCCAAGCCGTCCGAGCGCGCGAGCCGTGGCTCCAAGAACTCGGCCCGACCCCCCCAGACCCCCGAAGCCAAGCCCTCTGGCGCCAAGCCGCGTTGGCGGCCGCCGCCTACCGCGACCGCCACCAAGTGACCGGCGCCGCCCTGCTCGGCGCGCCCGCCACCGCCGCGCAGAGACGGGACGCCGCCCGCGTCCGCGGCCTCGTCAACCAGGCTGGAAGAACACCGGAACCGCCGCCCTCGCGGGCGGCCTGGCCGCCGCCGGCCGCCCGGACAGGACCCGCCATCGGCATGTGACACCCGTCGCCTGGACGGGCATCCCGCGGAGGCAAGGGCCGCGACCCAGCGCAACGAGCCGAACGGGGCCTGCCGTCCGCTCCCCGACCGCCTGTGGCGCAGTCAATTCGCCGGGGGCTGAGGCGGGAGCCCGCAGCCGTCGCGGGCGCGGCCGCCCGTGCCTGGGCGCCCTCACCCCGCGACGCTTCGGAGCCCCTCGCCCGGGTCGCTCCCGGGGATCGCGTCTGCCCGCGAACGCAGGTCCCCTTCGCCGTCGTTCCCCCCCCCGCCCCGAAACAACGGGCAGCCAACAAGTCAACTCTCGCCTCGCCTCAACGCCGTGAACAGCAAGAACTTAGGGCACCCTAAGCCCCGGCACAAGAAAAGGACTTAAGACCGCCCCCCCCCCCCCCCCCCGGGCCCCCGCGGTGCCGTGGGGGGTGGGGGCGGCGCCCGGGGCGGGGGGGGGGGGGGGGGGGGGG
>JAISCU010000022.1 GCA_031265345.1 Bifidobacteriaceae bacterium
TACCACGACCGTGCCCACGTCGCCGATGCGGTGGCCCGGGTGCGCCGGTTGCACACCAGCGGCAGGGCCGTCTCCAACGACTTCGACTTGCATGAGGAGACGGAGAAGATCAAGGCTCGCCTGATGCCCGGCGGCTCCGGCGGTCCCGAAGGGTCGGGCCAACGCCTCGGCTTCGCCGACTTCGAAGAGCTCGACTCCCGCGCCAGGCGGTTGTACCGCCTCGCCCAGGAGGACGGGATCGAGCCGGTCCTGTGCCACGGGGACTTCTACGACCCCAACATCCTGATCCAGGGCCACGACATGTACCTGATCGACTGGGAATACTCCGGCATGAGCGACTACGCCGCCGACCTGGGGACCTTCATCTGCTGCTCCGACTACGCCTACGACCAGGCGCTCGACGTGCTGAACACCTACTTCGGCCGCCGGCCCACCCCAGCAGAACTGCGACACTGCGTCGCGTACATCGCGCTGGCCGCCCATTACTGGTTCGTTTGGGCGTTGCACAAGAGCGCCTGCGGGGAGCCCGTGGGCGAATACCTCTATCTCTGGTACCGGTTCGCCAAAGACTACGGCGAACGCGCCGAGAACCTCTACAGACCCGTGCCCGACCGTCTGGCGACCGACCGTCAGGTCACCGACCGTCTGGTGAGCCAAACAGCCTGATCAGCGAAGGAGCCTAGCCCGTGGAAACCGTTGGGACAGTTGTCGTCTACATCATCATGGCCTGCGCCTTGATCGGATGCGTCGCATCGGTGATCAAACCGTCGGGCGCCCTGGGCAAGGAGTTCACGGCCGGCATCGACTCGATCGGGCCGATCTTCCTGCCCGTGGCCGGGATCATGGCGGCCGCGCCGTATCTGACCAAGTTCGTCTCGACCGTCTTCGGCCCGGCGTTCAAGGCGGTGGGCGCGGACCCGGCGATGGCCGCCACCACGTTCATCGCCGTGGACATGGGCGGCTACCAGCTCGCGGACGCCCTCGCCCAGACCCGCGAGTCCTGGATCATGGCCATGATGACCGGTTACATGGCGGGCGCCACGATCGTGTTCACCATCCCCGTGGCCCTGAAGATGCTCCAGAAGAAGGACCAGAAGTATCTGGCTCTGGGCACCATGTCGGGGCTGTTGGCGATCCCGTTCGGCGTGCTGACGGCATCGGCCATTATCGCGCTGAGCAACCCCATGGTGCGGGAAGTCGTCTCCACCAGCGGCGAAGGCGCCTACCAGCTGGGCCTGACCTGGCTCACCATCTTCCGCAACCTGATCCCGCTGGTGATCATCTGCGTGGCGCTGGCGCTCGGGCTGATGTTCAAACCCGACGCCATGATCAAGGGCTTCCTGGTGTTCGGCCGCGTGCTCGAGTCCGCCCTGAAGATAGTGCTGGTGCTGGTGGTCATCGAGTACTTCACGTCCCTGCCGTCCCAGTTGCTCGGCCAATGGTGGGGCTTCGACCCGGTCATCGCCGACCAGAACGACATCTTCCGCGCGCTGGAGGTCTCTGGGGCCATCGGCATCATGCTGTGCGGCGCCTTCCCGATGGTGTATCTGATCAAACGCTACCTAGCCAGGCCCCTCGGCGCGGTGGGGCGGGTCTTCGGGCTGTCCTCGGACGCCACCGCGGGGCTCCTGGCCGGCGCCGCCAACGTCCTCGCGCTGCTCGCCCTCGTCAAACAGCTCAAGGCCAAGGACAAAGTGATCTGCCTGTCCTTCGCGGTCTGCTGCGCCTTCCTGTTCGGCGACCACCTGTCCTTCACCGCCAACTTCCAGCCATCGCTGATCGTCCCCGTGCTGGTCGGCAAACTGGTGGCCGGGATCATCGCGATAGTGTTCGCCTTCCTCCTGGCCGTCAAGAAAGCCGAGCAACTGGAGAAGGCCGACCTCGAAGCGGAGTTGGCCTCCGATCTGCCGGATTCCGCCGATGCCGCCGTCCCGGCAGAAGCGGACCGCTAGGCCCAAACCGCAGGCGCCGAGCGGCGCGCCCGAGCCGGGCGGGCGGCATCGTGCGTATTGGGGCTCTTGTCGCTGTCCGAAGCGGGTCCGCGGGGCCTCTGGGCATGTAATGGGGACGGACCCGTTATCCACAGGGCCTGACCTGCGGGTTCGCCTGTGGAAAACGGCTCGGTGAGCGTGGAAAGGTACCGTCCCCGTTATTTCATTGCCAGAGGATGGCCCAGGCGCCGTTGCCGATGGCGTCAAACAGGGCCGACCAGGTGCTCCGTCAACTGAGCGGCGCCGATGCGGGACGATTCAGGTAGTCGCGTGGCCCTAACGCCATCGGACGGCGCAAGTCTGCGTCGAGGAAGTCTCTATCGCCCGTCAAGATCAGGTCGGCGCCAATCGCGATGGCTGCCGACAACACTGGCTGGTCCCTCGGGTCGCGCAACTCGGGCTCGTCCGGGGCCGGACAGTCCGGACCAGCACCTTCACTTCGGGGCCGCTCCGCGCCGTAGTTCGGTCACATAGTCAGCGAGGTCCTCCTCCGTCAAGAACCCCGCCTCTTCAGCGGCGCCCGTCATCCGTTCGCCCAACCATTGCACGGCGTACAGCGCCGGGTTCATCATCACCACGCGCTCGCCGTCCCCCACCAGCATGACCCGGTCGCCCACGTCCACTCCGAGCGACTTGCGGATGTCCTTCGGGATGGTGATCTGCCCTTTCGGCAGCACCTTCGCGGTTTCCACGATCTGTGTGCCCATGGGGAAATCGTAGCAGGCGGAATCCTACTATTCCTACCGCTGCGGTACGGAGAGTTCCCCGCCGCGAAGGCAGGCGGTGCGCAGCGGCCCGGTCGGCCAGGGCCTGGACCAGGGGTCCCGTTTCAAGAGGACCACGCTGGAGCCCGCACGCCACCGTCGCAGACCGGACGGGTCGAGGACAACTTCTGGCGGGCCAACGCCGCACTGCGACATCACCGACGGCGCCCGCCCGTGACGCGCCGGGCACGACCCGGCGCGCCCGAGCC
>JAISCU010000040.1 GCA_031265345.1 Bifidobacteriaceae bacterium
GGCGCACCGCCAGGGTGGCCATAGTGGATCAAGAGACCCTTTTCCGCACCATGGTGGTGGACGCGCTCTCGGAGGCGCCGGACCTGAGGGTGGTGGCGTCGCTGGACTCGGTCGCCAAGGCCCGCGAGGCGTTGCCGGGCCGGGTCGATCTGCTGATCGCGGATGTGGAGCAGAAGGACGGGTCGGGCGCGGTGCTGGCCGCCGAGTTGCAACGCGCCGACCCGCGCCTGCGGGTGCTGATCATGACGCGTCACGATGTCACGTCGTTGATCGCGTCCTCGAAGCGGCACCTGAGGCGTCCCTGGGCGTGCGTGTCGAAGCTGAGCAACATCGGCCGGGAGGGCCTGGTCGCGGTGGTGCGGCGGGTGGCCATGGACGTGCCCTCGTCGAAGCAGCCGTCGATCGAGCGTCGCGACCCCTTCGCCGGTCTGACCGGCCAGCAGATGGCTGTCCTGCGGTTGATCGCGGACGGCTACACGAACCAGCAGGTGGCCGAACAGCTCGGCCTGTCGCGCCGCACCGTCGAAAACCATCTACTGGCCATCTACCGGGCTCTGGACATCGCCGACGAGGAAGTCAATCCGCGGGTGGCGGCCGCGCTGCTGCTGCTGTCCAAGACCCTCAAACTGTGACGCGAGCTTTGGCCAGCCCCACGGAGTCTCCTCGTTCAGCGCCGGATCGTTCCGCGCTGGATTCTTCGGTGCTGGATTCTTCCGCGCTGGATCGTTCCGTGCCGGGGCCTGCGCGCGGGGCCGGGAGGTATGCGCCCTCCCCGTCCAGCGACCTGCACCTGGGGAACCTGCGCACGGCGGTGGTCGCTTACTTGTCGGCCAGGGCCCAGGACCTGGCCTTCCGGCTGCGCCTGGAGGACCTCGACGATCGCTGCCGTCCCCGTTTCGCGGAACGCCAGTTGGCGGACCTGGCGGCCCTCGGTGTGGAGTGGGACGGTCCGGTGATGCGCCAATCGGACCGGCGCGAGGTCTACCGAGCCGCCGTGGACCAGTTGGCCGCGCAAGGGCTGGTGTACGAGTGCTTCTGCTCGCGCCGGGACATTCTCGAGGCGCCGCGCGCGCCGCACCGGCCGCCGGGGGCCTATCCGGGGACCTGCCGCGACCTCTCGGCGGCCGAGCGGGACCGACGGCGTGAGGCGAAGCGACCGGCGCTCCGGCTGCGCGCGGCGGTGGCGGATTTCCCGATCCTGGACCGGTTGGCCGGGCCGAGCCGCCAGCCGGTCGACGATTTCATCTTGCAAAGGGCGGACGGGGCGACTGCCTACAACCTGGCGGTGGTGGTGGACGATGCCGCCCAAGGAGTCACCGAAGTCGCCCGCGGCGACGACCTGCTCACGTCCTCCGGCCGCCAAAGCTACCTGGCCTGGTTGCTCGGCCTGCCGCCGGTGGTGTACGCGCACCTGCCGTTGGTCTACAACTCCGCCGGCCAGCGATTGTCGAAGCGGGACGGGGCCATGGCCGGGCCGGAGCTGTTCAGCCGTCACGGCGGCGCAGCCGGTGTGCTGGTGGCGATCGCGGAGTCGATCGGGCTGGGCCGGGACGACACGCCCGGCTGGGACGTGGCGGACAGTAGCACTGCAGACGAGTCCGACACGGCTGAGAGCCGCCTGACGGGCGGGGCCGGGCCGACGGACGGCGATGGCCGGGCGGGAAGCGGCGACGAGGCGGCCCGTGGTGGCGCGCGGACCCGGCCCGGCGGCATCGTCGGTGTGAATAGAGCCCTCGAAATGGACGAACTGGTGGGGCGGTTTGACTGGGGCGAAGTCAAGATCGGACCCTGGACGCTATGAGACGCCGGACGTTGTGGTGGTGCCTCTACGGGTTGGTCTGGGCGATTCCGGCCTTCTGCGGCGGAATGGCGACGGCCCAGACCGAATACCCGTTCGGGCCGCATGAGGCGACCTACGAGGTCACCATCGATTCGCAGTTGACCCTGGACCTGGGACCGATCGGGGAGTTGGTGATACCGAGCCCGTTGCCGGGTCCGCTGGGCTTCATCGGCGGACAGGTGACGGTCGGGCCGATCCCGGTCGACCTGACGAGCGCCCACTTGTCCGTCAACTCGCTGGCCCAGGACGTGATGGACTACGGGCAGGCGTTCCTGGGGATCGACGAGACGCTGCGGCGGGCGGTCCTCAACCTGGTCTGCGACGGACTGATCCGGGCCGGGATCATCTGGGCCGTGGCGATGACCGCGACTGTGGGGGTGCTGGTGCTGATCGGGCGGGCGCGACGGACCCAATTGCGGATGTGGTCCGGGCAGCACCGGCGCATCGTGGCGGTGTCGGTGGCGGCCGTGATGGCCTTCGGGGCCGGGGCGGGAGCGGGGGTGGTGGCTGCCGCCCAACCCGGCGGCCAGGCGGCGCCCGAGCCATTGCTGGAGGGCACGCCGTTGGCCGGAGCCCACCTGACCGGCCGCCTGGGGCAACTGGTCGGCGTCTACGGGCGGGTGGCGGTCGACGCCTACCAAGCGGACGTGGCGTTCTACGAGGCCGCCTCGGCCAGCGTCGAGAAGGCCTTCGCGGATCAGCGGCTGGCCGCCGCCGAACGCGCCGCCGAACGCGACCGGGCCACCAAGACCTCGCGGTTCGGCCTGCCGCAGGCGCCTGACGCGTCGGCGGACTCGGTGGGGGTGTTGGCCCCGACCTCGCCCAGCTCTGGCGGGGAGACTGGCTCGCCCTCGCCCTCGCCCAGCCCCACGCCGACGCCCCCTTGGCTGCGGGGCGCGGAGCCCTACGGCGGCCTCAAACCGGTGCTCTTCTTCTCCGACCTGCACTGCAACATCGGCATGGCGCAGGTGATGGGGGCGGCGGCGCGCGGATCGGCCGCCGAGATCGTGCTGGACGGCGGCGACACCACCATGGACGGGACCTCGGTCGAACGGTATTGCATCGACCAAGTCGCCGCCGCGATCCCGGCCGGCGTCGAATGGGTGACCTCGCCGGGCAACCACGACACCGTCACCACCGCCAAGCAGGAGAAGGCGGCCGGAGCGAGGGTGCTGGAAGGGGAGGTCGAGCGGATCGCGGGGTTGCGCATCCTGGGCGATGTCGACCCGACCCACACCGAGGTGGCCCAGGGGACCAGCCTCGAGGGCGACGAGTCCATCGAGCAAGTCGACAAGCGCCTGGCCCGGACCGCCTGCGAGGACGGCCCCGTGGACCTGCTCTTGGTCCATCAGCCGGCGATGGCCCAAGCCTCGCTCGAATCGGGCTGCGTGCCCGCCGCCATC
>JAISCU010000062.1 GCA_031265345.1 Bifidobacteriaceae bacterium
GAACGGGAAGAGCGCGCTGGGAGGTGACCGCACGGCATCGGACAAAGGCGTTCCCGCCGGTGGCAGGACCACGCGACGCGACGCCCGGGACGCGCCGGAGCGGGACGGCGGCAGGGTGCTGGGGGGCGACCACACGGCACCGGCCATGGGGGAGGTCAAGGAAGTCGAAGCCGGCGAGCCGGCGGTCCAGCTCCGGAACGTCTGGTTCCGCTATCCCGCAGGCGGCGAAGTTTCCGTTGCGTCGCTGGAGGGCGGCGGGGCCTTGGCCGAGGAGGAACCCGGCTGGACGCTCGAGGACGTCACTTTCGACGTGCCGCGCGGCGCGATGGTCGCGCTGGTGGGGCCCTCTGGGGCGGGGAAGTCCACCGCATCCTTGCTGGTGTCCAGGCTGTACGACGCGACGCGGGGCAACGTGCGGCTGGGCGGGCGGGACGTGCGGTCGCTGACGGCGGCGTCGATCCGCCGGGCGGTGGGTGTGGTGGCGCAGGACGCGCACCTGTTCCACGCCACCCTGCGGGCAAACCTGCTGTTCGCCAAGCCGGAGGCCGCCGAAGGCGAAATCTGGCAGGCCCTGGAACGAGCCCGCGCGACGTTCGCCGCAGACCTCCCTCTGGGGCTGGAAACCGTGGTGGGGGACCGCGGCTACCGGCTGTCGGGCGGCGAACGACAGCGGATCGCCATCGCCCGCCTGCTGCTCAAAGCCCCGCAGATCGTGGTCTTGGACGAGGCCACCGCCCATCTGGACTCCGAATCGGAACTCGCGGTGCAGCGCGCGCTGGCCGAGGCGCTCAGGGGCCGGACCTCGCTGGTCATAGCCCACCGGCTGTCCACGGTGCGGGACGCGGACCTGATCGTGGTGCTGGACGAGGGGCGCGTGGTGGAGCGGGGCGCGCACGGAGAACTGCTCGCCGCCGGGGGCCTCTACGCAGACCTGTACCGAGTCCAGTTCGCGGAAAACCGCGCCTGAGGCAACAGGCGCCAGGCGCCTTCCGCCCCACGAGCCGGCCGGAACGCCGAGGTTGCATCATTTCATCTCACTTGGAGCCCCAATCGCAGGCGTTTGCCCGCAGATCCGGCCGAAACTGAGATGAAACGCACTTTCCGCACGTTGGGTTTGAGGAATACGGCAATTAGGCGGCCAGCCGTTCGGGTCGCCGCCCGCCTCCGACCAGCGTTGCCACGATGAAGTCCGCGGCCCAGCCGCCGCGGCCCACGGCCCGCAGGATCTGCCGCGCCGTCGGGTTCCGGCACGGCCGCCCCTCCGGGTAGATCGGCAACGAGTCCAGCCCCGCCGAGTCCATCGCGGCGGCGACGAGGTGCTCCATCAACGCGCACACCAGAAGCGCGGCGTGCCAGCACGCCCCCATCGCCCCGACCCGCTCCGGCTTGCGCACCCGCAACGGGTCCGCCCCGACCTCGCAGCCCTTCAACTGGTGGAACCGCTTCTCGATGTGCGGCTGGCGCTTGTAGACCGCCAGCACCTCCGCCGCCGGCATGTCCGGCGAGTTCGTCACCAGCGGGAACCACCCGTCTGCGGCGGCGTCCGCGGCGACCGCCGCCGCGTCGGCCGTCCACGACGCCCGCCAGTACGGCCGCGACACCTCGTGCCACGTCGACGCGGGGCCCGGCCGTCCCGGCCTGTCCCACACCCGTTTCACGTGCGCCAGCTCCTGGGAGCCGCCGAGGCGGATCCACCGGGAGGCTCCCCGCACGGCCGCCCGGGCCGCCGCGTCGAACGCCTCCCTGGTCCTGATCTTCGTCCGCGGGGCGGCCGCCCGGCGGCCCAGGTCCCGCAACGAGGCGACCGCCCGCGCGATCCTCCCGTCCCTGGCCTCCGCGCGGGCCCGCGCGCCGGCCGTGTGGAACACCGCCACCAGCCGGTAGCCCTCCGCCGTCCGGAACGGCGCGTCCACCGCGCGGAACTCCTCGACCGAGCCGGGCCGCGCCCGCGACGGGACCGTGCGCGCCACCGGGGCCGCCGCGTAGAAGGCCGGGTCGGCGAGGAGCGACGCGTCCAGCAGCGCGCACTCCTTCCGGGTGCGGGGCAGGACCGTCACGAACGTGCCGCCCTCGGAGGCGATGTGCCCCATGTTCCCCTTGGTGGCGAGCTTTGAGTCCGCGACGTACGTGAACCTCTTCGTCCCGAGCAGGGCGGCGAGCTGGTCGAACGACTCCACGTGGGTGGTGGAGTCCTCCGTGGCCCCGCCCGCCAGGCGGAACGCGAGGGGCACCGCCCCGTCGGCGGACACGGAGCAGACCGCGACCAGCTGTTTCAGGTCGCCGCGGCGGTCCTTCGAGTGGCCTCTCGCCGCCTCGACGGCCCCTCCCCGCCCGTCGAGGTCGCGGAACCGGCCCCACAGGCGCAACGACGTCGAGTCGTTGTGGACCTCCCCGAGGCCCACGCCCAGGCGCCGGCCGGCGGCGACGGCCGCCGACGCCAGCGCCGCGGCCGGGTCCGCGTCCCACAGCGCCTCCAGCGCCCGGCCCACCCGGTCGTCGTCCAGCCCCGCCGCGACCTGGTTCTCCCCGGCCCACGCCGCGAGCGCGTAGAGCGGCTCCCGGCCGCACGCCAGGTTGGCCACCACCGCCTCGAGCACCTCCCCGTACCCCGCGGAGCGCTGCGACGGGGTCAGGCCGGCGCGCAGCGGCCCCGCCACCCCGGAACGGCGCATGAACGAGGTGACGAGTCGGGCCGCCTCGGGCGACGACGTTGACGGCATGTCTGTAAGCTTATAAGCTGTCGGCCATGGGGACGCCGCGACACGCCGGGGACGCGCCGGAATGGGCGGAGCGCCGCCGCCGGGAGGTGCTGGACGAGATCTCCCGGCTCGGGTGGCCGCTGCCGGGATCTTTCTCGGAGGGCCTGTACCGGGAGTGCGGCAGCCCGGGATGCCGCTGCCACGGCGAGGGGGGCCGGCGCCACGGCCCGTACGCGTCGTGGTTCCGCCAGGTCGGCGGGAAGACCGTCACCATGTCGCTGAGCCCGGGCCAGGTCGAGGCCTACCGG
>JAISCU010000091.1 GCA_031265345.1 Bifidobacteriaceae bacterium
GCGACGCCGCCTGGTCCGTAGGGCTGGCCGCCGGCATCGGACTGCCTGGCCTGGCGCTGTACGTCGCGGGCAGAGCAGCGGGAATCACCAAGCACATCGTCGCCTCCGGCCTCGCCGCCCACTGGTGGACGGTTCCGGTACTGATCGCCTCGGCCGTCGAGAACGGGCTGCTCGAAGAGGTGGTCGCAGTCGCCTACCTGGTGACGCGACTGGAGCAGCTCGCATGGCGGCCATGGGCGGTGGTCGCCGCGAGTGCCCTGCTGCGCGGCTGTTACCACCTGTATCAGGGGATAGGGCCAGCCATTGGCAACGTCATCATGGGGCTGGTCTTCGCCGAGTACTTCCGCAGGACTCGTCGCGTGGCGCCGCTGGTGGGTGCCCACGTCCTGCTTGACGTCGTTTCCTTCGTGGGTCAAGACCTCCTCCCTGAGGGCCTGATCGCCTAGCAGCACGCTCGTGCCGCCGGTGCCAGGGGCCCGGCGACAGAGGTTCACGCACTCCTCACGCCGGAGCCAGGTGGGTCCTCCACGGGGCGGCTACCGCCGCACCGGGCGCCCGGACCGTAAAATCCCAGGCGTGCCCTCCCGCAACCGTGGCTCTGCCGCGCGCCTGACCCTCGATGGTGTCGAGGTTGTCGACGCGCCAGAAGAACGCATCCACCGGGCCGGTGATGCCCTGGGGATGGTGATCACGGCCATGGGCATCGCGCTCACCCTGGTTCTGTCGGTCTACGCCCAAGCCACCACCGAGGGCGTCACCACCGATGTCCAAACCATCATGCGAGTCCTGAATTCGATCCTCCAATGGGCGGTCGAATTCCTCATGAACCTCGCCACCATGATCGTTCCCATGGTCGTGCTTGCCACGCTGCTCCTGCGCCGCCAGTTTCGCCTCGCCGTGGACGGCCTCATCGCGGGCGTGGTGGGGTTCGGGGCCGGCTACGGAGCGATCTGGGTGCTGGGCACGCTGGGCAAGAACATCGTGGTGCGCGGGCTGTCGGTGACCGTGGCGGGCACGCTGACACCGTCCATCTCTGCCTTCGCCGTTGCAGTGGCGGCCCTCTTGACCGCTACAGGTCCCCGATCCCGGCGCGCCGTTCTTGCCGTCTCCTGGAACCTATTGTGGATCGGCCTTGCCACCGAGGTCCTGACCGGGCGTGCCACGCTGCCCGGCGCGGTGGTTACGGTCCTGCTGGGGCGGTTCGTGGGGCAAGCCGACCGGTACATCGCCGGCGTC
The DNA here is from genome assembly GCA_031265345.1 of Bifidobacteriaceae bacterium. The sequence goes on from JAISCU010000091.1 coordinate 1,237, forward strand.
TCCACTGATCGCGCGTCTGGACGCTCCCTTGTTGACGGCATCCGCAAGGCCGGATTGGCGCCCACTCGGATTGTGCGCGTGCGGGACATTTCCGATCCCGAAAACCCGACCGTTCGCCTGATCACCGGCGACACGGACGATGCCGTCCCGGCCGCCACCCTCGCGCGCATCGACTCAATTTCCGATCCCACCGCGGTGGCCCTCGAACGCCAAGGCGGCAACCGTGTGTATGCGGTCTACGACGGTGCGGGGGACAGATGGGACGCCATCGTCCTCGATGGGGACCGCCAGGTTGTCGGACTGCTCGCTCAGACATGGCGGGCGCTGCGTCTGCGCGGCATGGACCGGCGGTCCGTGGTGTCGCTGCGCCAAGCCGCGGAGCGAGCCGCCTTGCTCAACTACGCGGCGGCCGCAGCCGGTGTGCGGACCCCACAGATGATCGGCATCGGCGAGGCCGACGACTCGATGATCCTTCTTCAGGATCATCCCAGCGGCCTGCGGTCGATCCGCGACATGCGAGCTGCCGAAATCACCGATGCCTCGCTGACAGCAGTGTGGAGCCAGCTCAACCGGGCCCACGAGGCCGGGCTCGCCCACAGGACCATCACCAGCGATTGCGTGCTGTTCGGAGCCGAAGGAGGGGCGGATCAGTCCGTCTGGTTAATCGGATGGGACAACGGCGACGTCGCCTCCTCCGACCTGGCCCGACGCCTCGACATCACCCAAATGCTGGCCACCTTGGCGCTCCGGGTGGGCGCCGGGCGGGCAGTCAAGTCCGCAGCCACCGTGCTGGACATCGAGACGCTGGCGTCAGTGGCGCCGCTGCTTCAACCGATCGCTCTGCCTGGCCCGACGCGCGCCGAAGCCAAGGGCAACAAGGACGTCATGGACGAACTGCGTCAGGCACTGCTGGACTTGGTGCCTCAGGCCGCATTCAGCGAACCGTTCAGCCTGGTGCGTTTCGGGTGGCGCACGGCGGTTGTCGCGCTGCTGGTCCTGGTCGCCGTCTGGATAGTCCTGACCAGGGTCAATTTCGCGGGGATTGTCCAGGCGGCGCGCTCCGCCAATCCGTGGTGGATGGCGGTCGCCTTCGTGCTTGCACTGATCACCTACCTCGGAGCTGGGATGTCCATGAACGGTTTCGCGCCGGTCCGGCTTCGGCTCCGAGATTCGGTGCTCGTGCAGGTGGCGGCGTCGTTCGTCGCGTTGGCAGCGCCAGGTGCCTTGGGACCGGCAGCACTGAACCTGCGGCTGCTGTACAAGAAGCGGGTCCAACCCTCGGTGGCGGTCGCCTCGGTGGCGTTGGTCCAGGTGTCGCTGGTCGTGACCACCGTGTTGCTCCTTGTCGCGGTTGCCCTCATCACCGGTAAGACGGGGGTCTTGGAGAGTATCCCGACCCTCGCGGTCATGGTGGTGCTCGCCGTCCTCGCGGCCATCGGAGCTGTGCTGACGGTGCCGCGTGTCCGTCAATGGCTGTGGTTGCGGATCGGTCCCACGCTCACTCAGGTGTGGCCACGGCTCGTGTGGATTCTCGGCCAGCCCGCTCGTCTGGGCGAGGCCTTAGTCGGAAACGCGCTCCAAACCGCGGGCTACGTGGCAGCCTTTTGGGCAAGCCTCCAGGCGTTCGGTGCGGGGCATATCACTCTCATCAATGTCACCCTCGTCTACCTCTTGGGCAATGCGGCCGGATCGGCGGCGCCTGTGCCCGGCGGGCTTGGCGCCGTCGAGATCGCTCTGACCACAGGGCTCGCCGGTGTCGGATTGTCGACGGCCACCGCGGCATCCATCGCGATACTCTTCCGCGCGCTGACCTATTGGGCGCGGGTGCCCCTCGGCTGGATGGCGTGGCGCTACCTTCAGCGCAAGGAAATCCTGTAGCAATCGCGAGAACCCCGGCCGGTGGCGCGGTCTAAGGAGCGTCCGCGGCCGAAGCGGACAGTTTTCCCGAGGCTACGTAGGCCTGAGGTTACGTCCTCTTGGTGCCCGATTCGCTCTCCTGCCAGCGGGAACGCGCCGCAGACTCCTCCCATGTTGCCAGGGAACGCGTACCCAGAAGCTTTGACTAGTGGAGTGTGAC
>JAISCU010000186.1 GCA_031265345.1 Bifidobacteriaceae bacterium
ACCGCGTCACTTCCCGCGGCGTGGCCACCGCCGCGCCCAGCGCCGCCAGCACCGCCTTGACGGTGCTCGCCGCCACCCGCGTGGCCTCGCCCTTCCAATTCGTGTATTCGGTGGTCACACCGTATCTCTGGGCGAGCTCGGTCAGCTCGACCGAGGTCGCGTCGCCGGTACCCCGCAACGTGTCCAGGAAGCGAGCGCGAGGGTTAGAGGATTGACTCATACGCACAAGGCTAGTGCAGGTGCGGTCCCGCCGTTTTGGCCGCTGCGTACTGTCCACCAGCACCGCTGCTTGGGCCTCATTCACGCCGTCGGCCATTCCCGGAAAGCGGCTCGCCGGGCGGGAGCGTGAATTCCGCCCCGATTGGGGGCAAAATCAAGGCCATGAGGTCGCCTCGCGTCTCGCCAGGAGGGACGATGCCGCTGATCGAGTCATCCGCCGTCACCGACGCTGGCCGTGTCCGGACGGTCAACGAGGACGCCGTGGTGGCCAGCTACCCGGTCTACGTGGTGGCGGACGGCATGGGCGGCCACGAGGCCGGGGAGGTGGCGAGCGCGTTGGCGGTCGAGGAGCTGTCCCGCCTGGCCGACCTGCCGGGCCCGGTCCGCGAGGCCGACGTCAAGCAGGCCGTGAGCGCCGCCCACACGCGGGTGGCGCGCCTGGCGGCGGAATGGCTGCGCCGAAAGGCGGGCACCACCCTGACTGGCGCGGTGGTTGTCGAACGCGACCATGAGCCCTGGTGGATGGTGCTGAACCTGGGCGACTCTCGGACCTACCGGCTGGCCGATGGTCGACTCACGCAGTTGTCGACCGACCATTCGGAGGTCCAGGAGATGGTGCAGGCGGGGCAGATCACTCAGGCCGAGGCCCGCACCCATCCCAGGCGCAACGTGGTGACCAAGGCGCTCGGCGCGGGAGTGGTCTGCGAGCCTGACTACTGGCTGGCGCCGCTCCGCACCGATGACCGCCTGCTGGTCTGCTCCGACGGCTTGACCAGCGAGGTCACCGACGCCCGGATCGCCCACCTGCTCTTCGCCAACCCCGATCCGGCCAGCGCCGCCCAAGCCCTGGCGGCCGAGGCCTGGCGGATGGGCGGCAACGACAACATCTCCGTCATCGTGGCGAACGAGGTCCGCGCCGCTCGGTAGTCTCCCTGCGGCCTTCCAGCCGGGTTCCAGCCAGCCTCACCGCGACTCGACGATGGCCTCGTGGTGGCGGATCACCTCCGCCACGATGAAGCCCAGGAACTTCTCCGCGAAGACCGGGTCCAGCCCGGACTCGTCCGCCAGCGCCCGCAGGCGGTCGATCTGTTGGGCTTCGCGGGCGGTGTCGGCGGCCGGCAGGCCGGCGTCGGCTTTCAGATGGCCCACCTGCTGGGTGAACTTGAAGCGTTCGGCCAGCAGGTACACCAGGGCGGCGTCAATGTTGTCGATCGACTCGCGCAGCCGGCCCAGCCGCGCGGCGGCTTCGGGGAGGTCCTCGCGCCCGGGCACCGTCAGGCTGTCTTCTTCAGGTCCGGGCCGAAGCTCAGCGCGCGGTCGTTCGGCAGGATGGTCGGGTTGACGTTCCGGAGCACCACGTCGCGGTCGATCAACACCCGCGCCACGTCCTGGCGGGACGGCACGTCGAACATCAGAGGCTGGAGGATCTCCTCCATGATGGCGCGCAGGCCGCGCGCCCCGGTGCCGCGCACCATCGCCTGTTCGGCGATGGCCTCGATGGCATCGTCCGTGAACTGGAGGATCGCGTCGTCTAGCTCGAACATCCGTTGGTACTGCTTGACCAGGGCGTTGCGCGGCTCGGTCAGAATCCGTTGGAGCGAGTCCTGGCCCAGCGGCGAGACGGTCGCCACCACCGGCATGCGTCCCACGAACTCCGGGATCAGCCCGAACTTGAGCAGGTCCTCCGGGCGCACGTCGTCGAAATCGTCCTCGCTGCCCGCGATGTGCAGCGGCGCGCCGAATCCGATCCCGTGCCGCCCGGCCCGCTGGGCGATTATCTCCTCCAGCCCGGCGAACGCCCCCGCCAGGATGAACAACACGTTGGTGGTGTCGATCTGGAGGTAGTCGGAGGCCTGCGGGTGCTTGCGGCCGCCCTGTGGAGGCACCGACGCCACCGTGCCCTCGACTATCTTCAGCAACGCCTGCTGCACGCCCTCGCCGGAGACGTCGCGGGTGATCGAGGGGCCGTCCGCCTTGCGGGCTATCTTGTCGATCTCGTCGATGTAGACAATCCCGGTCTCCGCCCGCTTGACGTCCCCGTCCGCGGCCTGGATCAGCTTCAGCAGGATGTTCTCGACGTCCTCACCCACGTAACCGGCCTCGGTCAGCGAAGTCGCGTCAGCGATGGCGAAGGGGACGTTGAGCATCTTGGCGAGGGTCTGCGCCACATAGGTCTTGCCGCAACCCGTCGGGCCGATCAGCAGGACGTTGGACTTGGCGATCTCGACCGGTTCGACCTGCTCCGCCTCGACGCCGGGACGGCTCTTCTTTCCGCCCGCGTCCGGCTGGCCAGGGCGCGCCGCCTGCGGGCCCTCGGCCGTCCGCGCCCCGCCACGCGCCTTGGAACCCGACCGCCGCTGGGCGCCGGGCACCTGGCTCGACCGGATGCGCTTGTAGTGGTTGTAGACCGCGACCGACAACGCCCGCTTGGCGCCCGCTTGCCCCACCACGTACTGGTCCAGGAAATCGAAGATCTCCTTGGGCTTCGGCAGTTCCGCCACGGCCTGCTCGGTCTTCGGCGCCACCTCCTCGGCGATGATCTCGTTGCAGAGGTCGATGCACTCGTCGCAGATGTAGACCGAGGGCCCAGCAATCAGCTTGCGCACATGCTTTTGCGACTTGCCGCAGAACGAGCACTTCAGAAGGTCGGCTGCGCCATCGCTGATCGTCGGCATACGGCTTCCTTTCACATGACGGGGAAGAACGGCTCCAATGGTAACCCTAGTGGCGACCTCGGCGCCGGATGGGCGCCGCCGTCGGCGTGGTCCCCGCAGGGGTGACGTGGGATAATCGAATAGTGCCTACGACCACCGTTCCGGTCGAATCGCCCTATTTGACGTTCGACCGCCGGACCTGGGCCGACCTGGCGTCATCGACCCCCCTGCCGCTGACCGAGGCGGACATCGCGCGGATCAGGGGAATCGGCGACGAGATCTCCTTGGCCGAGGTCGACGCCATCTACCGGCCGTTGTCCGCCTTGTTGAACCTCCACGCCCACGCCTCGCACTACCTTCACGACGTCCGCGGGATGTTCCTGCGCGACTCGACCGGGCGCACGCCCTACGTGATCGGGATCGCCGGGTCGGTGGCGGTCGGGAAGTCGACGGTCGCCCGCCTCCTGGTCGAGTTGATGGCGCGCTGGCCGGACACGCCGCGCGTCCAGTTGCTGCCCACGGACGGTTTCCTGCATTCGAACGCGGAACTGGCCCGGCGCGGTCTGACGGACCGCAAAGGCTTCCCGGAGTCCTACGACCGGGGGTCCTTGCTGCGTTTCCTGGCCAAGGTCAAGGGCGGCGCGGCGCGGGTCGAGGCGCCCACTTATTCGCATCTGCGCTACGACGTCCAACCGGACCAGACCATGGTGGTGACCCAGCCGGACGTGCTGATAGTCGAGGGCCTGAACGTGCTGCAGGCGGCCCGCACCGGCTGGCGCGGCGCGGACGAGCTGGTGGTGTCCGATTTCTTCGACTTCTCCATCTACGTGGACGCCGACGAGGCCCCCATCCGCCGCTGGTACGTGGACCGTTTCCTGGCCCTGCGCCACACCGCCTTCACCGACCCCGACTCGTACTTCCACCGCTACGCCTCGATGTCCGCCGCCCAGGCCACGGCCTTCGCGCAGAGCGTCTGGGATTCCGTCAACTCCCCCAACCTCCAGTCGAACATACTGCCGACCCGCTCGCGCGCCTCGCTGATCCTGCACAAGGGCCCGGACCATTCGGTCGAGCAGATCTACTTACGCAAGACCTGATCAGTACCGGATTTCCAGTTTTCCCGATGCCGTCGGCTCGGCTTCGAGCCCCGTCAAGTCCTCCAGCGTGGCCAGGTGGGCGTCGTGGTCGGCCGGGCCGGGCGCGCCCAGGGCTATGACCTTGGCCCCGGACGCCAGCGCCGCCGCGATCCCGGCGGCCGAGTCCTCCAGCACCAGGCAATCCTCGATGGGCACGTCCAGCGCCTCGGCCGCCGCCAGGTAACCGTCCGGCGAGGGTTTGCCCTCGGCCACGTCCTCGGCGCAGATCGCGACGGCCGGCATGGCCAGGCCCGCCGCCGCCATCCGGATCTCCGCCAGTGGCCGGGAGGCCGAGGTCACCAGCGCCACTTTCGCGCCTGGTTCACCGCCGCCGATGCCGTGCCACAGGTCGGCCGCGCCCGGAACGGCCGTCACGCCCTCCCGCAGTTCCATCTCTTGGGATTGCAGTCGCGCGGCCGTCGCCTCCGGGTCGGGGTCCTCGGGGCTGAAGCGGGCCAGCGTCTCGGTCGGTCGGCGGCCCTGCGCGAAGGCCAGGACTTCTTCGGCATCAAGTCCGTGTTCGGCGGAGTAATCGACCCAGACTCGGCGGACGGCCGCGCCGGAATCGACCACGGTGCCGTCCATATCGACCAGCACAGCGCCGACCTCGATGCTGCGCTGACCGAGCCGGGCGGCCAGGATCGCGGCCGCCTGCTCCACGCAGTCCCGAGCCGACCCGGCCGCGCCCAGGAAGGTCGGAATCTTCATCGCGGTCATGACGCGCTGCATGCCTGGCCCCATGTGCTCGGCCACCACGCAGCCGACTCGGTGCTCGCGCAGGAACCGCACTATGCGGGCGTGGTGCGACCCCTCGCTGCCAAGGTCGTGGCTCTCACCCCAACCGACCTGGGCGACATCCCAAGTCGCGACCCGCCCCACGGCATCGACCGTCGCCAACGCCACCGCCTGCGCCCTGCCCCAACCGTGCCCGACTCGTCCATCCGGGTCCACCGGAATGCAGAAGATCACCCTCAAGACCCTAACGCCAGAGCGAAACCAGCCACGCCAGCAGCGGCGCGAACACCAGCGCGGGCAGCAGATCGGCCACGGCGATCTTCTTGATCCCGGCCAGGCGGACGCCCAGGCCCAGCAGGATGATCCCGCCCGTGGCGCCGAGCGCGTCGATCTGGCCGACCGACAAGAACTCCCCCAGACCGAACCCCAGCAGGGTCAACGACCCCTGGTAGACGGCCAGCGGGAGGACCGAGAACAGAACACCGATCCCGAGGGTCGAGGCGAAGGCGATCGCGGCGAAGCCGTCCAGGACCGCCTTGACCATCAGCTGCTCGGCCCCCAGGCCCAGGCCATCGCTGAGCGACCCGAGGATGGACAGCGGCCCCACGCAGAATACCAGCGTGGCCGTGACCATGCCCTCGGAGAAGGGGCCCGGCTCAGCGCCGCGCGCGAGTTTGCGCCGGACCCATTCGGCACCGGCGTCGATCCGGTCCTCGAGGCGCACCAGCGAACCGGTGATCGCGCCGATCAGCAAGGCGGCCAGGACGATCAGCATGGGCGCGCTCGGTCCGACCTCGGCCCGCAACTCCGCACTCAGCCCGTCGGCGATGGCGAGCGCGCCCAGCACCAGCGTGAACAGTCCCAGACACTGGGTCAGCAGCGTCCGGGTCCGCTCCGGGAACCGGTTCCCCAGCGCCATCCCCACGCCCGACCCGAGCAGCACGGCCGCGATGTTGATGACTGTACCGGCGCCCCTGAACACGCCCCCAAGCTAGTCCACGGCGCAAATGTGGCCGATCAGGCCGGCCCTCGACACATCCACGAACCGGACGCCCAAGGCGGCTGAGTCCAACACCGAGAAACGGGACAGCCCAGCGCCCAGACCCTGGCCCAGCCATTTGAGGTACGACTCCTTCTTGGTCCAGACCTCCAGCAGCCTCCCCGCGGGCGTCCCCGCCGGACCCGATTCGACGTAGTCACGCTCGTCGGCGGCGAACCGGCGCGCCACCGCCAACTCGACCGCACGCCCGGTCCATTCGATGTCGAGCCCGCAGCGCGCCGCTCCCCCGAAGGCCACGCCGACGTGCGGGCCGGAATGCGAGATGGAGAAGTGGAAGTCCGGAAGCTCGGCCAGATAGGGACGCCCAGCCTCGGTCCGCGCCCAGGTCAAGTCCCGCGTCCCGAAGGCCGATCGGGCCTCGCGCTCCACGATCTCACGGGCCAACGCCGATGCCGCCCCCACGGCCCCAGACCCCGACCCGGTCCCGGCCGGGCGCGCGACCCAGCCCGGCACCTGCACAAGGCGCACCAAGGGCTGGGACGGCGGCATCGGGCAACCTAGGTCAAGACCAATTGCCCGGCCCGGTACTTCTTCCCCTCGCGGTTCCACAGCCGGTATTCGGCGGTGGCGGTGAACAGCACGTCGGAGGAGGAGTTGAGGGCGGTCTCGCAGGAGTCCTGGATCACGCCGATGATGAAGCCGATGCCCACCACCTGCATCGCCACGTCAGCGGACAGCCCGAACAACGAGCAGGCCAGCGGGATCAGCATCAGCGAGCCGCCAGGCACTCCAGAGGCTCCGGCGGCGGAGATGGCGGCCAGCACGCACAGCACCACGGCCGTGACGAAGTCGACCCGGACGCCCATCGTGTGGCTGGCGGCCATGGCCATGACCGTGATGGTGACGGCGGCCCCGGCCATGTTGACGGTCGCGCCCAGCGGGATCGAAACCGAGTAAGTGTCGCGGTCCAGCCCCAAGCGGCGGGCCAATTCCAGGTTGACCGGGATGTTCGCGGCGGAACTGCGGGTGAAGAACGCCATCAGGCCGGACTCCTTGAGGCAGCGCAGGACCAGCCGGTAGGGGTTGCGCCGCAGCACCACCCAGACCATCAGGGGGTTGGCGCCCAGCGCGATCACCGCCATGCAACCCACCAGCAGGGCCACCAGTTTCCCGTAGACCGTGAAGACCTCGGCGCCGTTCTCGTACACCGCCTGGTAGACCAGCCCGAACACGCCGAAAGGCGCCAGCGCGATGATCCAGCGCACCACTCGAGCGATCGCCTCGGCGATCGATGTGACCACCCCGAGCGTTGCCTCGCCGGCCCGCCGCAGCGCGATCCCGATCACTATCGCCCAGGCCAGAATCCCCAGGTAGTTGGCGTTGGCCAGGGACTCGACCGGATTCCTGACCACGTTCAGCAGCAGGGTCTGGAGCACCTCGCCGATCCCGCTCGGCAGCGCCTCCGCGTCGGGCTGGTCCGCCAGAGTCAGCTGGATCGGGAAGACGAAGCTCAGCCCCGCCGCGACCAGCGCCGCCACGAACGTCGAGGCCAGGTACAGCACAATGATCAGGCGCATCGACACTTCCGCCCGCGCCCCCGCCAGCGCGCTGATGACCAGCACGAACACCAGGATCGGCGCCACCGCCTTGAGCGCGCCCACGAAGATCTGGCCGATCAGCCCGATCCATTCCCAACTGGCCGCCGTGGTGCCCGCCACGCGCCAGTCCAGCGCCGCCCCCCGGTTGGCCAGGTAGCCGAAGACCGTTCCGACCACCAGCCCGATCACGATCCGTGTGATCAGTCCCAAGTTGTTCCAGCGTTTGACCAGTTTCCCCATGACTATGCCCCTCCTTGGTGCCCGCAGGTCGCCTTGAAGCATAACCCGCGCCACGGCTTGGTCCCGCACACGGGCTCTCGGGTGCACGATGCCGTGCGCGCGTCCCCGGCGCGGTCAGTCGGGTCGCGCCTGTCGCAGCACTTCGCGCACCTGGCGCAGCCGCTCTCCCACCTGGCGCTCGAAGCCCCGGTCGGTGGGGCGGTAGTAGACCGCACGGTCCAGCCCTGGCGGCGCGTAGACCTGCGCCGCGACGGCGTTCGGGGCGTCGTGGGCGTACTGGTAGTCCAGACCGTGGCCGAGCCGTTCGGCGCCCGCGTAATGGGCGTCGCGAAGATGCGGCGGAACCGGCCCGGCCTTGCCCTCCCGGACATCCGCTAGGGCGGCATCGATGGCCAGGTAGGAGGCGTTCGACTTGGGCGCCGTGGCCAGGTGCACCACCGCCTCGGCCAGCGGGATGCGTCCTTCCGGCATCCCGATCATCTGCACGGCCTGGGCCACCGCCACGGCGGTCTGGAGGGCCGACGGGTCGGCCATGCCGATGTCCTCGGCCGCCAGGATGATCAGCCGACGGGCGATGAAACGGGGGTCCTCGCCGGCTTGGATCATGCGGGCCAAATAGTGCAGGGCGGCGTCCACGTCGCTGCCCCTGAGCGACTTGATGAAGGCGCTGGTGACGTCGTAGTGCTGGTCGCCGTCGCGGTCGTACTGGACCACGGCCACGTCGATGGCGCGCTCGATCTGGTCCAGGTCGATCACCGGGTCGTCCTTCCCCAGGGCCACCGTCCCCGCCGCCGCTTCGAGGATCATCAGCGCCCGCCGCGCGTCGCCGCCCGCCAGCCGGATCAGGGCGGACCGGGCGGGCTCCGTCAGCGACACGGTCCCCGCCAGGCCGCGCTGGTCGGCCACGGCCCGGTCGACCAGTTCGCCGATCCCCTCGTCCCCCAGCGGCTCCAAGGTCAGCAGCAGCGAGCGCGACAGCAGCGGCGTGATGACGGAGAACGATGGATTCTCGGTGGTCGCGGCCACCAGCGTGACCAACCGGTTCTCGACCGCCGGCAGCAGCGCGTCCTGCTGGGCTTTCGAGAAACGGTGGACCTCGTCGATGAACAGCACCGTCTCGGCGCCGGTCGCCAGGGCGCGCCGGGCCTGTTCCAGCACCGCCCGGATGTCCTTCACTCCGGCCGACACGGCGCTCAGTTCCCTGAAGATGCGTCCGGAGCCACGAGCCACCAGGTAGGCCAAAGTGGTCTTGCCGCTCCCGGCCGGTCCCCACAAGATGACCGAGGAGGGCCTCGCCCGGCTAGCGGCGTCGCTCGGCTCGATCAGCCGGTGGAGCGGCGAGCCGGGGTTCAGCAGATGGCGCTGGCCGGTGAACTCCCCCAAGGAACGCGGGCGCATCCGGACCGCCAGAGGCGCGCTCGGGTTCGGCTCGTCGGTGGCGGGCGAGCCCAGCGCCGAATCGAACAAGTCCACCGTCCCAGGTTAGAGGCTCGGCCCCGGAGCGGCCGAGCGGACCATGCAATAGCCTAGAATCCGTGTTTTCGCAGCTTGCCAGAGGCATCATCCGTCATCCGCTGATCACGGTGCTGGTCTGGGCCGCACTGACTGTGACCGGGGCGGGACTGGCCGTTTTCGGCGTCACCGGCCAAGGCCTGTTCGACCGCGTCAACTCGGGCGCCCCGGAGGCGGCCGATAGCGACTCCGCCACCGCCGACGCGCTGATCGAGACGGGGGCCACCTCCTCGCAATCGGTCACCATGGCGGTCAGCGACATCGACCTGGCGGACACCGAGTCCGTCGCCAAGGTGAGCACCGCCCTGGTCCAGGTCCGCGAGGACCTGGCCGCGATCGACGGCGTCGCCACCAGATCGAGCGAGGACCACTACCCGATGGTCATAGACCCGCTCAACCCGACCTTCTGCGGCGATCCGGAGATCGACCCGGCCAGCCCGGCGGCCGCCCAGTGCGCCCTCGCCAGCCCGGCGGTGGTCGGTCTGGTGGCGAGGAACAACGACGGTTTCCTCATGACCGTCGACATCGCCAAAGGCCTGACCGAGGACCAGGAGGACGCCGCCGCCTCGGCGGTGATCGCCCGCCTCGAACAAGCGGCGCGGGACTTGCCCCAGGAGTCCGAGGGGGTCAAGGCGACCGTTGGTGGCCAGCACATGATCCTGGCGGAGATCATCGACGGCATGAAACATGATCTGGAACTGGGCGAATTCATCTCCCTACCGGTGGCGCTGATTGTAATGGTACTGGTGTTCGCCGGTTTCCTGGCCGCTGCCATGCCGGTGGTGGGCGCGGTGGTGTCCATCTTCACCTGCATGGGCGCCGTCTTCGCGACCACCTACGCGATGGACATCCACACCTCTGTGATCAACGTCATCTCGCTGGTCGGGCTGGGATTGTCGATCGACTACGGGCTGCTGGTCGTGTCGCGCTTCCGCGAGGAGTTGCACCGCTTGGGGAACGCCGAGGCGGCCGATCCGGCGGCGGTCAAGCGGACGGTCGAGGCGGCCGTCACCGCCACGGTCCAGGCGGCCGGGCGCACCGTCTTCTACTCGGCTTTGACCATAGCGGTCTGCATCGCCGGGCTGATGGCCTTCGAGCCGTCGATCCTGCGCACCTTCGGCATGGCCGGGTTGATCGTGGTGCTGCTGGCCCTGGGCACGGCCACCACCCTGGTCCCGGCCATCCTGGTGCTGGTGGGCAAACATCTGACCAAGCCGTCGCTCCTCAGCCGGGCGCCAGGCCTGTCCTACATCTATGCCAGGGCCTCCGACGTCTCGCCGGACACCGGAGTGTTCTCGCGGCTGGCCACCGGCGTGCAGAAGCGCCCCTGGTGGGTGATGGGCGGCGTCCTGGCCGTGCTGGTGCTTCTAGCCTTGCCGATCCGGGACATCGAACTGCGCAACTCCACGGTCGAGTTGCTCCCGGAGAACTCCACGCAACGCGCTTTCCTGGAAGAGTTGGAGGCCAGCTACCCGCTCACCGCAGCGGACGCCATCCAGGTGATCTCCAAAGGCAACCAGCCGGACACCGACAAGTTCGCTCGCGACACGCTGGCAGGGATCGACGGCACCGAGTTGCAGGAGAACCTTGACGGCTCGGTCTCGACCGAGCACGACGGCTATGTCGAGGTCAGGCTCGGGGTGACCGCCGATGACGCCGAAGGCCCCGAGGCCAGGGCGGCGGTGGAGCGGATACGCGAGGCCGCCCCCCAGGACTACAAGGTCTACGTCACAGGGCCGGCCGCCCGCCTGCTCGACTTCGAGGCCCAATTGGCGGCGGGCGCGCCCAAGGCGCTCGGGATCGTGGCCACCGCCACGTTCATCCTGCTGTTCCTGTTCACCGGCTCGATTCTGATCCCGCTGAAGGCGCTGATCACCAACGCGTTGTCGCTGGTCGCCTGCCTCGGCATGGTGACCTGGATTTTCCAGGGCGGCCATTTCGGCTCCATCCTGGGCTTCAGCGCCGTCAATGGGATCGAGACCTACATCTTGGTCCTCTTGCTGATCTTCGGCTTCGGCCTGGCCATGGACTACGAGGTGTTCCTGATCTCCCGCATCAAGGAGTCATGGGACTCGAACCACGATCCCCAGGTGTCGGTCTCCCAGGGTTTGCAGCACTCAGGCCGCATAATCACCTCAGCCGCCCTGATAATCGTCATGGTGTTCCTCGGCTTCGCGGCCGGACGCCTGGTCATGATCAAGGAGATCGGGATCGGCCTGGCCCTGGCAGTGGCCCTGGACGCCACGCTGGTCAGGATGCTGCTGGTGCCCGCGACCATGTCGGTCTTGGGCAAATGGAACTGGTGGGCGCCCCGCCCACTCCAACGCCTCCACGCCAAACTGGGCCTCGATCACTGATCCTTGGGCTTGAAATCGACCCCGGCCTCCTTGCGCTGGGCGGGGGTGATCGGCGCGGGCGCGCCGGTCAAGGGGTCGAACCCGCCGCCGGACTTGGGGAAGGCGATGACCTCGCGGATCGAGTCGGCGCCGGCCAGCAGCGCGACGATCCGGTCCCAGCCCATGGCGATCCCGCCGTGGGGCGGCGCGCCGTACTGGAAGGCGTCGAGCAAGAAGCCGAACTTCTCCTGAGCCTCGGCCGGACCGATCCCCATGACCTCGAAGACCCGGCGTTGGACCTCGGCCAAATGGATACGGATCGACCCGCCGCCGATCTCGTTGCCGTTGCAGACGATGTCGTAGGCGTAGGCCAGCGCCGCCCCGGGGTCCTCCTCGAAGCGCTCGATCCATTCCGGCGTGGGACTGGTGAAAGCGTGGTGCACGGCAGTCCATTGACCCGATCCGACCGCCACGTCGTCGTCCTGGCCGACCGGCTTGAACAGCGGGGCGTCGACCACCCAGACGAACGACCACTCGCCCTCCCGCGCCAGGCCGAGCCGACGGGCGATCTCGGCCCGAGCGGCGGCCAGCAACGCGCGTGAGTGCCCAGCCGCGCCCGCCGCGAAGAAGATGCAGTCTCCCGCTTGGGCGCCCACCTTCGCGGCCAAACCCGACCGTTCGGCATCGGACAAGTTCTTGGCCACCGGCCCGCCAAGCTCGCCGGAATCCCCCACTGTCACGTAGGCCAGGCCGCGAGCGCCGCGCTGCTTGGCCCACTCCTGCCAGGCGTCGAAGGTCCGCCGGGGCTGCGAGCCACCCCCCGGCATGACCAGAGCGCCCACATAAGGGGCCTGGAAGACCCGGAAAGGCGTGTCCGCGAAGTACTCGGCCAGTTCGACCAATTCGAGGCCGTAGCGCAGATCGGGCTTGTCGGAGCCAAAGCGGCGCATAGCCTCCGCGTAAGTCAAGCGCGCGATATCCGGGATCTCGTAGCCGATCAACCGCCAGATCGCCCGCAGCACGGATTCGGCCAATGCGATCACGTCGTCCTGGTCCACGAACGACATTTCGACGTCGAGTTGGGTGAACTCCGGCTGGCGGTCGGCGCGGAAATCCTCGTCGCGGTAGCAGCGCGCGATCTGGTAGTACCGCTCCATCCCGGCCACCATCAGCAGTTGCTTGAACAACTGCGGCGATTGCGGCAGCGCGTACCAGTTGCCCGGCGACAGCCGTGCCGGGACCAGGAAGTCGCGCGCGCCCTCCGGGGTGGAGCGCGTGAGGGTGGGGGTCTCGATCTCCACGAATCCGTGCTCGTCCAGGACCTCGCGGGTGACGCGGTTGACCTCCGAGCGCAGCCGCAACGCCGCCGCCGGCCGCGACCGGCGCAGGTCGAGGTAGCGGTACTTGAGCCGGGTCTCCTCGCCCACCTCGATGTGGTCGTCGATGGGAAACGGCAACGGCTTCGACGGGTTCAGCACCAGCACGTCCTCGGCCATGACCTCGACCTCGCCCGTCGCCAACTCGGGGTTCTCGTTGCCCTCGGGCCGCCGCCGCACCAGTCCTTTGACCCGCAGGACGTACTCCGAGCGCAGTTGGTGGGCGGTCGCCTCGTCGTGGATCACCACCTGGGCGACCCCCGAGGCGTCGCGCAGGTCGATGAACGCCACGCCGCCGTGATCGCGACGCGACGCCACCCAGCCCGCCAGGAGAACGGTTTGGCCAATCTGTTCCGACCGCAGTTCGCCGCAGTCATGAGTACGTAGCACGGCTATGAATCCTACTGGTCCGCTGGGCCGAAGCTCATCGCCAGGTCGGCGGCCGGCGGCGTCCAAGTGTCGGCGCGAGCATCGACCTGCTCGCCCGACCGGAGGTCTTTGACCTGGTCGCCGCCCTGGCCGGGGAACCAGACGAAGGGTATGCCCCGCTTGTCGGCGTACTTCAGTTGTTTCCCGAACTTGGCCGCGTCGGGCGCCACGTCGGTCGCGATCCCCCTGGCCCGCAATTGGGCCGCCACGATGTCCGATGCCGCTCGGTCGGCCTCGTCCACCACCGCGACCAGCACCGCCGCCGGTGACAGCCTCGACGGAGCCAGCAGGCCCAGCGCCAAGACGCGACTGACCAGCCGCGACACGCCGATCGACAATCCGACTCCGGGATAGGTCTGGCTTCCAGCCGTGGCCAGCGAGTCGTAGCGGCCGCCGGAGCAGACCGACCCCAGCGACTCTTGGCCCAGCCAGACCGTCTCGTAGACAGAGCCCGTGTAGTAGTCGAGGCCGCGGGCGATCCTCAAATCGGCCACGAGCGTTCCGGGCAGACGCCGACTGCCGGCGTCCAACAGGGCGGCCAGCTCGGCCAGGCCCTCATCGAGCAAGGCGCTCGAGCCGACCCCGCTGACCAGCCCGCGGACGGCGCCGACAACCTCGGCGGCATCGGACCCGGAAATGGCGGCCAGGCCGAGGGTCACTTCGACCTGCTCCGGCGTCAACCCCTCCCCGCCCAACCCTTCCGCGACATTAGCGGCGCCGATCTTGTCGAGCTTGTCCACCCAGTGCAGAACCGCGTCGATGTGGTCGGCGCGGTCCACGCCGATCAGCCGGTAGACGGCCTCCGCGACCTTGCGGTTGTTGACCAGGACGCGGAAGTCGCCAATCCCGAGCGCGGCCAGGGCCTCGGCCATGACCAGCGGCAGTTCGACCTCGTAGTGGAAGGGCAATTGGCTCAGGCCGATCACGTCGAGATCGGCCTGGATGAACTCGCGGAAGCGGCCCTCCTGCGGGCGTTCGCCGCGCCAGACCTTCTGGATCTGGTAGCGCTTGAACGGGAAATCGAGGCGGCCGGCGTTCTCCAGCACGTAACGGGCCAGCGGCACGGTCAGGTCGAAGTGGAGGCCCAGCGTCTTGGAATCGTAGCCCGTGCGGTCGGCGTCCTGGAGACGGCGCAGGACGTACACCTCCTTCGAGGTCTCCCCCTTCCGCAGCAGGTCCGCCAGCGGCTCGACGGCGCGGGTCTCGATCTCCACGAAACCGTGCATGGCGAAGACGCGCCGCAGGGTGTCGATCAGGTGCCGCTCAACCGCCCTGCCCGGCGGCAGCCATTCGGGGAATCCTGACAGGGGTCGGGGACGAGCCATCTGGGTCGCCTTTCTCGCTCGGTTTTCTGGGCCGTTCCCGGGCTCGGCACGCGACCGGTCACGGCGTACTCAAGGGTAATGGAGCTTGGGCCGATAGACTTTTCGCTCGCGGGGGATTATCAAGGTTCAAGGAGGGTTACCAAGATGATGGCCAAGCGCAACCTCAAGCGCGAACGCGAACGGAAGAAAGCTCTGGCGCGCCAGCAGCGGATGATCGCCAACGCCCGGCGCAAGCGGCGCAATTCGATCATCGCCGGCGTCACTGTCGCCGCTGTCGCGGTGGGCGGCCTGGCGGCCGTGGTGGTCACGTCCGTGATA
>JAISCU010000193.1 GCA_031265345.1 Bifidobacteriaceae bacterium
ACTGGGGTCATGAGGCCCCGTTCGCGGCGTTTCGAGGCGCGTCGCAGCCCCCGCAGGCGCGACGCTCTTCCATTATCTCGGTGTCGGAGGCGTCTGGTTGGATGGCGCCATGGGATCCAAGTCCAGGCGGCACGCTTCGCGGAAGAGCCAGAGACGGAAAAAGAAGAAGCGGCAGCCGCAGATCGACCGGCATGTAGCCGCGGTCGCCGACGACGCCGAGCACATGGGCAGGTGGCTTGACGCGATTCTTGCCTCGGACGCTCCGGCAGCGACCGCCGACGGAGTGGTCGAGGAGTTGTCGACCGACCTCGCGCGTTCCCTTGGGGAATACGACCCGTTCACCTTGTGCGAGGTTCTCCGCATCGCCCTGCTTCCCTTCACCGTTGGCGGCAAGGTACGGCCCGGCACGGAACGCGGGCCTACGGAGGTGGAGTTGCTGATGCTGTTGGCGTTGGTTGGCCCGGGAGCGGTGCCGGTGGCGCGAAAGACGCGGGCTGATCCGAACCCCGAGGTCCAGGACTGGAAGAAGAAGTGCCGTGACCTGCTTGACGTCCTTCAGATCGAGCTGATAGCGAGAGCCAAGCTGGCTGACGACCCCGCCCTCGCGAAGATCCAGTTTGCGACCTCGCTTCGGGAGCTTTGGCTCAGGAACAGCTCTTACCCGGAGATCGTCGGCGCCACGCTCCTCGAGCTGTTCGGCGAGCCTGAAACTGAGGCCACCTTGCGCGGAGCCCTGGGGTTCACCGCCGCCGAGGCGGTGACCGTCCTTGACGCGGTCCACGACACCCAGGTGCTTCGGTGGAACCGGCGGATGGAGGCAGGCTTCCCCGCGCTGAACGAGCTGACCGAAGCTGCACAGGAAAAAGGGTCGACTGATCCAGCCGGGCCGGAGGCGCAGCGATTCCGCGAGGTTTGGGCGTCGATATGGAGCCCCGACCGGAGCGAAGTGGCAGTGACGCCGCAGGACGCCTCAGACGTGTGCGGCGTGCCCCTAGAGATCGCGGCTTTGGTCTTCGCAGCCTTCCGCCTCGAACCGCCTGATCTGCGGCCAGCAGATCTTGCCAGGGCGTTCGTGGTGGGCGACAACCCGTGGAGGACGAAACCGCTCCTGGTCGGCGAAGACGGCGCCGGGATGCTCGTCCATCACGCTCTGAACCTCCAAGCAGTTCGCGAGACCTGCGAGCGCATATTGCGAGAAACGAGCAGATGGGACGCGTATCAGGCGCACCGCGGCAAGTTGCTCGAGGATCGCGTGCGCGAGATTTTCGAGACGCTGATGCCAGGTTCGGCTATTCGCGCCGGGTATGAGTACTTCGTTCCGGCCAACGCGGCGGAAGCTGGCGGAGGGGCCGAGGGATTCACCAAGCGTGTGGAAGGCGACTTGCTCGTCGTGCTGGACGACGTCGCGGTCGTCGTGGAGTGCAAGGCCATCGCGGTCAACCCGAAGGCCAGGGCAGGCGACACCGGGAAGCTGCGTCGGGACCTGGTCGGCATGATCAGGAACGCTTCGGCGCAGGCCTGCCGCGCCGCAGAGCGCATACGGCTGGACGGCGGCCTGCGGGTTCAATCCGAAGGGTGGGTGGATCTCTCAGCGGTGCGTGAGATCCACCTGGTGGCCGTCAGCCTCGAGGACTTGCCAGGCGTGGCGACGGCCACGGCCGGCCTGATCGACGCAGGGTTCCTGGATCCAGACGCGGTCCCGTGGACGGTTTCGCTGCACGACCTTCAGCTCATCAGCGACTTAGCGGGCACTCCGGCCGAGTTCCTTCTGTATCTTCGCCGGAGAAGAGACGCCGAAACAACCCGGTACTACGAGGCGCCAGACGAGTTGGACTATTACCTGTACTTCCTGGAGCGAGGCCTGTACGTGCCGCCCGACCCGGACAAAGTGCATGCGGAGCTTCCCTTCATGAAACCCGACACCGCGGCGCGCCGGCGACGGCGGAACCTCCGCCCATCGGTGATCACCAGCCGGACAGATCCTCTCGACGCTTGGCACCTGAGCCGCATCGATCCCTCCATGCCGCCCGCGCCGAAACCCCAACTCGAGCACGCGCCCATCAAGGAATTCGTCCAGGAACTCGCGCGTCGCCGCGACTACGGTTGGTTGTCGATCGGAGCGACCTTGCTGTCCATGTCGGCCAAAGACCAGATGCAGATGGCGCGTGAGCCGTCTCACCTGCTCTCCAAGGCAGACCCCGTCGGCGGCGAACGCAGTGTGACTGTTCCCATTGGCACCTCGCGGGAGAACGCGTGGCTGCTTGTGTGGATCACCCGGCCGGCCGGGCGGCCGCCCGGCGATGCCGAAAACCACGCGAGAGGGTACCTCCGCGCGAAGAAGTACCAGCTTGGAATCACCCGGGGCGCGGCGTTCGAATTCTCGGAACAGACCAAGCTGCTGGACGGGGTGTTCTATGACGGAGCGCTCCCCAGCCCGGACCCAGAGCTCGACCAACTGGTCAAGCAGCTGCTTCCTCCTGAGGGTCTTCAGCACCGCCCTCCGCCCGGAGCCAAGCGCACCGGGAAACGCCGTTAGGCGCACCTGGACCAGCGCAGCTGCGGGAGGCTCAGCCTGCACCAGCAGTTGCGCGCCGTGACCTCTTCCGCGTCACCGCGCCGTCGAGACTCACAGGCTGGGTCCGGGTTCGGAGGACATAACCGGTCGCGTCGGCGCTGCTGGCACCTGCCCGACGACCCGCAATCGGGCCCCCTCGACCAAGCCGCGCACCCGGGCGGCGTCGCGGGTTTGGGCCAGGGTCGCGGGGGTGCCGAGCGGTTCGGGACCGGTGATCTCGTACCGGTCGCGGTAGGCGGCGGCGGCGAGGGCGGCGCGGTCCCAGCGGCGGGCGAGCCTGTGGTCGCGGGGCCTGGGCCCGAGGGCCGTCAGCCACGGCTCGCGCCCTGCGGCGGCGCGGCGGAGCATCTCGTTCGCGCGGGCCTCCAACGCGGTCTTCCGCTGGTCGAGGGCCTCCCGCATGGCGGGGCTGACCGGGCCGGCCACCTCCGGGAACATGCCGAGCAGCCGGGCCGCCGCCCGGCGGGTCGGGCGGGCCTCCAACCGGTCCGCGACCAGGGCGAGCCGGCGGCACAGCACCGCCGCCGGGTCGTCCGCGCCGGCCAGGGACCCGGCGGCGAGGCGCGGGAACTCGGCGTCCGGGTCCCACCCCGCCTCCTCCGCGCGTCCAAGGGCGGCCGCCAAAGGCCCGAACGCGTCCGACCGGAGCGCCCGCTCCGCCGTCCCGGCGGGCAGGCCGGTCCG
>JAISCU010000234.1 GCA_031265345.1 Bifidobacteriaceae bacterium
ACGGCATCGGACACCAAGTGGCGAAACTCACCCAGATTCGCGAACCAATTCCAACACGAGCCTTCCCTGCGGCGGTACCTTTTCCGGTACGCTTTATAGTACGTGATTCCGCACACAAAGGAGAGATCATGGCAGCCATCACAGCGACCCAGGCGCGACGCGAGCTGTTTCCGCTGGTCAGACGCGTGAATGAGGATCACACCGCCATTGAGATCGTCTCAAACCACGGGAACGCGGTCCTCATGGCGGCCGAGGACTACGATGCCCTGGTCACATCCGCATACCTGTTCTCGACCCCCGCGAACGCGGAACGTCTGCGCCGGTCCCTCGCGGACGCCAAGGCGGGGCGTGCCACCGAACACGAGCTGATCCAGTGAGGCTCACATTCACCGACGACGGCTGGGAGGATTACACCTACTGGGCCACCCGCGACCGCAAAATGCTTGTGCGTCTGAACAAGCTCATAGAAGACACCCGCCGCCACCCGTTCAGCGGCATCGGGAAACCCGAACCGCTCAAGCACGATGGGGCCGGGGCGTGGTCACGGCGCATCACGGAGGAGCATCGATTGGTCCACCGAGTCGATGACGACGGCAGCCTGGTCATAGCCCAAGTGCGCTTCCACTACTCGTGAGGTCGGGGGTTCGATCCCCCCTCCCGCTACTGTTTGGCCTGGTCAGAGGCCCAGAGCCGGTCTCTGGTTCCGTGTTAGTGGGTTCGGAGTGACCGGAAACTGACCGCTTTGGATCGAGAACCCTTTGAGCGCTTCGCGCACGTCCGGCCCCTGGTCGGGGGTGGCGATGTAGTGACGGCGGGTGACCGCCGGGTCCGAGTGGGCGAGTTGGGCGGCGGCCGCCGCCTCTCCCAGGGCTTGGGCGGTGGTGGTGCCGACGGTCTTGCGGAAGTACCTGGTGGGCACGTCCTTCCATTCGGGATTCCGAAGGCGGAACGCCATCCATTGGTGTTCGATTGTGCGGACCTCGCGCGGTCCGGCGTCCGCTGTGGGGAAGACCAGACCGTGCTCTCCGCCGGGCAGTCTCCTGGCAGACCGCGCCTTGAGCATTTCGACGGCCCAATCCGGCAGTTGGAGCCGGGTGGTCTTCTTGCCTTTGGTGGTGTCCTCGCGGAACAGGCCCTGCCCGGTCTTGCGGATGATCTTCCCGGTGATGGTGGCGGTCCCGGCCTCGACGTCAATGTCCTGCCAGCGCAGGGCGATGGCTTCGCCGACCCGGCAGCCGGTGGCGAGCATGACGCCGATCACGTCCGGCAGGTCGCCCCTGAGCGCCTTCTTGTCCGCCGCGAGTTGGGAGCGGAGGCGTTGGACCTGTGTCGTGGTCAGGGCAGTCACTTCTGGCTTCTTAACGGCGATCCGGGAGACTTCCCGGACCGGGTTGGCTGGTATCAGATCGAAGCGGGCGGCGAGCCCGAACATGCCCGATAGGACTGTCTTGCATCCCCGCGCGGTCTCGTCACCGTACTTGGCCTGTGCAGCCTTGAGGAACCGATCGAGGACCGCAGTGGTGGCCTCGCGGATCATCAGCCCGCCTAAACCTGGTTTGATCTGGGATTTCACGGTCTGCGAGTAGCGGGCCTTGGTGTTATACGCGCGCTCCGAGGGCTCGACCTCGGTGCGGAGCCAGTAGTCCGCCAGGTCGCGCACTCGGGTGCGCGGCGACAGGTCGTCGCCCGCCGTGGCCACGGTCTCCCTGAGCGCTTTGATCAGCGCCCTCTCGGCCTGCGCCCCGGTCTGGCCCCACCTGCGCACCCGTACGGTGTCGCCGGTCGCGGTCCGGAACCGGGCGGATGCGACCCACCGTCCGGGCGACTCGCGGGTCCGCGATATGCGGCCCCAAGTGTTGACGGCGAGCGGAGGCCTCACGGAGCCACCCTCTCCGGGGGCGGCGCTCCCGGCGTCGTCTGGGCCGCAGACGCCCCGAGCCGGACTGGTTTAGTCATCGGAGCCGTGGTATCGCCGTCAGCACGGTGACGCGCGAGTTCGCCGAGCACGCGCCAGGTTGGCCTGGTGAAGGGCACCTTGGCCCTGTGGGCGTCGCGGAGTGTCCGACGTTGGTTCCGCCTGGCCGCAGGAGCCTTGGCGCGGCGAGCGGCGGTCAGTTCTGGTCGGCTCGTTCGGGCCGGTTGGCCCAGGCATGGCTCAGCGCGCTGGGCGCGATGCCGAGGCTGGGCATCTCCATCGCCTTGTAGCGGTTGACCAGTTCCAGGGTCTCCGGTTCGGCCTCGGAGTCCGGTCGGGTGCCCTCGCTGGCCGCGGTCGCTCCCGTGATCAGGTCGAAGCTCTTGGCGGCCTGGATCGCGGCGGCGGTAGCGGCGTCGAGGGACTGCTGGGCGTTGAGCCGGTCGATGGCGTCCGCCGCTCCGAGCAGCCGGGCCTGGGCCCGTTCCACGGCGCGGTGGTGCATGAACAGCTGCCGTTCGATCCGTGACAACATCGACCACCGGTTCACCAGACTGGGCACCGCCTTCGCTTCGGCCGCGTCCGCCAGCCAGTCGGCGCGAGACTGGCCGTCTTCCGGCGCGGGCAGGTCCCCGCGCACCCAGTCGGCAGCCTCCGCGCCGGTCATGCGGGTCTCGCCCGGCAGGGCCTCCACCGGGTCGGGCGACGGGTCGAAGATCAGGTCCGCTGGCACCACGCCGAGGACGGCCGCTATCGCGAGAGCCTCGGCCAGGGACACGGCCCTCTGTCCGTTCTCTATCTGGCTGATAGCGGGCCGGCCTAGCCGGACCCCTCCGGCGGTCAGGACGTCGGACAGCTCCTGCGCGGTCATCCCGGCGTCCTCGCGCGCCACGGCGATGTTCAGCCCGACCTCGGCGGAAAGGCGGTCCTCCCAGGTCGCCGACTTCGGTACCCGCTTTCGTTCGCTCATGCATCACAGCATATCACTCCTTGCGCTCTCGTCCTACATTAGTTAGTGTTGTCGGATCGCGCAAGACGTATGTCGCCGTGATGTTTCAGCGAACCTTAGGAGTGAATGTGAGCAGCGAAATGACCGGCAGCCGACACGACCGGTTGTGGACCCCGACCGAGGTAGCCGACTACTTGGCCGTCCCCCTCGCCACGTTGTACCGGTGGCGGTCGATGGGATCTCCCGCTCCGGAGGGGATCAGGATCGGCAGGCATCTCAGGTTCGACCCGGACGAGGTCCGCGCCTGGGCTGCCTCCCGGTCCGACTCGAGGCGGGCAGCATGACGGCGGCCGGTTGGCCGTTGCGGGAGGCTAGGCACCGCGCCCGGCTCACGCTGGCCGACGCAGCAGGGCTCACAGGCGTGGACCCCGCCGCCTACGCCGCAGCGGAAGCGGGCGGCCGGACACTCAGCGACGAAGCCTACGGGGAGGCGTTCGCCGCACTGATGCGCCTGCCCGAGGCCCCATCGAGCGACTCAGCCGCGCGAGCGTTCCGACCGGCCGCTCCCTGCCGCGAGCCCACCGGTACCGCCTCGGTCGTTGACGGCGACCCGCACCGTGCGGAGGGGGACGGGGACCTCGCTCAGGGTGAAGTATCCGGCAACCCTGGCGCGACCGCTCGGGGCTGCCGCTCGGGGGCCGCCGAACGCGCAGACCGCACGTCATCTCCGCCGACGCTGCGCCAGCCCGCCTGTCTTCAACAGCCAGGCCCGGCTCAGCCCGCACCTGCACGCGAGCCTCCGCCCGACAGCGATGCAGCGCTCAACGCCCACGGTCGCGCTGCTACCCCACCGCCGCAACCCGCCGATGCAGCCTATGCATTCTTAGGGTCCACACGTCTTGCAAGTGCTCCGCCGAGCCTGTGACCAGGCCTGAACGCAGGCTCCGCCACCACGTGCGCAGGTGGCGCCGGTGACCGTGTCGATGCGGGTGATGCACGCCGGCCAAGGCTACCTCTACCTGTTGAAGACCGTCGCCGCAGGAGACGGCGACCGCGACCTGTCGACCCCGTGGGAGTCCAAACGTACCTACGCCTCATGGAGAGGCAGGTACACGAGATGCCTATGAGCGGGCAGCAGGGAGCGCCGTACACCGCCACGGCGGCGGTAGCGCCGCGACGTGCGGTGTTGTACGTCCGTATCAGCGATGACCCGGAGGGTACGGAGAAGGGCGTGGACAGGCAGGAGGCTGACTGCCGCGCCTATTGTGAGGCGCAAGGGTTGAGCGTGGTCGAGGTTTTCAAGGAGAACGACACTTCGGCGTTCAAGCAGCGCACCATAGTCCTGCCGTCGGGCGAGAAGGTGCGCCGGGTGGTGCGCCCGAAGTTCCACGCCATGCTGCGGTCGTTCGCGGGGGGCGGGGCGGACGTTATGGTCGCCTACGATCTGGACCGCGCGGTGCGCGACCCCAGGGATTTGGAGGACCTGATCGACGCGAAGGTGCTCCACGGGTTCGCCGTCGCCTCCACGACCGGCAGCCTCCGGTTGGACTCCGACGCGGACATCGCAATGGCGCGGGTGCTGGTGGCGATGGCGAACAAGTCGTCGGCGGACACGGCCCGGCGTGTGAAACGCGCGGCGCGCCAGCAGGCCGTGGAGGGCAGGTGGCATGGGGGGCGGGCGCCGTTCGGGTACGTGATGGGCGAGTCGACCTTGACGGTCGTCCCCGAACGCGCGGCGTTGGTGCGGGAGACCGCCGACCGGGTGCTGGCCGGGGAGAGCGTTTACATGATCACCCGGACGTGGAACGAACGCGGTGAGCGGACGCCCGGCGGCGGGCTGTGGAACGAGAGCCTGCTGGTCCGCATCCTGCGGAACCCGGCGTTGAAGGGGCTGCGGTCGTATCGTCCGGTCAGGCCGGACGGCTCCCAGGACCGCGACGGGGAGCCGGAACTGCTCACGCGGGGCAACTGGCCGCCGATCCTCGCCCCGGAGTTGTGGGACAGGGTGAACTCGGTCATGGCCGAGCGCAGGGAGAGGCACAAGGCGCGCGTCGGCGCGAAGCGGATTTACCCGTTCTCCGGCATCATCCGGTGCGCCCGTTGCGGCACGGCGATGCGGCGGCAAGGCCCGTCCTATGTGTGCCTGAACGGGCAGCGCGGGGTGTGCTCCCGACGGGTGAACGGGGACGAGATCGAGGAACTGGTCGAGGACGCGCTCATGTCGGTGTTCGCCCAGGTCAGCCTCGACCCTCGGCGGCTTTCCCAAAACGAAGCCGAGGCCGCGACGCGGCGGCAGGAGCTGGCCCTGTCGGTGGACGCCGACCGGGCGGCGCTGCGCCGGTTGGACGACGACCATTACGACGGGATCATCGGCCGGGCCGACTGGATGCGGCAACGCGCCCGGCTGGTGGAGCGGATCACCGTCCGGCAGCGTGAGCGCCGTCAGCGCCTCGCGAAGACCCCGCTCGTGGACATGGCGACGCTCGATTTGTCCACTGTCGCCTCCGAATGGCGTGGGCGTCCGCCACAATGGCGGCACGACGCCGCCCGCACCGTCTTGGAGGCCGTGCTGATCGGCCCGCACCCCGAGGGCGTGCCCTGCTCCGTCTCCCGCAGGCGCGGGGAGACCGAGGACGACTACCAAGACCGCCGCCGCGCTTACCGCGCCGAACTGCTGCCGCGCCGGGTCGAGTTCGTGTGGCGGGCGTGAGAGTCGCGGCGGTCAGGCGCACCGGCTGGTCTGTGGTGGGCGCGGAGCGGCGCACAAGTCCCGCAGCCGGGCCAGCGCCGCCGGGTCGGTCACAGTCGGGTCGAACCCCTGCGCGGTCCTCGACATGGCGGCCAGCCGTCCGGGCGTCGTCGCCGCTGGCCAGACGGGAAGCGCCCCGCGACCGTCGTGCGAGGGAGAGGCGGCGGTCGGGTCGGCGCATGTGTCAATGGTCATGTCGGACAGGTGCGCGCCCGTCCCCGGAACTCGGGCCACCAGACGCTGGGAATCTCTTTCCCGGTCGGCTATCTTTGACCGTGGCCGCGGAGGTGTCCGTGGCCCTTGGCGGGTGGCGGTGGTGGCGCAAACCTGTCGGGGCTGGTCGCACGGTGGCGCTGAAACGGAGGCACCGTCGCACCAGGGGTCATGTGTTTGCGCCGCCGTCAAACGGAGGGTCGGGTTCGCCCATGAGCCTGGCGCGGATGTCCGCAGCGTGGCGGGCTTCGTCCTCGCGTCTGCGGCGTCTCAGGACGGCCTTGATCTGCGGCAGTATCGGTACGAGCAGACGGGCGGTCGCCTCCAGGTCCCGGTCGACGCGTCCGGCGTCGGCCACCGCCCTGCGCGCCTCGCGTCTCATCGCCGCCGTGACCCCGTGGGCGCCGCGTTGGCGCAGGAGTTTCAGATGGCGTCCGGCGAGCAGTTGGACCGCGCTGCCATCGGGCGCGTCGGCCAGGGTCTGCTCCAAGTCGTCTATCAACAC